>CALVBY010000014.1 GCA_944325905.1 Candidatus Gastranaerophilales bacterium | reverse complement strand
GAGCTACCTTGCCACAACTCTATTCTATTTTCATCGGCCGGTTGGCTCGAGCGCTGCTCTCACAAAATTTTAACTTTTACTCGCTTCGCTCACGGGAGCTACCTTGCCATATTTACTGACAGTTTTTATTCTCTCACAAAGAATTTGAATTTTCAAGTATTTGGTTATATAATTTTAAGATGAATCGTGAACAATAATTTTTATTATGATTAAAGATTTAACAAAAGGTGCTCCATTAAAGCTTATATTGCTGTTTTCAGTTCCCCTTTTAATAGGAAATATTTTTCAGCAACTTTATAATCTTGCAGATATCATTATTGTTGGAAGAACTTTAGGTATAAATGCACTTGCCGCAGTCGGTGCTGTTGCTCCTTTATTCTTTTTAATTATGTTCACAGTAGCAGGCATGACTAATGGATTTGCTGTTATTACCGGACAAAAATTCGGCGCAGGTGATGAAAATTCCGTAAGGCGATCTGTAGCAGTCTCTACTATATTAAGTACTATTCTTACAATATTATTTTCACTAATATGCGTTTTACTAATGAAACAAATTTTATTCTTAATGAACGTACCTAAGGAAATTTTTAGTGATGCGTATTGGTATATACAAATTTGTGTTATGGGACTTATTGTAGCTAATTTTTACAATCTTTTGGCTAGTGTTTTAAGAGCTCTTGGAGATAGTAAAACTCCCTTGTATTTTTTAATATTTGCTTCAATACTCAATGTTTTCCTTGCATTGTTATTTATTTTAGAGTTTCATATGGGTGTTCCGGGTTCTGCAATTGCACTTGTGGTATCACAAATCTTTTCAGTACTATTGTGTATTTTGTATGTTAAAAAACGTTTCCCGATATTGCACTTACAAAAGTCTGATTTTCTATTTAAAAAAGAAAACCGAAAAAAAGATTTTGATTTTATTATGGAACACGTGAGAGTAGGTTTTCCTATGACATTGCAATTTTCTGTCTTAGGTATAAGCGTTCTTATCATTCAATGTGTATGTAATTCTTTTGGCTCAAATGTAATTGCAGCAATGACTGCAGCATTAAGAATAGAACAACTTGCGACCATGCCTATGTTGTCTTTTGGAGTTGCAGTATCTGTATTTGTCGCTCAAAATTTTGGAGCCAAAAATGTATCTCGAATAAGGTATGGAGTTATCAGAACTTCTACCATAAACCTTTTACTTAGTATAGCAATGGCTTTTATTATGAGATATTGGGGAAGCAATATTATAGGACTTTTCATTGGAGGGGAAAAAACAGAAGTTATAAAAATAGCACATGACTACTTATGGATAAGTACAATATTTTATTTCTTCTTAGGTCAAATTTTCATATTCAGAAACGCTCTGCAAGGTATGGGTAGAACTTTAATTCCACTTACGTCTTCGTTTGCTGAACTTATGATAAGATCATTTGCTGCGGTATATCTTGCTGTACAATTCGGCTATTACGGAATGTTTTATGCAGGACCTATTGCTTGGTTAACAGCCGCAATAATCCTTTCTGTTGGATATTTTATCAATATAAAAAAATTAATATTCAAATATAAAAAAATATAAAACTATTCAAGCTGACATATAAAACGACAGTTTAAAAAATTTATAAATATCTTATATTTATTCTAAAGGAGAATAAGTATGAGTACTATTATTGAAAATGTTTACGCAAGGCAAATTCTTGATTCCAGAGGAAATCCAACTATTGAAGTTGAAGTTCAACTTCCTTTTAATGTAACAGGCAGAGCAGCTATACCTTCAGGAGCATCAAGGGGAATTCATGAAGCATGGGAATTACGAGATGGTGATATTACAAAATATGGTGGCAAAAGTGTTTTAAATGCTGTTGAAAATGTAAATCAAAAAATTGCACCTGAACTTATCGGTAAAAATGCATTGTGCCAGGATTTAATTGATAAAACAATGATTAATCTGGATGGTAGCGAAAATAAATCAATACTTGGAGCAAACGCTATCTTAGGAGTTTCAATTGCCACGGCACAAGCTGCTGCAAAAAGTTTAAATTTGCCATTATATAGATATCTTGGAGGAATTAATGCTGTAACACTACCAATACCTATGATGAATATATTAAATGGAGGTGTCCATGCAGATAACAATTTAGATTTTCAAGAATTTATGATAACACCGACAGGTGCTGAAAATTTTGAACATGCTATACAAATTGGATCTGAAATTTTTCACAAATTAAAACAATTATTAAAATCAAAAAACTTGACAACTTCTGTTGGTGATGAAGGAGGCTTTGCACCACAATTAAAGTCGAACGAAGAAGCAATTGAACTCATTATTGATGCTATTCAAAAAGCAAATTATACAACAGATAATGTTAAAATTTGTCTTGATGTCGCATCAAGTGAATTTTTTGAGAAGGATAACTATATTTTAAAAGGGGAAAATCGTACACTTACAAGAGAAGAAATGGTTGGTTTGTTAACAACTTTGGTAGATAAATTCCCAATTGTATCGATTGAAGACGGTATGGCAGAAGAAGATTGGGAAGGTTGGAAACTTTTAACAGAACAACTTGGAAAAAAATGTCAACTTGTTGGTGACGATTTATTTGTAACAAATAAAAAAAGACTTATTCAAGGGATAAAAAAAGGTGTTGCAAATTCAATTTTAATAAAATTAAATCAAATTGGAACCCTTTCCGAAACTTTGGAAACTATCCGAATAGGAAATCTGGCAGGTTATTCTTCAATCATATCACATCGTTCAGGTGAAACTGAAGATACCTTTATTGCTGATCTTGCTGTTGCAATAAACTGCGGTCAAATTAAAACTGGTTCTCTTTCCAGATCTGAAAGAATTGCAAAATATAACCAGTTAATCCGAATTGAAAAAGAACTTGGCTCTGCTGCTCAATATTTGGGATTAATAGCTTTTAAAGGACAGAGTTCAACAATTATAAATAATTTTTAGTAATGTAAAAATATGTAACAATGCTCATTAAAATTATAAAGAAAAATTCGTCTGTAACCGATAGAGAAAATGTAAGATCTTTAAGGAGAAGTGTATTATGGACGAAAAGAAAATTATGAGCGAAGAAGATTTAATGGTTGATTTCGCCGAAATGACAAGTTTTGATTTTAATTCATTAGATGCCAGTCAAATGCAAGATTTGCATAGGATTACTGACAGTGAGTATTCTGAAAAACCTTACGCATTTAAATTTGGCAAATTTGATTTGACGGATTTGTTCAAATCATTTGTTACTCAAAAAGAGATGTAGAGCTCGTTGAATTAGGGAGTTACGTGTATGGAAAATTTTGACGATTTATTCGCAGAAAACTGTTTTCTACCATGTATTGGTGAAGCAGAGCCAAAACAACCAACTTATGTCAGACAACATAAGAGTTTGGATACTTTGCTTGCCGAATTAGACGTGATAAAGAACAATATAGAGGAGATAAAAGCCAAGGAATGGCATCTGGCAAAACTGATGAAATTCCACCAAGAGGGGTTAGCCCCTCAATAGGCTACCGGACTAGAAAATGCCCTTTTATAAGGGCATTTTTTATGAAAAATAAAAAGCACTTCTTTTGGAGAGAAGTGCAACAATTACTTTGTCAGAAAATGGAAAAAAGGAGTATTTTAAGCCAATTGCGGTTTGCCATTGAAATTTATTAATGCATCTATAACCTTGGGCATTTGACAAACGAATGAATAATTGCCTTTAGCAAGTGAACATCTTTTACAATCACATTTAATGCTATAACACTCTAAGGCTTGCTCAGTCCAGTTTTGAGTTATAGATTCAGAAATCGCCCCACTATTTTGAGGGTAAAAATCTTCTACACTATCCATGTACTCTCTCATACAAAACCCCACAGATTACCTACCCATGTTCATTTTAGCAGGTCAAACTTTTTATTTAATCCTCTGTTTAATGTATATTTACAAGTTGTTTTTATAAAACTAAATATCTAATAATTTATTTAGAATAACTTCATTATATCTTGTATTAACCGAACTAAAAGGATAAACCTCGCCACCAAATTCCTTTTCAACCTTTTTAATAACACTTTGAATTTTTGGTTTCGGGACATAATCTATTTTGGTCACAACAGTAAATATAGGTAAATTATACGCTTCAACCCACTCCCGCATCTGAAAATCGTTTTTTTGGATTTCATGCCTGCCATCTATCAATTGCACCAATGATTTTATTTGGGTACGTTTCAACAAATATTCTTCCAAATATTTTTGCCAACGATTTTGAGCTTCTTTAGAAACTTTTGCATAACCATATCCGGGCAAATCCGCAATTACAAATTTATCAGAAAAATTAAAAAAGTTAATTAATCTTGTTTTTCCTGGAGTATTAGATGTTTTGGCAAGTTTTTTATTATTTGCCAAGGCATTTATGAAAGAAGATTTTCCAACGTTTGAACGTCCTAACAATGGATATTCACATAATTGAAAATCCGGACATTGGCTTAATTTTTCAGCACTTACAACAAATTTGGCTTGCATAAATGTTTTCATTTGAGTGCTTTTTCCTTTTGTTCTTTCAATCTGCGTTTGTATAAAACTGTTTGAAACAAACTGTACATATTGTCGCTATTTACAACTGTAATTTGCGTTTTTTTATTGATAATATCGACATTTACAGAAGGTTTATTGCTAAAAATATTCGTTTTAATATTTACAATCTGAAAAAGCCCCTCAGTTAATACACTTAGAGGCTCTCTCAAAAATATTTCAAATGTTTTTCTGATATCAAACTGTTTCATCAGAGTATTTTATTTTACTTTCTTTTTAAATTTTTCTATTTTTTTGGTTACTGCAACTTTATCAGCAGCATTCGGATTGTATGCTAAATATTGTGTATAATATTTCACAGCGCCTTGATAATTCTTCTCTGCTTCATATGCCATTGCCTTTAATTTTGCGATGTCTGCAGAATTGTGGAAGAAGTCAATTGCTCTGTTACAATATTCAATTGTTGAGGCATAGTTTTGTTCTTTGTATTGTCTTCTTGCAACATCCAAGAATTCATTTGATTTGATTTCACATAGGTTGATATAATCTATACCATTTTTAGCAACCTGATTGTTTGGATCTTGCTGCAAAACTTTTTCCAAAGCAGTTCTTGCTGTTCTGAACTGTTTGTTATGTAAAAGTATTTCAGACAAGTATAAATAATCATCAGTAGTTTTAGAGAAATTAATTGCGTTTTCAAAAGTATAAACAGCATCTTTTTCTCTACCTAAAGCCAAATAAGCTTCTCCTTTAACTACGGTATCCATCAAGCTGTTGCTTGCAGATTGTATGATGTAATTCAAACTTTCTGTTGACATTGGCACTTGGTGAGTAATTCTTGCAAGCTTAATTTTTGCAAGGTGCAATTTTAAATCATCAGGAGTTTTTTCAATTGCCTTGTTTACATAATCGTATGCAAGGTAAACATCCTTGTTTGTTGTATATGATTCACTGTCTGCAGTATCTTTTGCCATTTCATAATAAGTATTTGCAAGACCTACGATAGCGTCATCATTATATGTTTCATCACCAAGTAATTTTGAATAGTATTCAAGTGCTTGATCATATTTTTTTGTTTCTAAAGACATATTAGCAACTTTGTATATTCCGTCTTTGTAATTTGGATTAATTACAATGGCTGTTTTTAATTGTTCCATTGCGAATTCAGAATCTGCTCTGCGTTCATAAACGCCGGCCAAATTGATATATGGACGTGAATTTTCAGGTTTTACAGCTACCGCTTTCTTAAATGAATTAATCGCAGCAGGCTGGTTACCTTGTCTCAAATATAATTCACCTTGAAGATTTAATGCAGGAGATGAATTAGGATTAATGTGAATTGAGTGGTTAATCCAAGTTAAAGCAGCTGAATAATTTTTTCTTTTTGCTTCTACTTGAGCCAAGTGATACATTGATGTTGGATTATGTGAATTATATTTTAAAGATTGCTTGAAATATTTTTCAGCTTCATCCAACTTATCATCCATCATCGCCAGATTACCAAGATTGTCATATGCTGGAGCAAAATCCGGTTTGATTTGCAATGCAACTTGGAATAATTCCTGTGCATCTTTTTTATTGCCTAATTTTAATGTAGCAACACCCATTGCATTGTACGCTTCAAAATGATTTGCATTTAAATTAACTGCTGTTACAAATTCTTTAATTGCATTTGTTGTTAAATTTCTTGAATTTTTAATATATTCAACATCAGAAGATGTTTGTCTAAGCATATAAATAAGACCTTGCGCATAATGCAAATCTGCGTTATTTGGATATTTTTTCATCAATTTATCTAATTCAGTTTGTGCAGGTGCAAGTTTATATTGTTTTGCCATAGAGACAATTTGCAAGGCTTGAGCATCAATGTTATTTGGATTTTGTTTCAAAATATTGCTTAATGCAGCATCGGCTTGCGAATAATTATTATATTCAATCATCTTACTGATTTCGGGATATTTTTGAGAAACCTTGTTTTTTTCAACTTTTGCTTCTAAACTAGCAGAAAACGCTGTAGTTCCGCAAAAAAGTCCTGAAAGAACCATTGCTGATACTAATAATTTTTTACAACTCATATTATCTCCTGATTTTTTACTATTCTAAATATTCTAGATATATTGTATAATATATGTTATAAAAAAGCAATACGGTGAATGATGGGTTTAAACGTAAATTCAAAGCAGGATTTAGAAGATTTTAAGTCTTATATATTGGTTGAAAAAAATTTTTCAAAACATACGGCAAAAGCTTATTGTTCTGATATTTTGAGCTTTCTTATATGGATAAATGACGAATCTTGTGAAGATGTAAATTTTTCAAAAGTAAGAGATTACTTACGTTTTATACAAAAATTTAATTACAAAAAAACAACCATAGCAAGAAAAATAGCGTCTATTAGGACTTTTTACAAATTTTTGTACAGAGAACGCAAGGTTGATTCCAATCCTGCGATGAATTTAACATCACCAAAAAGACCAAAATCTTTACCAAAATTTTTAACACCTGAAGAAATAGAAAGAATACTTAATAACGTAAAAATTGATACACCATCCGGTTTTAGAAATAGAGCTATACTGGAACTTTTGTGGGCAACAGGAATGCGTGTTTCTGAATTAAGCGGACTTAATTTTGGAGATTTAAACCTTGAAAATAATGAAATACGTGTCTTTGGTAAAGGTTCCAAAGAAAGAATTATACTTGTAACCGATAGAGCAAAAACTTATCTTGAAAGATACATTGATTCAGCTAGGATGTTAATTCCAAAAGGATACAAAATTGAAGAACCCACGGAAAGTTCACCTGTTTTTATTAACAATACCGGATACAGACTGCAAACCAAAACAATCCGAAATGTAATAAATGAAATTGTTGAAAAAATTGAATTACCTAAAAAAGTTACACCTCACGTCTTTAGGCACAGTTTTGCTACTCATTTAATTGAAAATGGTGCGGATTTGCGTATTGTACAAGAACTTTTAGGTCATGCCAGTATCTCTAACACTCAGATTTACACTCATGTATCTATGCAACACATGAAAGAAGTTTATAACGAAACTCACCCAAGAGCATAGGTTTATTTTTTTTCATATAGAGATTTATTTGATTTAATAAACAAAAGGAGTGGGATAATTATAAAACACATTAACCCGAAAATTCTAAAGGAATCCATAAATGCCCACAATGTAGATTGCTGAATTAGTTGTTTATAAAGCATTGTTTGCCCCATATAATTTGCAACAGAATATTCAACATGTTGTGATAAAACACCCGCTATTCCTTGCAATTTTTCTAAATAAACTGTATTAAGCTCTGTTAAATTTCCAACTAACATATATTGATGTATTTGTGAAAATCTTGATATCATTGTTGCAACAAGAGACGTTCCTATTGCACCGCCAATTGTTTTTAACAAATTTTGAATACCGCTTGCATTAGTCATTTGATCATTTCGCAATGTGTCAACTGATAGGTTAATAATTGGCACCATAGCAAGACCCATTCCCATACCCATCATAAAATTAGGAATCATAATATTCATACTTGATATTTGCAAATTTAAAAATCCTAAAACAAGCCCGCCACTTCCAATTAATATTAAACCAATCATAACAAGTAGTCTATTACTAACTTTATTTGAAACATTTGCAACAATAATCATTGATAACATACTGCCAAGACCTCTTGGCATCATTGAATATCCGCTTAAAAAAGCAGTATAACCCATCATACTTTGTAAGAACTGAGGAAGTATTGCAATTGAAGCATATAAAACAGCTTGTATTACAACTTGTATAGCTGTTCCGGCTAAAAAATTCATGTCTTTGAAAACGCTTAAGTCTATCAATGTATCTTTTCTTACAATTTGAGAAATGAAGAATAAAATACCTGCAACACAAGAAATTCCAAACATCCAACAAATCCATGGTGCATTGAACCAGTCTGCATTGTTACCTTTGTCCAGAACTATCTGTAAACACATAATCCAAATAATTAAAAGGAAAAAACCTAAAGCATCAATTTTGACTCCCTTTTGTCTGCGTGCATAAGGAGGATCAAACAGCATTTTTTTACACATTATAGCTGCAATACAACCAAACGGAACATTTATGAAGTAAATCCAAGGCCAAGTCCAGTTATCAGTAATCCAACCACCTAATACAGGCCCGACAATTGGAGCAATAATTATTCCCATTCCAAATACAGCCATAGCTTTCGCCCGATCTTTTTTAGGAAAGCTTTCTAACATAATAGCTTGTGAAATAGGAACAATACCACCACCGCCAAAACCTTGCAAAATTCTTGCTAAAACCATTGTTAATAAAGAGTTCGCCAATCCGCATAATAAGGATGCTACGGTAAAAAGTAAAATACTTATAATGAAGAAATTTTTTCTGCCAAAAACCTTACTAAACCAGTCAACAGCCGGAATAACAATACCGCTTGCAATCAAATAACTTGTTAAAATCCATATTGATTCATCACGTGTAACTGAAAAACTTCCGGCCATATGCGGCAACGCAACATTTGCGATTGTACCATCAAGTACAAAGATAAATACAGCGAGCAAAACAGCACTCGCTGATAGCCACGGATTCTTTGGATAATATTGATTTTCTTCTTCTATTATTTCTTCAGCCATAGTATTTTATAAATCTTTTACTTATCTCACTCTTACTTTTGGAACAACTGACATGCCTGGGACAACATTATATTGTTCCGGATCAATTTCTTCCGTAAAAATAATTTTTACAGGAATCCTTTGAACAATTTTTACAAATGAACCAACAGCATTTTCTGGAGGAAATAAACTGGCTTTTGCACCAGAGCTTCTTTGAATACTATCAACTTTTCCTTTGAAAATTTTATTTGGGTAAGTATCTACTTTTATATCAACGGGTTGTCCCGGTTTCATATGTCTTAATTGATTTTCCTTGAAATTTGCCACAACCCAAATGTCATCAGGTACTATTGTGAATAAAGGAGTCCCAACTTGAACATACATACCTTTTTCTACTCTTCTTGAGGCAACCGTTCCGGATTGCGGAGCATAGATATTTGTATAAGAAAGATTGACTTCAGCTTGGTCTTTTTGAGCTTTTAACACTTTCAAATCAGCATCCGCTACTTTGCTATCGTTATCTGAAAATAATGATTGTTCTGCTGTTACTAATTGAGCTTTTGAATTATCATATTTAGCTTGTGCTGCATCTAGAGCCTGTTTAGAGACAGCTCCGGCTTCATATAAATTTTTGTATCTGTCTAAATCTTTTTTTGCAACATCAATATTTGTTGATGCTGCCTTTAAATTAGCCTTAGCATTCTGTTGATTTAATAAGGCTCTTTCATATTGTGCTGTCATTTGATCTACTTTGATTTTATAGTCAGTATCATCAATTCTTGCAACTAAATCGCCCTCATTAACTCTTTGGTTATCTTTTATTAAAACTTCCACAATTTGACCACTAACTTTTGGAGCTACAGAAACTGTAGTTGTTTCCACATAAGCATCATCCGTTGATTGGTATTTTATTGTATCAATAATAAAATAAGCAATAAGAGCTAGTACTACAAAACCTAAAGTTATTATCACCGGTTTTTTTAAAAGTTTGTTTTCTTTTTTTTCTTCATTATTAACATTTTCTTGTTGAGTTTTGTTTTCTTCCATTTTTAACCTCTATATTTTAAGTTCTAATAATTTTTCTAGTGAGACTCTGAATTTTCTCAAGCTGATTTGTAAATTTTCAACATCATCTTCTGAAAAAATCCCTTCTCTATTATCAAGTAAAGCTTTTTCAAATTTTAAATTTATTTCATTTAACTTTTTATAACCAGCTTCTGTCATAGCCATTTTACGAACTAAACGGTTATTTTTTGTGTCAACAAATCTGGTAATCAATCCTTTAGTTTCAAGTGAATTTAGAATTCTACCAGTATTTGCTCGATCTTTAAATATAAGCTTTGCTAAATCTCTTTGGCAAATACCACTATGACAAGAAATAACATCTAACGCTGAATATTCTTCCGGTACAATATCAAAATTAAGTTTATTGAACAACTGAGCTGCAACAAGTTTAATAATTTTAGCTGTTTGTTCTATATCGTAATGAATACTTTCAGTGTAATGTTTTATGACCTTTTTCATATTTCCTTTATTATTTCAATGTTATGTTGCAAAAAAAATATGTTGCATTTACAACAATATTATGCTAACATATGATTATTAAAAATGCAAGCATAAAATTTTAGTAGAGGAAGAAAAATTGAAAAAGGCAGTAGTAATAACACTTTTAGCAAGTCTTATAACAACAAACATGACCCCTGTTTTTGCAATTAGTGATGTGCAAAAATCAACTGCAACACCAAAACAATTCAAAAGCATGGTAAAGAAAAATAAAAAAACTAATAATGACTATAAATATGCATATGTTAATATGGATTGGTGGAAAAATTTCAATGATGACTATTTAAATGATTATATAATCAGAGCAATTCAAAACAATTATGATTTAAAAATGGCAACTTTGGCTGTTGAAGAATACTATCAACAAACAAGAATGCAATTTGCAAAAGAATTACCAAGTGCAACTGTAGGATATGCACCAAATTTAGTAAAAATGCCTGGGGATACTTCTACAGAAGGTGCTTTTGCGGCACCTGCTTTAGTACAATATGAATTAGACATTTTCTTAAAAAACAGAGATAAAACAAAATCTGTCAAAAAACTTTGGGAAGGTTCACAACTTGATGAAAGAAGTGCATACATTTCCGTAGCGTCTGCCGTCGGAACAACTTATTTAAATATTGTAAAACTTGATAAAATAATTGAACTTCAAGAAGAAATTGTAAAAGACAGAAAAGAAATTTATGACTTAATGATGTTGAGCCACAGTGAGGGACTAACTTCAACGGCTGATACTGTTAGGGCTAACAAATCTTATGTAAGCGGAAATTCAGATTTAATAGAATTAAAAAAGCAACGTGAACAACTGCTACATCAAATGTGTGTATTGATTGGGGAAAGCCCGGAGAACGCAAATAAACTTGAACGTTCTCATTTGGATGATATGGAATATTCAGGTATAATACCAGCTGAAATTTCATCTGAAATAATTGTCCAAAGACCGGATTATATGAAAGCTGAAAAAATGGTTGAAAAAGCCGGAATTGATGTTCGCGTTGCAAAAAAAGAATTTTTGCCGACAATTAGCCTTTCAGGTTTAGCTTTGTTTAATGCTTCTACATTTGGGAGTTTATTCACAACCAAAAATATGCTTGGAGCTATAGGTGGTTTTGCTTTGCTACCATTATTCACAGGCGGATCAAGAATAGCAAATCTAAGATATAGCAAGGCAGAATATGAAAGAATTTTACAAAACTATTACAAAACAAATCTTACAGCTATTCAAGAAATTAATGATTCTCTTGTAAGCATAAGAATGGATAGAGAAAAAATGTCAGAAACCATAAAACAAGCAAATTTGGAAAAAGCAGATTTTGGCTATAATCAACAAAGATATGAACAAGGAACAATATCAAAACTTGATCTGATTCAAGTAAAAGAAAATCTTCTTGTCATAGATAAGTTGGTGGCAACTAATAAAATAGATTGTTTTGTAGATTACATAGGTTTGTACAAAGCAGTCGGAAGTAAACTATAACTCTAAAATCTAAATCATCACCTCTTTACTTTAAAAGTGAAACCTGCCGGTTACAAACCGGCTTTTTTTATGCCGGAATTTTATTTAAAAGTTTTATATTTAAATTTTCATTTGAATTTTTAAAGAAAAGACGATTAATGCTTCCTAATTCAAGACATTTTAATGGCATACTTCTGAATAAAATATTTTTATTTCCAAAAGTATTTAAAATAACGTAATTTTTTAAAGAAAAATCGTATTGTATAGTAAAAAATACTTCGTAATCCAAATTTAATTTAAAATTACAGCCAGGGTTTGTACCTATTGTTATAACATTTTTATCAGTAAAAATTTTTTCGCTGTTGTTTGATGAAATTATTATATCCATAATTCAAATTATAAAAATAATTAAAACATACAAACAATATCCGCTTGGGCATAAAATCATCTGTTTAAATGGTTGATTTTTTTAAAAATATTATTAATATAGTTGTGAGGTAGTATAAAAATGAGGACCTTATTATGTCAAATTATACCGGAAATTCATTATTAACGGGTATTTATGCAGGGTTAACAAATACCTATTCATATCTTGCACAACTTTCACCAGATGGTGTAACCTTAGATAGTATTTCAAGCGCAAGAACTGATTCAAAAAATTATTTAAATTTGAATCAAAGCTTTGCATCATATTTACAAACAAATTTTAATGCTATTGACAAAGACGGTGATGGAATTATTGGCTCCGACGAAATAACTAACTATACAAATACTTTAACAACTCAAGGTTTAACACGTACTCAACTGACTCAACTTGCTGCATCAGGAGCATCCGGATTATCATCAGACACTATCAATAATATTTTGGAACACTTTGATGAAATGGATACAAACCATGACGGTAAAGTAACAAGTGCTGAAATTGCAGCGTACGGCTACGGAGCTTCAAAACAGGAAAAAATTGATGAATTTAATCATCAACGTGCAACAAATATGTCAACTTTTTACGCTGATGAGTCTTCTTCAACACCTGACTCATATAGCATGTTAAGCTATAGATATAAAAATTATAATTCTTAGTAACAAAGTATAAACCCTCCTTGTATCCTTTAGGTTTATACAAAAATAGAAAAAGGAAATCGGTCAAATACAAATTTTGACCGTTTTTTATTGGAAAGACCGGATAAACCGGTCTTTTATATATTATTTAACAGATTTTGCAACCTCTGCCGTTATGTCATCTCCGCCGTATAAAACAATGTTTTTAGGAAGAACAAGGTTATAATTTAATCCTTTTGCTTTTTCAACAACAATTGATTTTATATGACTGTCTATTTGCATTAGTTTTGTATTATATTCATTATCTAAAGCAACTTTTTGATTATTAATATCATTTCTGTATTTTTCCTCTAATTGCGTAATTTTTACAGGATCAGTTTCTTTTGCGATTTCTTCTCTTGCCTTATCAACAGTAGCCTTCATTGCATCTAATTTCTTTTGTTGTTCTGCTTTTAAAGCATTCACTTCAGAAGATTTGGATATTAAAGACTGAACATCAACAACAGCAACTCTGTATCCGGTATCTGAAATTGCTTTACTATTTATTGAATAACCGGCAACAAATGCTATCAAACAAATTGCAATAAACCAAAGATGTTTTTTCATAGATAAATCCTTTCTTTTGACAAATACATGTTATCCGCCAACCTTTGTTTTTTAAAATTCACCAGTCGGGTATAAAATCATTTTGCGAAAATTTCATGTTTTAGTTAGAATATATTTGCAAGAGAAGGAGAATTTTATATGAAAAAATCAATTAAAGATTTAGGCGACATCACAGGAAAAAGAGCTCTAATAAGAGTTGATATTAACGTTCCTTTAGATGCAGACAAGAATGTTACAGATGATACAAGAATTCAGGCTATTTTGCCTACAGTAAACTATTTAAAAGATAAGGGTGCAAAAATTATTCTTATGGCACACTTAGGCAGACCAAAAGGTGAAGTAAATCCTGAATTTTCTTTGGCACCTGTTGCAAAATACTTATCTAAAGTTTTGGGTGAAGATGTTCTATTTGTTTCAACACCTGTTGGTGAAGGAGCAGAAAAAGAATTGGCAAACTTAAAAGACGGCCAAGTTGCTTTATTAGAAAATATTCGTTACTACAAAGCTGAAGAAGCAAAAGATGACGACATGACTTTTGCAAACGAGCTTGCAAAGCTAGGTGATTTCTATGTTAACGACGCTTTCGGTGCTGCTCACAGAAATCACACATCTACTGCAAAACTAGCAAAAGTTCTAAAACCTGCTGTTTCAGGTCTTTTAATGGAAAAAGAACTAAGATGCTTGTCACAAGCTCTTGATAATCCAACAAGACCTTTCACCGCTGTTGTTGGTGGAGCTAAAGTTTCTTCAAAAATCGGTGTTTTAGAAAACTTGATTGACAAAGTTGATAACTTAATTATTGGTGGCGGTATGGCTTATACATTTGTAAAAGCTAATGGCGGTAAAATAGGTAACTCTATTTGCGAAGATGACCAATTAGAAGTTGCAAAAGCTATCGAAAAGAAAGCTGCTGATAAAGGTGTAAAACTTGTTATGGCAACAGATGTTTTGGTTACAGATGATTTTTCTGGTAACGGAACAAACAAAGTTGTAGACATCAGAAATATTCCTGACGGATTTGAAGGTGTTGATGCAGGCCCTGAATCTCAAAAAGCTTTTGCTGATGTTATTAAAGAATCAAAAACTATTTTGATGAACGGCCCTGTTGGTGCTTTTGAAAATCCTGCATTTGCAGAAGGTACAAAGGCTGTATTAAAGGCAATTGTTGAAGCTACTAAAAACGGTGCTATTTCTGTTATCGGCGGTGGCGATTCAGTTTCTGCGGCTAAAAAATTCTGCAATGCTGAAGATTTCACTCACGTTTCAACAGGTGGCGGAGCTTCTTTGGAATTTATCGAAGGAAAAGTTCTTCCGGGTGTTGCTGCTTTAGATGACAAGTAATGGTTTGTTTATCTTCAAAAGAAAAAGACGGTTATATAATAACCGTCTTTTTCTTTTTGTTTATTAATAACATTTTTAATAATTGATATTTATGCTACTATGTAGTTATGTTGAAAGAGTGGAGGTTAAAGGAAGATAAAAGCGCTGAAAAGTCTTTAATAAAAAGACTGTTGTATTCGCGTGGTATAAAAACGCCCGAAGAAATCAACTCTTTTTTGAATCCGCTTGAAACAAAACTTACAGACCCATCTGTTTTTAGTGACATGAACAAGGCTGTTGAAAGACTTTCTAAAGCCATTGATAATAACGAAAAAATTATAATTTACGGAGATTTTGACGCGGACGGCGTTACCTCAACATCTCTTTTGTATAAAACATTTAAATATCTTGGAGCTGACGTAAATTATTTTATCCCTGACAGAGATAAAGAAGGTCATGGTTTTGATACAAAGGCTCTTGTGAAACTTATGACAACAGCAAAACCCAAGGTTATAATTTCTGTTGATTGCGGGATTAGCGATGTTGATGCTGTGAATTTTATAAACAGCTTCAAAATAGACGTAATTATAACCGATCACCACGAAGCACCTGAAGAACTTCCAAAAGCTTTTGCAATAATTAATCCAAAAGCCCAGAATGCTCTCAATGAAAATCTTTCAGCAAAAGAAATTGAAAGTCTAACCTCTCTTGCCGGCGTGGGTGTGGCTTTTAAAGTCGCTCAAGGCTTACTGCAGCATTATAACAAAATTGAATATATTTATGAGATTTTACCTTTTGTTGCTGTTGGTACTATATCAGATATTGTTCCTTTAATTGGTGAAAATAGGCATTTTGTAACTAAAGGTCTTCAATTAATATCTCAAGGCAAACATTATGGCTTAAAAAGACTTTTAGAAAGTGCCGGATATGTTTTAGAAAAAGGAATAACAGCTGAGAACATAGCTTTTGGAGTTTCTCCCAGAATAAATGCTTCAGGACGTCTTGATACAGTAGAAGATGCTATCAAAGTCCTTATTTCTGATAACAAACAAGAAATTGAAATGGCGGTAGTTTCATTAAATAATTTCAACAAAATTCGCCAAGAACTTTGTCAAAATATGTTTCTTGAAGCCGATGAAATGCTTAAAAAAGAAGGAAATAATAATCCTGCAATTATTCTTTACAACACTGACTGGCACGTTGGTATAATAGGTATTGTTGCTTCTAAATTAGTTGAAAAATACTACAAACCAACATTTTTAATGACATACTCCGAAGAAACTAAACAATTCAGATGTTCTGCAAGAGGTGTAGAAGGTCTTTCTTTGTATGATATTATTAGTACTAATGCAGAACTTTTAGATGGATTTGGCGGACATAAATTGGCCGCAGGTCTTTATTTTTCAGGAGAAAAAACATCTTTTAATACCGTAAAAACAGCTATCAACAAAACAATAAAAGAAATGCTGAACGGAAAAGAACTAAAGCCTTTTATAAATGTTGATATGGAAGTTTTTCCAACAGATATAACTGTTGATTTCGTTGAAGAACTTTCTCAGTTGGAACCTTTTGGAGCATCAAATCCAAGTCCTATTTTTGTTATGAATAACCTTAAAATAAAAGAAAAAAGATTGATGGGCGAAAATAAAGACCATTTAAGACTTACAGTTCAGTCAGGTGCTTGTGAGTTTAATTGTATTCGTTGGCAAATGGGAGATATTTCTCTTGTTCCAGGAGATATTATAGATGTTGCTTTTCATCCGCAGATTAATGAATATAATGGCAATACTAGTGTTCAATTGATTGTGGATGATATTCATTCTGAATATTTGAAAGAAGAAGAAACTCAAACAAATAGTATCAAAATATACGATCACCGCAAAAAAACGAATATTTTACCTTTGGTTAACGATTATGTTAAAAATTCAAAACAAAATATTATGATTTTTGCTGAAAGTAGAAAAGTCAAAGATATTTTATCACCATTTAAAAATCTTATTGAACGAACTTTCACACGAGAAAATATTCCTTCTTGTGATTCTTTAATGTTTTTTGATTATCCTGCGGATAAGGAAACTTTTGACGCTATTATCGAAGAATGCAAACCTTCATCAATACATTTTATGAATTATAATATAATTTATTTTGATGATAGAGAGTTTTTGACAACTTTTATAAAAATGCTTAGATTTGCCTGCAATAACAATAATGGAAAAGTTGATATTTTACGTTGTTCCAGTGCTTTGGGAAAATCTATAGAAACAGTTCTCACTCTATTAGACCTGTTTGAAGATGTTGGTTTTATAAAAGTTTTAGAAAAGAATTTTAAATACTATAACATTTCTTTAAATGAAATAACTGATCTATCGGTTGTTTTACACAATGAAAAATACCAAGAAGTTAAAAATTTAGTGGAAGAATGCGAAAATTTCCAAAAACAACTATTAGAAAATGATCTTAGCTCTTTGGAACTTGTATAAAAGATAGATTATGTTATACTAAAAATGAACAATTTATCAATTAAATTCGTTTTACCTTTAAAGGAGAAAAGAAATGAAAAAAATTTTATCTGTATTGTTTTTATCTTTTATTTTTATGTGTTCTGGAATCTCTACCTTTGCCGACGATGCGACAGATGCCAAGGAATTTTTTAATAAATATGTAAATGCTGCAAATACATATAGTCCAACAATCCCTGATTTTTATTCACAAAATGCTAAAATTATCAGGCAAGTTGTTAAACCAGATGGTACTTTGGTTAATGTGAGTACAGATACTGCTACTTACATGAAACAGTTAAAGCTTGGTCAAGCTACTGCAAAATTGAGAAAATATAAAAATACTTACAGAAATATTAACGTTACAAAAGTTGCAAATGGATACAAAGTTAGTGCTGAAAGACAACCAACCGGCGAAACATATTGGTTGAAGACATACCAAATTGTTCAAAAACAACCAAACGGTCAATGGAAAGTTGTTGAAGAATTGATGCAAACAAAAGAACAGATTTTCTTAAAATATGCTAAATAATTTTAGATTTTTAACTGCCGGAGAAAGTCATGGGAAATGCTTAACGGCAATCATAGACGGTGTTCCATCCAATTTATTTGTTGATATTAACTTTATCAACAATGAATTGGCGCGCAGACAAAGCGGTTACGGCAGAAGCTCCAGAATGCAGCTGGAAAAAGATTCTGTTGAAATTACTGCAGGTCTTCATAATGGTAAAACTACCGGTGCGCCTATTTGTCTTGTAATAAATAACAAAGACTGTGAAGAAAAAGATTCTTTTACAAAATTTCGTCCCGGTCATGCGGATTTTGCAGGAAGTGTCAAATATAATTTGTCTGACTTAAGAGATGTTCTTGAACGTTCAAGTGCCAGAAAAACAGCTATTGAAGTTGCGGTTGGTGCTATTGCTAAAATTATTCTTAAAGAATTTGATATAAATTGTTCTTCTAAAATATTACAAGTAGGAACTTCTTTGAATGATTTTGAAAAAGAAATAGATAAAGCGAAAGCAGAGGGTGATTCTTTAGGCGGAAAATTTGAAGTTTCTTTTAACAATTTACCAATTGGTCTTGGATCATATGTTCAATGGGACAAATCTCTTGATGGTAAAATTGCTCAAGCTGTTATGAGTATTGGTGGAATAAAAGTTGTTGAAATTGGAGAATATCCTCTTGGGAAAAAAGGTTCTGAATACCATGATGAATTGTTTGTAAATGACGGAAAAATTTTCCGTAAGACAAACAATGCAGGGGGCATTGAAGGCGGAATTACAAACGGTGAAGATTTAGTCGTAAAAGCTGTGATGAAACCTATTCCAACAATGATAAAACCATTAAATACAGTTGATAAAAATTCATTGTGTGAATGTAAGGCACATTTTGAAAGATCTGATACTTGCGCTGTTGAAGCATGTTCGGTTGTTGCAGAAGCCAAAATTGCTTGTATATTGGTTGATGAATTATTATCAAAATTCGGTGGCGATTCTATAGAAGAAGTTAAAAGACATTACAAAGATTCGTAATATTCTTTCAAAATTTGCGCATCTCCTTCAATGTTCGGACTTTCACAAACCAAGGCTCCTTTAACACCAAAATCTTTCAGAGCTTTTAATAGATCCTTATAATTCATATCTGATTCTTCTAAAATAAGATGCTGTTTTTCGCCCTTTGCTGTATATTCAATACCTGCCAAATGTGCATGGAAATTTTCCAAAGCAAAGGTTCCAAGCTCTTTTCCTATTCTATCTAAAATGTGAGCAAATTCATCGTATGTGTTATATTCACCGTTTGTTCTTGCATGAATGTGTGAAAAATCAATACATGGAAGAACCATTTCAAATTCTTTTGAAAGTCTAATAATTTCTTCAAAATCTCCCCATTGAGTTCCTTTTCCTGTTGTTTCAGGACGCACCCACATTTTTATATTATTTGATTTTAAAGTTTCTACAATTATTTCTGTTTGTTTTTTTACTTTTTCAAAAACAATTTCTTTGTCTTGCCCCATATAAAAAGCAGCATGGAATGTTATACTATATGCCCCTACATCTTGGGCTGCTTGTGCTGTTTCTAAGATTCTTCTTACACTTGCTTCAACCTTTTCTTCTTCTTTTGAATTCAAATTTATATAATATGGCCCGTGAGCGGTCAATATTAAATTCTTTTCTTTTGATATTTTTTTAACTAAATTTCGGGTTACCTCTGACATTCTAACCCCGTGAACAAATTCTATTTCCATTCCATTGAGGTTTAATTTATTCAATATATCAAAAGCCTCCGGATAACTCCCTTTCCCTGTTAATAATGGCATCCCGGCTGTTAAGAAATTTAATTTATCTATTTTATAAAAGTTTTGCACAATATACCCCCAAACCAACTGCTATAAGCCCAAACAAAAGACTTGCTAATATATATAACCCGGCTTGATAGAAATTTGAATTACCCAACATCTCAAAAATTTCTAAAGAAAATGTTGAAAATGTTGTAAAACCACCACAAAAACCTACTGTCAAAGCTACTTTTAATTCGGTATTTATTTCTGGTTTATCTATAAATAAAATGTATAAAAATCCAAGAATAAAGGATCCCAAAATGTTTACAATGAAAGTCGATGCTGGCATGTTCATTCTAAAATTCGCAGAAAAATACAAACCTGCTAAATACCTTAAAACAGCACCAATTCCTCCTCCTAAAAATATTGCAAATAAATTTAACATCATTAAACTCTTACTTTTAGCATTGATTCCAGTATTTCTGCACCGCTTTCAACTATCTTTGAGCAATGAGCTTTTTTATTTTCCGGCAATACATCCTTTGACAAAATTCTACAACAGGTAAACTTATTTCTTTTTTTGAATTCTTCAACAAATTCTTTTGCTTTTTCTCTTGCTGTATTTTCGTTACCTTTGATATTTTCTCTTCCGAAATTATACCCTAAAACAATTTGAGAACCTGCAACAACGCCACAAAGGCAACCAGAGAGCATTCCTCCACAAAATGTTGTTGCACAAGGTAACAATTCATTTGGGCACAAGCCTTCGTCTATTGCCGATTTTATTATACTCTCAGAACAAGAATAACCTTTGTTTAGATAATAATCTCTTGCTTTTTCCTTCATAAAAACATCTTAATTAAAAGTTGCTTTAAAATCAAGTTAATATATGGTTGCTTATTTTTATATAAAGTATTATAAATCATTTAAAAGAAGTTATTTACTCTATAAAAAAGAAAGTTTCATGATAGTGAATGTGCCTATAATAATAAAAATTATAGTTTTCGTTGTTATTATCAATATTTTGAATATTGTTTTTGTTAATGAGTTATCTGTACGTTTAAACATTTTAGATTTTCTTCTTTCATTTAAATTGCAACGATATATTAACATTTTAGTAAAAAAATTAGGCAATCAATATGTTTCTGCTATGATAGTAACAGGTTGGTTAAATTAGCCGAATTAGTATAACCCCGAAAGGATATATTTTATGAAGAAAATTTTACTTGTACTTTTGGCAATGTTGTTTAATGTTCAATATGCTCATGCAGTTAATGTTGATGCAATGATGGATAAATACATTGCACCTGTTTGTGATAGAATAGCTGATTTTGTATTTTTTCCAATATCTATAGGTTCATCACAGATACCTTTGATTATATTTTGGATATTGTTTGCAGGTATTTTCTTTACGTTTTATTACAAAGGTATATCAATTTGGGGGTTAAAACATGCTATTGAAACGGTAACCAAACCTGCAGATAAAAGTTCGGATGCAAATGGTGAGGTTTCATCTTTTCAGGCTTTGGCAACTGCTTTATCAGGTACAATAGGCATAGGTAGTATCGCCGGTGTAGCTATATCTATTTCTATTGGTGGACCAGGTGCTGCTTTTTGGATTTTTATTGGAGCACTTTTAGGTATGTCAATAAAATTTGTGGAAGCTACTTTAGCTGTTAAATATAGAAGATTTAACCTTGATGGCACTGTTTCAGGTGGTCCTATGCATTATATTGCACATGGTCTTACCAGAAAAAAATTGCGCTGGTTAGGACAACCTTTGTCTGCTATTTTTGCTCTTCTTTGTATTGGTGGAGCTATTTCTGGTGGAAATATGATACAAATTAACCAATCAGCTCACCAACTTGTTCATATTACCGGTGGGGCTAACAGCTTTTTACACGGTTATACTTGGATTTTTGGTCTTGTAATTGCTGTTCTTGTTTGGTTGGTTGTTGTTGGTGGAATTAAGAGTATAGCTAAAATTACCACAATTTTAGTTCCAACAATGTGCTTTTTGTATATAGGTGCTGCACTTGTTGTTATTTTGGCAAATTTTGCGGCAATTCCTCATGGTATTATAACGATTATTAAAGAAGCATTTGCACCGCATGCTGTAGCGGGTGGTGTGTTCGGTACTATCATTATTGGTTTGAGAAGATCTGTTCAATCAAATGAAGCCGGTACAGGTGCTGCTGCTATTGCTTATGCAACTGTTAAAACAAATGAACCTGTATCACAAGGTTTTGTTGCATTGCTTGAAACTTTATTAACAGGTTTCTTGTGCTTATTAACTTCTTGTGCAATATTGTTCTCAGGAACTTTTGTTATGGGTGCTCAAGATATTTCTGGTATTGAACTTGCATCAACTGCATTTCAATCTGTGATATCTTTCTTCCCTTATATATTGTCATTGGTTGTTATCTTATTTGCTTTATCAACTTTGATTTCTTGGTCATATTATGGACAAAAGGCTTGGAACTTTTTAGTTGGTGAAGGTAAAAAACGTAATTTGACCTTTGATATTATATATTGTGCATTCATCGTAATTGGTTCTGCTATGAACGTTGGATCTGTTATTTATATTACAGATGCAATGATGATTGCAATGTGTGTTCCAAACATCATTACGCTTTATATTTTGGCTCCTGAAATCAAGAAAGACCTTAAAGAATATTGCCAAAGACATAAAGTGGGTAAATTGGTTAACAGAGGTTGGTTAAAAGAAGCTGAGGCAATTGCAGCTCAAGAAGGTGTGTAATGTCTGATCAACAAATAATAGTAACAGTATCTGGTGTTGATAAGGTCGGTATTGTTGCGAAAGTTTCAACAGCACTTGCTGCTTTGGAAGTCAATATAGAAGATATAAAACAAACAATCATGCAGGGACATTTTGTTATGTTCCTGCTTGGTAATATTGAAAATTCAAAATTTACTTTTAAGGAAATAAAAGAGAATCTTACCCAAATAGGAGAAGAGCTTGGAATGGAAGTTTGGGTTCAAAGAAAAGATATCTTTGATAAGATGCACAATGTTTAAAAGTTAGTTATCTTCAGGTTCAACTATCCATTTTTTGGGGTCAAATTTTAAATCTTTTACTTTCATTTTTAATGATTTTAAGTATGGTTCCAGTTTAACTAGAATTTGTGTTTTTTTAAGCATAAGTTCTTGCGCGACAATAGCATTTTCACATGCTATGACCATAGTGCCTCCACCCAGCATTGAGTATGGTTTTGATTTTTCGGCAAATTTTTTACCAACGGTTTTTTCCCAAAACTTGTATAAATTACTGCGATTTATTGCTTTTTTAATATCTTTATGTTCAAGCATTTCGGCAATAATTTCTTCCGTGGATACAAAATTTGTATATAATACTTTCTTCATATTATTGAAACACCTTGCTTTTTATGCTAACATTGAAGAATGGAAGTAGCTAAATTAAATGATATCATAAAATCTTCTAAAAATATATTGATAGCTTCACATATAAATCCGGATGGAGATACTTTGGGCTCAATGTGTGGGTTGTATTCTCTTATTAAACTTAATTTCAAAAAAAAATGTGAAATGCTTGTTGTATCAAAACTTCCGGATAAGTATACATTCATTCCAAATATAAAATTGGCAAAACATATAGAAAATATTGACAAATCCAGAGAATATGATCTCGTTATAAATGTCGATGTCGCAGCCTTAGATAGAATATGCGATGGTGTCGTACTTTTTGAAAAAGCAAAAAATACAGTAAATATTGACCATCATAAAACAAATATAGAATATGCAGACTTAAATTATGTCGAAGGTGATGCCAGCTCTGCTTCTGAGGTTGTATATTCATTAGCAAAAAAATTAAACTGGAAGATCGATTTGGAAGCAGCGCAATGTTTGTATGTTGGGATTTTAACAGATACCGGTTCTTTCAGATTTAATAATACTACTCCCAGAGCAATGCAATATGCTTCTGAAATGTTGCAGTTAGGTGTTGACCCGAATGAAATGTTTAAAAATTGCTATGAAACATATACAAAAGGTATGGCTTTGTGTCAAGCTTACTGTGTTGAAAAGGCAGTTTTTTTAGATGATGATAAGATTGTCTATACTACAGTTTTCAAAAAGGATATGGAAAAGTATAATACTGACGAAGAGTTTACAGAAGGTTTAACAGAAAGACTTCGAGCAATTACATCAACAAAGGTTGCTTTTGTTGCCAAAGAAATGAAAAATGGTGGATGTAAAATTTCAATGCGTAGTAAATCAATTGATGTTGCTGAAATCTGTAGTTTATTTGGTGGTGGTGGTCATAAGTTTGCGGCAGGTTGCACTATGAAATATAGTGTAGATGAATCTGTTAAGAAAATTCTACACGAAATTAGGAAGTACGAAATTTGAGAAATAATGGATTTATTAGAGCAGCAAAAAGATTAATAATTTCAGTTATTAAAAATGATTTTTACGGTATGGCCGCAGAGATGGGATTTATGATGGTAATAGGAATATTTCCATTCATGTTATTTTTGATGGCGGTTTTTGGCTGGATGGGAAATAAATCTTATATGGATCCTATATTGCTTGCCCTTTCAAATATTATGCCGGAACAAGCTATGAATTTGATTTTAACAGTTTTATCGGAGGTTATGATATTCCAACAAGGCGATATAATGGCTGTTATAGGTGTTCTGGTAACTATTGTTTTATCTACGAATGGTGTGGCTGTAGTTTTGAAGGGTTTAAACAGAGCATATAAGGTTGAGGAGACCAGAAATTTTGTTTATACAAGAATTTTGTCTTTTATAATGGTAATAGTTAACACATTAGTGCTATTTTTAAGTATTAACTTGATTGTATTCGGTAAAGTTTTTATCCGATTTGCGGTAGAACATTTTCACATGTCAAACAAAATTGCAATCATGCTTTTGACATTACGTTGGCCATTGGCATTTTTGGCTTTGTATGTGATGGCATTTTTAAGTTACTATATATTACCTGATTTAAGAGGAAATGAAGCGTTTAAAAGGGCAAGTGCTCTACCTGGAAGTTTATTTTTCTGCACATTTTGGCTTGTGGGTTCTTGGGGATTTTCTATTTATGTAAACAATCTTGGAACATATAACTTTGTATATGGAATTATTGGTGCTTTTATAGTTTTGATGGTTTGGCTTTATTACACGTCAATATTGCTACTAATTGGTGGTGAAATCAATTCACAAGTTTACAACCAGCTTGAAAGAAAAGCAGGTGAAATAAGAGAAGATTTTGCAAAACTTAAAAAACCAGGTACTTAAAGTTGTTTTGTAATTAATGCAAAAATATCATTGAAGATAACAAAAATCATCAACAGGATTAGGAACATAAATCCTATTGTCCCAATTTTATCAACAGCTTCTTCGTCAAGTGGTTTGCCGCGTAGTTTTTCAATTAATAAAAACATTACATGGCCACCGTCAAGTGCCGGTATTGGCAAGAAGTTTACTATTGCAAGATCCAAGGATATTATTGCAATCAAAAGTAATCCGGAGAAAAATCCGCTGTTATCGATTATATCGCCACCAACTTTTGTTATGGCGATTATGCCGTGCAAATCTTTCAATGGGATTTTGCCTGTCACAATTTGATATAATCCGTAAAGTAGCATGTATGTCTGATCATACAAGTATTTTCCGCTTGTTAAAACTGCGGATTTAACACCTTTTGTTGGGATTAAAATTTCTTTTACATCAAGTTGAACCCCTATTTGACCGTTTTCGTTTGGATAAATAGGTTTTAAATTTACTTCTTTGCCGTTACGCAAAACAGTGATATTTAAAGGTCTTACATTGTCAGAAAGAGCATAGGCCACATCATTGAGTGTAATGGTTCCATCTGATATTATGTATTTTTTATCTTTAATCGCATCACGTAATTTTTTTTGATTTTCATTCAATGAAAGCTGTTTGTCTTCGTATTTTTGAAAACCTTTTAGCATATTTTTAGATAACGTAATTGCTTTCTCATTTTTTTTAGCGGGTAATTGAATAAGAACATCTTCCGGAATAATTTCATCTTTTTGATATGCCGGATTTAGTTTTTTAAGGTTATTAAAATTTTCTTCAATAAATTCTTCATCTGCTTTGCCGTCATTTTTTTTGCTAAGTTGTGCATAGGCAAGCAATCCATAGCTTGAATTTATTTCATTACCATTAACTTTTATAATCTTATCACCTTTTTCAAGTCCGGATACCCAAACAGATTGGTCTTTTTCTGCGACTATTTGATTAATATATACATCATATTTGCCAGATGGCATATGTCCCCATAAAAATGCAGTCAAAAGAACAAATACAAAGGCGCAAACTATGTTTGCAAAAACTCCTGCAGATACTACAACAAGTCTTTGGTAGATGGGTCTGTTTAAAAATCTGTCGGGAGAATCTTTTGGAAGATCTAATTCCTTGTCATCATCAGGAAAAGCAACATAGCCGCCAAGCAAAAATGCATGAACCAATACTTTTACATCCCCCACTTGTTTTTCCCACAAAGTAGGACCTATCGGAAGCCCAAACCCGAATTTGGCAACCTTCATTTTGAATGCTTTTGCAGCCA
>CALVBY010000013.1 GCA_944325905.1 Candidatus Gastranaerophilales bacterium | reverse complement strand
GTGTCTGTATCGGTATCAGTATCTGAGTCAGCGTCTGTATCAGTGTCTGAATCCGTATCCGTATCGGTGTCTGTATCGGTATCGGTATCTGAGTCAGTATCTGTATCAGTATCTGAATCCGTATCGGTGTCTGTATCGGTATCGGTATCTGAGTCAGCGTCTGTATCAGTGTCTGTATCGGTATCGGTATCTGTATCTGAGTCAGCATCCGTATCGGTGTCTGTATCCGTATCGGTATCTGAGTCAGCATCTGTATCAGTGTCTGTATCCGTATCCGTATCGGTGTCTGTATCGGTATCGGTATCTGAGTCAGCATCTGTATCGGTGTCTGTATCCGTATCCGTATCAGTATCTGAGTCAGCATCTGTATCAGTGTCTGTATCCGTATCCGTATCGGTGTCTGTATCGGTATCGGTATCAGTATCTGAGTCAGCATCTGTATCGGTGTCTGAATCCGTATCGGTATCAGTATCTGAGTCAGCGTCTGTATCAGTATCTGAATCCGTATCGGTATCAGTGTCTGAGTCAGCGTCTGTATCAGTGTCTGAATCTGAGTCTGTATCTAGAGGAAGTTCATCTTCATAATAATAGTTTCTTTCATCCTCTTCATGATCAATTTCTAAAACATCTTCAGGCCTTACCGGTCTTGTTCCGATAGTTACCTCATTGTCATCTGTACCTTGTACAGGATTTGTAGTATCATCATCAACTACAGTAAATTGAACATATTCTTTACCATCTACGATAACTTTATTTTCATCATCGTTTATAAAATGTTTACCATCGATGAATATATCATCTGCTACAATTGTTATTTCTTCGGTGTTAGGATCCGCATCACCCTGAACACGGCCATTAATAACTGTTACAACACTTTGTGCTCTATCCGGATCAATGCGTGTTTCGGGATTTATATCCAAAGCCTTCAATTCAACTTGTTCCGGAGCTATATTACCATTAGGGCCGTAGTAATCTTCCGGAGTATTAGGAACTGTTCCAAGATTTTCAATTGTTAAAGTTTTTCCTTCTGTAACCAATTTAATCTTTTTGGCTGCTGTAATCTCTTGGATATTAACATTGCCTGTAAACTGGATGTCAACGTTACCTTCTCTTGAGATAATTGTACAAACATTAGTTTTGTTTCCTAAAGTCTTAACATTTATATCACCTTTATAGGCTAACATATCCACGCCATAATTTTCAGGATCAGTTTGTTCGATAACCAATCGATTACCATTTTCACCAATACCACCACTGGCAATTAATGAAACGCCTTTACCGGAAACATTTACTTGATCTTGATTTCCATTTGCATTGACGATAGAATATGGAGTTTCACCTTTAACCTTAGAATCAGCCAACAAGATAACTCTACCATCTGTTGACTTAATTTGACCAACTCTCATATCAGTATCAATACTTGCTAAATTAATATCTGATGTGGCTTGAGCATCAATTTTTCCGGAAACTCTTGTATTTATAGATTTTGTCAAATCCCTTGCATCAGGTCCAACCCCAACACAAGCGCCTCCTTCACAAGCACCACCAACATTTCCATTTCCAATGGAGCCATTATTTACGTTAATTTGTAAATTACCACCATTTTCAGTAACCAAGTGAGTCTTGTTTACCCCACTGTTCAAAAGGTCACCATTTTCCAAATTTATATTTAAATCACCATATGATGTGACATAATCATCATTGAAATCATCACCTATTACAATGTTTGAGTTTGAGCTGTTGAGTTCAACACCCTTACCCTTGACAGTTCCATCAATGTCGATACCTGCAGCTCCGGTATTAGTAACAGTAACAACACCATTACCGGAAACTTTGCCGGCACTTGCAATTTTCACACCGTCAACACCGGTATTTTCGATTGAAACTTCTCCAGAACCGAAGTTCTTTAAGTTACCTGCTATATTAACACCGGAATTTTCGTTACCATAAGCTTTGATAACGATTCTGCCATTTTCATTAACTAAATTAGAACCTGAAGTAATATTATTTGTGTTCACCAATTGGTTAAACAAAACATTTGCCTGAGTTTCAGAGCTGAGTGCAGCCATATTATTAACACCAGTCATAATTCCGGCATTTTGGCCGACTGAAACAGCAGCTGCTCTTATATCGACACCGTCTTGTGCAAATACTTTACCATTAATTTGAACCGTTCCAGTACCCTTACTATCTTGCATAGCGTTTAAATTTGCAAGGTTAGGCTGATTTTTCAACTTATCAAAATCATTTTGACTTGGTGTCATTACAGCTAAAGAACCGACATTTAAAACACCGCTTGCACCAACGACCATACCGTTAGGCGAAATAAACACGGCCTTACCATTATAAAAAGCGTTATCACGCATTGAATTTACTATACCATTGATATTGATTTGATCCTGAACGAGGTTTACAAAAGTATCAATATTCTTATTACCGTATTTAAATATAAGATTAGCAATATCACCAGCACTTAAGTTAAATTTATCGTACTGTCTAAAACCTGTATTTCCATTGACAGCAGTAGGATCAAGATTATAAATGCCATCCGCTCCTGGTTTTACCCAGCCACCAGGTAAATTACTACCACCAATCTCTGTAGCCATCGCAGGAATTACCATAGATTGCTGCATTAAGAAAAATGTGGTCAACAAGGACGCAATTACTCTTCTTTGCCTTTTCATCGTGTCAAGTTTCATATCAGACTGTCCTTTCAAATTTTAACAAATGTCCAATTTGCTATTCATACACTTCATTGTATCAAGAGTATGTCTTAAAGTCGCGTATTATTACGTTTCTTTAAGCTGAATTCGCACATCATGTCACATTCATATACTTCATATATACATTAACGACAAAAATGAAAAAATATTGCGTATTTATTACAAAATATTAACACTTCTTAACTTATTCCGAAAAACGTGGGAATATTTTGCCTGCAAGCCAATAAACCCCATAAAATCCTATGAGCAGAGTCAGCATTTCAAATATCGCTCTGTTTACATTCATCTTAATAAATAATATATACAAAACTACCATAGGCAATGAAGACAAAATCATTTTCAAAAAAGTCTTGTAAGGGAATTTTAAACGTAAATCAGGCAAAACAATAGTAATTGATAATAAGAAATATAGCATATTTGCAACTAAAGTTGCCATACCAACTCCGACAAGCCCATGTTCAGGAATTAATATAATATTCAATGCTACTCCAACAATTCCCGAAATTAATTTGATAATGAAATCAATATACGTTTTATTCGCCAAGTGATATTGAAGAGTTGTGTAATCAGTACATGCCAGAAAGAATGTACCAAAAGCAAAATATGGTATCAATTTATAAGCAGTATAGAATTTTTCATTTGCAAATATATGAACGTACTCAATTGAATATAGCGACATGATAGTGATTACAGGTAAAGATATTAACAAATAATAACCTGCAAATCTTGATATAATTGGCCTAACATCTATTTTTTCTTCATACATATTTATAATTCTCGGAACAGCTGCAACCGTTATAATTGCAAATATAGAAAGCAATAACGGTAAAGTTAATCCGTATCCAACACCAACAATACCTGCCTCAGAAAATCCCTTGATACTGTTCATAATAAATTTATTACTTTGGTTTATTATCCACGCACTCAATGAAGTTGCCGCAATTGGCACCCCATATTTACATATAGGAACCAAAAAAGTCCATTCAATTTTCTGAATCTTGAACCATTTTATAATATTACTTTGATATATCAATAACAAATCAATAAGCGATATTGAAACGCCCATACCTAAAAGCATGCCCATCGCACCCATATTGAAAAATTTAACAAAAAATACAGAAAGGCCTATTGTCAAAAACTGATTAACAATTGTTGAGAAAGTAAAAGACATAGACTTCAACTGCGCTCTAATCAATTGAAAGAGCAAAGCTCTAACCGCAACAGGAATAATTAATAACAAAATCGCCAAGAAATATCTGGTCGGAATATGGAAAAATGAATAGAAATTTTCTCTAAAAACGTATGCAACCAAAAACATCAATGCAATATTAAACGTTAAAATAGAAACCAATGTAGTAAGATATTTAGGCATATCTTGCATTATTTGATGATGCCTGAAAAATCTTAACCCCGACAAACCTACCCAATCAGAAAATAAAATACATAAAAACGATAACAATGCGATTGAGATAGAATACAAGCCATACTGTTCCGGAGGCAACAAACTCGTATAAACGGGAACTATAAGAGCATTACCTATCATCCCGACAATCTTTGAAGGAGCATATTTAGCCATATCCTGAAAAATACCACGGGTTTGCTCTTCTTCTACAGCTTTATTTTCTACATATTCCATAAACACTATTCCTAATTTTCTAAATTCTATTTTGATTATACAACAAATTTGCCAAAAAGGTCATATTCGTCCGCTTTATCGATTTTAACCATTTCTATATCCCCAGGTACAACAGGCCTTTCAGATTTTACATACACAAGCCCGTCAATTTCAGGCGCATCGTGCTCGGAGCGCATTATAACGATTCCGTCATCAGTGAAACTTTCAACAATACAAGGAATTGTTTTGCCAATATATGATTGATTAATTTCGTAAGAAATCTCTTGTTGAAGCGCCATTAATTTTTTGTAACGTTCATGTTTAATCTTTGCGGGAACCTGATCACTCATTGAGTAAGACGCTGTATTTTTTTCTCTTGAATACTCAAAGACGCCCATTTTATCAAAACGCATTTTCTTAACAAAATTGTAAAGATGCTCAAACTGTTCATCCGTTTCTCCAGGATATCCCACGATAAAAGCCGTTCTAATCGCAACATTAGGAATTTTCGTTCTTATTTTTTGTATAAGCTCTTCATAATCAAACGCAGGTCTGCGCATATTTTCCAGAATGGTTTTATCAGAATGTTGAAGCGGCAAATCTATGTACTTTACGACCTTTTCACAATCAGCAATAGCTTCCATAAGTTCATCCGTCATTTGTGACGGATATGCGTACATTATTCTTATCCAAGAAAGATTTTCTATTTTGTTTAATTCTCTCAAAAGCTCCGGCAGCATTTGTTTTTTATATAAATCAATTCCGTAACTTGTTGTATCTTGGGCAATTAAAACAACCTCAGCAACTCCTTTTTCAACAAGAGATTTAACCTCATCAACAATATTTTCAATAGGTCTGGAATGATAAATACCGCGCAAATTTGGGATTATACAGTAACCGCAATGGTAGTTACATCCGTCTGCAATCTTTACATATGAACTAGCCCCCATTGTTATTTGCTGACGTTCAACATTTTCAGGATATATGTACTCCGGTTTTTCTGATATGTATGAAACGTACTCATTATTAGTTTCATCAGCAACTTTTTCAACAGCCGCAACGATTTCTCTTATATTAGAAGTTCCTATCATCGCAGCAATTTCTGGGATAGCTTTTTTTAAATCCTCATTATGTTTTTGTGGCAAACAGCCTGTTACAATAACCTTTTTACCCTTATCCACCATCTGCAAAATAGATTGCACAGATTCCTTTTCTGCATCATGAATAAATGAACATGTATTTACAATAACAATATGAGCCTCATTTTCATCTAATGTAACATCATATCCCTTTGCTGCCAATAAACCAAGCATCAATTCACTATCAACCAAATTTTTGGCACATCCGTTATTTATAAGCGCTATTTTCATCATTACACCTCTTTAATGATTCTAGCACAAATAATTTAACAAACTCAATTACACACCCCTATAATTTTCTATTACAAACAAAATATTCTTTATAAATTTACAACTTGACGGAAGTCTAATAAGGTTTAAAATATATTTATGAAGAGAATTGTGTTGTTGTCAATTTTAATATTTTTCGCGACACCCTGCTTAGCAGAAAAAAAAGAGGATGTGCCGGAGGTAAAATTACAAAATATCTTTTTGACAGACACTTCAGAATCTGAAGACTATATTGAGCCCGAAAATATTCCTTTGAAAGGCTACGCTGAATTCGTTGAAGACAGTAACGCTATTTATTTGACTGATGATAATGACAGGTTTGTTTTAAATTTAAAGGTTCCACAAAAGATTACAACATCGACACTTGCGGACGAACATGAAAAAATATTCGCATCAAAAGCTCCAACAATATATTCGAAATATGGAGCTGAAGAGTATCAAATTATGCCAAAAGATGCCGCAAGTAATATTGAACACAAAGGCCTTTCATTCGGTACCAACATGGAACAGGAAGTTGATTATGGGGAATTAGAACATACCGCAACATTTTTTACACGATATAACAAAGGAAGATTTGCTTTAAGTACAGCATACGAAAGAACTATATGTAGTACATATAATAACTACTACGACAATCTTTATGTAGCACCTGAGTTAAAATTAAATAAATACATGTCTATTAAACAAATTCTTACGGCAGATATGACAAGAAATCGCAAAAAAAATGAAGTAGTCTTGTCCGTTAGTCCGCTTGCAAAAACTCAAGGAGACAGGCTTAACCTTGAAGTAGGCGCTAGCCAAACTTACGATGATACAAATTCTTTAATTAGGGAGCGTATTAAATTCAATGCAAGGTTCAAATTGTAACATTATTTGTAACCAAAAATAATTTTAGTTATAATTAAGGAAATGGTAAATAATAATAAAAATACAAAAGGCAAAAATAATAAACAAAATAAACAGGTCAATCAAAAAACTGTTCCATCAGTGAAAAGCAGAAAAGAATTGAGAAAAACAGGATTTTATTATTCTTTTTTAACCATTGTCCTTCTTTTTTGCTTGCTGCAAATAGGCTTTAGCGCCATATTAAATATTTCTAAAATTGTTTCATATAAGGCCAAAATTATTACCCTTAAAAAAACTCTAACAGATGCAGAAGAATATAACAAAAATTTAAAAGAAGAAATTAAATTATTCTCCACGACACAAAATCTGGAAGGCATTGCCCGAAATACACTAAAAATGGCAGGAGAAGATGAGGTTCTTATTATAATCAACAATTCAAATCAGGACAATAAAACAGAGAATAAACGCAATAAAAAAACAGAGGTTAAGGATGCTCAGTGAAGAAAAAGAAATCATAGAATATATCAAGGAAGCATTTTCACTACGCGCACAGAAAATGTATAAACCCGCTGTTGAAATGTTATACAAAGCTCTATCCCTTGACAATGACAACATTGAAGTTCTCTACCAACTTGGTGAATTATATGCACTAATGAACAATTATACACGAGCTTTCGGTTACCTTGAACAAGTTTTAAACAAAGATCCAAAACACACAGAAAGCCTCAAATTATCTTTACAAATAGCCAAAAATCAAGAAGATTATGAATCGGCACTAAATTTTGCAAAACAGATTTATTCACATAATGAAAATTCCGAAAACTTGTCCGAAATAATCAAGCTTTTAGGAAAGCTCAAAATGACAGATAAAATATTGGAATATGAATCTTCCGAATATTGTAATGAACTGATTGTATCCGAGATGGCTAATGCTTTATACAATACCGGCAATGCAACAGAAGCAAAAGAACTTATAAAAAGAAATGAAGATTGCAAATGCGATAATGTAAAAATTCTTTTGGGGAAAATATTTTTTGATGAAAAAAATTTAGAAAAAGCAAAAGAAATATTCTTGTCATTTGGAAAAAACTCAAACAATCCGGAAATACTTAATTATCAAGGATTATTTGCACTGGATGATATGGATTTTACTGAAGCCATAAAATGTTTTTCAAAAGCTTCATCTATAAATAAAAACAACCCCGTATATTTTTATAATCTTGGTAACGCCTACTTTTTTAACGGTTGGATGGAAGAGGCTCAAAGGGCTTATTCAAAGGCAATTTATCTAACCCCGGATAATATGGATTACAGATATTCACTTGCTTATTTGTATTATGAAACTCAAGCGTACGACAAATGCAAAAAAGAAGTTGATGCAATTCTTTCATCTTCTCCAAAACATTATGCTACGAGAGTTTTACAAGCTTTGCTGCTTAACAATAATAATGAATATATGCAAGCAAAAAATATACTGGAAGACAACATACAAAACGGAGCAGATGACGATTTTACACTAATCTCACTGGGCAAAACATACAGCTTGCTTGATATGTTTGAAAAAGCTGAAAAGGTAACCCAACAAGTTATTGAACGTAATCCGGATAACTTGAATTATATCTGCGACTTGGCGGACATTTATATAAAAGAAAAGAAATTTGATAAAACACTTGAACTGGTTGAAAAAACTTTAAAACTTAACCCAAACTATTTGTATGGTTATGTATTAGGCGCAAGAACGGCATATTTAGGCGGGGATTTTGACAAAGCAAAAGAATATTCCCAAGAAGCTCTCGCCCTTGACATGAATTGTTCTGAAGGGTATTACTATCTGGCATTGGTAAGATTTAACGAAAAAGATTATGACGAAGCCATAGAATGCATGAAGCGTGCAATCACATATGACGTAACCAATCCCGAATATTATGCTGAAATGAGTAAAATATATAAAGCTAAAAATGACATAAAAACAGCACTTGAATACATATCAGAAGCTGAAAGTATCGATAATTCGACCGAATACAAGTTAATGTACAAAGAGCTTGCCGCTTTGAACAGAAAACGGTAAAATTTGATTTTATAAAATATATATTTATAATGTTATGTATGTAGTAGTAAATCGGAGAGATTAGCGGATATATGAGAAAAAGAATAGCGATACTTACAATGTGCGCCGGAATGATATTTTCACCGGCATTTGCAGCGGACGAAGACAATATAGTTCCTGCAAATTTTCCCAAAAAATACACACGAGAATACATAGACCAAATCAAACCGCAATATAAAGATGTTGGCAAAGATGAAATTTTTTATGTTGCACTTGATATGCTTAAAAACACAACCGGCGATTTTTCAAGAAAAGCAATCCTTGGCAATAATTTAACAGAACGCCCCGTAAAGATTGAATTTAGAGATCTTGGGACCATAAATAAAAGCTACGAATCTTTTGATGCTTTGGGTTGGAAAAAAGGAAAACGACTCTATATATTCATAAACCCAAGACACAAAGACGCACCCCCGGGGGCGCTTGCGGCACTTCTTTCTCACGAAGCACTTCATCAAGATGAATATAATTCTTTAGCCGAAGAAACTTACGCTTGGACAATGGAGGCTGCTGTTTGGTGCGAAATTTTAAAAGAATTCCCTGAAAGCGAAGAAAACAATATTCACCCGCTTGTTGTTCGTGAAGATACTCTTAAAAAACTTTTTGAAAAAGGGAATTATACGAATAAATACATCAAAAAGACCGTAATGCAGAACAAAGGTTATGAAAATCTTCCTGCAACATCTCCGGGATTTGAAGATTTATAACATAAATAATCGGGTTACTAAAAAAGTATATTGATTATAAAAATTCCTTGATGTTAAATATTCGTATGAAGAAAAAGCAGTTATTTATATTTCTCATTATTGTAATAGCATTGTTTGCACTCAACGGATTGTTTTTGAGCGTACATAACCCTATTTTCAGTAACAGTAATGAAGAAATGATAAACACTGAACATGTTTCTTCACAAAAACTTTTTGATAACGCTTGGGAAACAATTAAAGAAAATTACTACGACCCTACCTTGAATCATCAAGCCTGGAGCAGATGGAAAAACCACTACCACGGCAAAATAAAAACTGATGAAGATGCCAAAGTAGCAGTACAAACCATGCTTGAAAGTCTAAATGACCCATATTCAAGATATATGAGTAAATCTGAATATGCAGATCAAAACTCATCAATCAATTCTAAAATAACAGGTATTGGGGTAAATATTGCTACAAATTCGGGTAAAGTACAAATCATAAGCGTTATGGAAGGCACTCCTGCACAATATGCCAATCTACAAAACGGCGATATAATAACGGCAATTGACGGGAAAGACGTAAACGGGCTGCCACTATCTGATGTTGCCAATATGGTTAGAGGTCCAGAAAATACTTTTGTAGACTTAACTATCCTTAGAGGAAAAGACAAATTCACCAAAAAAGTCATAAGAAAAGAAATCAAAATAAAAACGGTCAGAAGCTCTCTGGACAAAAACATCGGCTATATACAAATAATGACCTTCATAGGCTCAACAACCCCAAACGAGTTTCTTGAAGCATTAGAAAAAACAAAAAAAGCAGATGGCTTAATCTTGGATTTGCGTGGAAATACCGGTGGGCTCTTGCCTAACGCAATATTCATAGCTAACCTATTCATTCCTAAAGGTAATCTTGTGAGTATAGTAGGGCGAAATGGTTATAAATACGATATTTATGCACAAGACACAGAATTTAACATAAATAAACCGATGATAGTCTTGGTAGACGGAGCAAGTGCAAGCGCAAGCGAAATTCTTTCAGGTGCTCTAAAAGATTATAAAAAAGCAAAACTTTTAGGCTCTCAAACTTACGGCAAAGGAATGGTTCAAAAAATAATACCGCTGCCAAACGAAACAGGCTTAAACCTTACTATTGCGAAATATTTAACGCCTAATGGAACAGATATAAACAAAAAAGGGATTACTCCTGACATTGAAGTCAATTTTACGATGGAAGACGTCAAAAAACAAAATGATGTTCAACTCAATACCGCAAAATCAATCTTGAATGAGATGATAGGCCAAAAAATTGCTAAAAATTAGTATTACATTAAAAAACCCATACTGAAGTATTTTTGGCTTACCCATTTTTGATATCAGGCCAATTTAATTTAAATTGCTTTTTATTTTTGCAAGCAAATTTACATATAGTAAACAATTTGGCTTTTTTTGCTTGTTTGTGGTATCATAATACTATAAATACAGACGATTAGGGGGAAAGCATGGCGGAAAGCACACAACAAGATATTATTAATGATAAGGGGATGGAAGCACTAAAACAAGTTGAGCAAACTCAAATAGAAGAACAGTTTGAGGAAATTGAGACTAAAACATCCGATAAATACGATGCAAGCAACATCAGAGTTTTAGAAGGTTTGGAAGCAGTTCGTATGAGACCTGGTATGTATATCGGTTCAACTTCTCAACGCGGGCTTCATCACTGTATCTATGAAATTGTTGACAACTCTATTGACGAATCTCTTGCAGGCTTTTGTACTGATATAAAAGTTACGGTAAATATTGACAATAGCGTAACTGTAGAGGACAACGGCCGAGGCATACCTGTTGATATTAAACCTGAGACAGGAAAATCCGCATTGGAAATTGTACACACAGTACTTCACGCAGGCGGTAAATTTGGTGATGGTGGATATAAGGTATCAGGCGGACTTCACGGGGTTGGTGCATCTGTTGTAAACGCGCTTTCCGAAAAATATATTGTAGAAGTTTCAAGACAAGGCTATGTATGGCGCCAAGAATATATGAGAGGGGAGCCTGTTGCACCTGTTGAAAAATGTGAACCAACTGATAAAACAGGAACAAAAACAACCTTCTGGCCGGATCCTGAAATATTTACAGAAACAACCGAAATTGATGTAGATGTTATAGCAAACAGACTTCGCGAAATGGCTTTCTTGAATAAAGGCTTGAAAATAATCTTTGTTGACGGACATACTAACAAAGAAGAAGTTTTCCACTACGTTGGCGGGATAGGAAGTTATGTAGAATTTCTAAACAAAAACAAAAATGTTTTGCATGAAAAACCTATCTATATCGACAAAGTAGTTGATAATATGCAAGTTGAAGTTGCTATGCAATACACAGATGCATATAATGAAAGTGTTTTATCGTTTGCAAACAACATCAATACTCATTCAGGCGGAACTCACTTAACGGGGTTCAGAAACTCAATTACACGTGTATTGAATGATTATGCAAGAAAAAATAATATTTTAAAAGATTCTGACCAAAACCTATCCGGTGAAGATGTTCGTGAAGGGTTGACAGCAATCGTAAGCGTAAAACTTCCAAACCCTGAATTTGAAGGTCAAACAAAAGAAAAACTTGGTTCTCAAGAAGCTATGGGAGCGGTTCAAGATGCAGTGAGAGATAAATTACAAGAATGGCTTGAATTCAATCCGAAAATTGCAAAAACAATACTTGAAAAAACACTTCAAGCGCAAAGAGCCAGAGAAGCTGCAAGAAAAGCAAGAGAATTAACCAGAAGAAAAACTGTTTTAGAAAATTCAACACTTCCTGGCAAACTTGCAGACTGTTCAAACAGAGAACCTGAAAAATGTGAAATCTTCATAGTTGAGGGAGATTCCGCAGGCGGTTCTGCAAAACAAGGCAGAAACAGAATGTTCCAAGCTATTTTACCGCTAAGAGGTAAAATTCTTAACGTTGAAAAAGCGAGACTTGATAAAATCTATGGAAATAACGAAATTCAATCCATGGTGCAAGCATTTGGTATAAATATCAGCAAAAACGAGGAAGAAGTTGACCTTGAAAAACTTCGTTATCATAAAATAATTATCATGACAGATGCTGATGTCGACGGTGCACACATTAGAACATTGTTGTTAACATTCTTCTTTAGATATGCAAAACCATTAATTGATAACGGTTATGTTTATATTGCGCAACCGCCTTTGTTCAAGGTAACACAAGGAAAAGTTTCCGAATATCTGTTTAACGAACATGCTTTGGACAAAATGCTAAAAGAAAGAGGTATCAAAAATCTTTCACTATCTGACAAATCTAAATCTAAAATCAAAACAGGTGATGAATTGTTGGAATTAATCAAGAATATGTCAGCATTCTATAATTCATACAATAACCCTATTTTGAATTTATTCCCTGCGGTTATGCTAAGAGGACTTGTCCGAGCAAACATTATACCAGAAGATTTTGATGATCAAGCAAGAATGAATGAAATTATTGAGTACTTAAATCATTATCTTCAAGATCACGCTAAAAATTACAATATTAAAGAGGCTGAGAATTATGTTTGTTCATTAAAATATAATCCTGAAAACGCAAAATATGCTATTCAATTAAACTTAAACGAAGAAGAACACGTAATGATTAACCAAAGTATAATCAAGAGTTCAGAGTACAAGAGATTAAAGACAGCATATCCATTAATAAGAGACTTCTTAATTGAAGAAGAACAAAGCTTAATATTGGAAACAGATACAGAGCAATATGAAATAACATCATTTGAAAAACTTCAAAAAATAATTGATGATAGAGGTCAAAAGGGATTGACTATTCAACGCTTCAAAGGGCTAGGCGAAATGATGCCTCAACAACTTTGGGAAACAACAATGGATCCGGCCACAAGAACATTACTCAAGGTGAGCATTGAAGATGCAATGCTTTGTGACCAACTGTTTGATATATTAATGGGCGACAAGGTTGAGCCACGACGTGACTTTATTGAAGCCAATGCCGTCTATGCAACAAACATTGATACATAATTAATTAAAGGCTTTAAAAAGCCTTTAATTTTTGTAATATTGAGAGGGTAAACATGAAAAAAGAATTTATTTTTTTAGGTCCACCGGCCTGCGGAAAAGGAACACAAACCAATAAACTTGCAAAATACTTAAACTTTCCGCATGTTGATACAGGTTCACTTTTAAGAGCTGAAATAAAAGGTGAAACTGCCGCTGGAAAAGAAGCAAAATTATATATAGATAAAGGGCAACTTGTCCCTGTAGATTTGGTCGCAAATATAATTAAAAACAGGCTTTCACAAGAGGACTGTAAAAACGGCTATATTTTGGACGGTTACCCAAGAAGCACAGAACAAGCCGATAAATTAAACGACATTAATAATTCTATTGACAAAGAACCTGCTAAATTTTCAGCAATATATTTTGACTTGGATCATGACGTTTTAATAAGCAGAATTGTAAATAGAAGATCTTGTCCTAAATGCGGTGAAATTTATAATTTAAAATACCATCCGCCAAAAGTCGACGGATTATGCGATAAATGCGGTGAAAAATTAACCCAAAGAAAAGACGATAATGAAGAAACTGCAGAAGCACGTTTTGAAACATACTTTAGAGAAACAGCGCCTTTAATTGATTATTATAAGAATAAGGGCCTGTTAAAAACAATAGATGCAAACGGCAGTATCGATGACGTTTGGGAAAGGTTATTGGCAATAATAAATGATTAACAGAAAATCAAGAGAAGAAACAAAAAGAATGCGTCATGCAGGTCATATCGTAGCCTTAGTACACCAAAAAATGAAAGAGGTTATAGAACCTGGGATTTCTACAAAAGAACTTGATGATATCGCAATGAAAATAATAAAAGAAAATCATGCAATACCAACATTTTTAGGCTACCAAGGCTTTCCTGCATCAATTTGTGCATCTATAAATGAGCAAGTCGTTCATGGAATTCCTTCAAAAGATATGATACTTAAAGAAGGTGACATCATAAGCATTGATGTAGGTGCGACATACGGTGGTCTTGTTGGAGATAGTGCATGGACGTATCCGGTCGGCAAAGTTTCTCAAGAAGTACAAAGACTTCTTGCAACAACAGAAGAGTCTCTTTTTGCCGGAATCGCACAAATGAAAGAAGGCAACGTTCTTGATGACGTATCAAAAGCCATAGAAATGGTTGCAAATCGTGAGAAATTCGGTATAGTAAGACAATATGGCGGTCACGGCGTGGGGCATAACATGCACGAGGATCCGTTCTTGTTTAACTACAGTGTAGGGGATAAAACTCTTTTAAAAACAGGTATGGCAATAGCAATTGAACCAATGCTTAATCTAGGTGTTGATGACGTTGAAGTTGCAGAAGACGGTTGGACAGTAAGCACAATTGATAAAAAACCTTCTGCACACTTTGAACATACCGTTATGGTAACAGACGGAGAACCTTTAATCCTTACACAATTGATGCCATAGGAGAAAACATGAATTATTATATAGGTTTATCATTATCCTCAGGTTCCACAGTAGATTCAGGACTTGCGATAATCGATGAGAATAACACATTGATTTTAGTAGACAAGTTATACAAAATGAATGACATAATATTCTTTTTTGAAAACTATTCATCGCTAAAACAGTCAAAGATTTGTGTTTCAATGCCTTGGGATAGAACAATGCTTGAGGGAAAATGGAGAGTGCTATCAAAGCCATATCAGCTTGTAGCAACAAATCCTCACATGCCAAATCAAGACAACTGGACTCAACGCTATGCAACAAGAGGATCTGATTTTTTCAGAGAGCTTTCCGAGAAAGGAATTGAGGTAAATAGGTTTGAAATCTATCTTACAAGGCAGAGCTTGCATTTAAATTCTTGTTTTAAAGAACGTTCCCCCGCAGACTGCAAGTTTTTACAGCAAGCATTAAGATTAGAATGGGGATTTGATGATTTACCGACAAATATGATGCCTATGTCACAGCTAGAAGCAATTGTTGGCGCTATTTTAGCAAAAGAAGCATCCAAAAACACAGAAAACATCAAAAAACTTTTTGAATTTAGAGGCTTAAACGTTATAGATATTAAATCCCGAAATTCTGTTCAAAAAGATCTATTACAAGTTTAGAAATTTCATCAATAGTCTTAGTCGCATCAAGAACCTTAACCCTTTTAGGTTCTTGTTTTGCTATCTCTAAATAACCATATCTCACGCGATTATGAAACTCTTTGCCGGCACTTTCCATTCTGTCTTTATCATCACCAACACGCTTCATAGAAGTTTCCACATCAATATCAAAAACAAAAGTCAAGTCAGGATGTCTGCCATTAACAGCAATTTCATTCAGCATTTTTATTCTATCAAGAGGTAATTGCCTTCCATAACCTTGATATGCAACAGTGCTATCTGTGTGTCTGTCACAAAGAACGATTTTACCGGCTTTTACAGCTGGGTTGACTATCATATCAATATGCTGTGCTCTGTCTGCCAAAAATAAAAAAGATTCACATCTATCTGATACAGGCCCGTCATAATTCAGCAGAATTTCTCTAATCTTTTCCCCAAGCCCCTTAGCTCCTGGTTCTCGCGTAACTACAACCTCAAAACCTTTTTTCGTTAAATATTCAGCAAGCAGATTCAATTGTGTAGATTTTCCACAACCGTCAGCGCCTTCGAATGTAATAAATAAACCTCTATTCATACATAAATAATAGCACAAAAAAGCACTTCCAAAAAGGAAGTGCTTTTATTTTTTATTAACTTACTAAGCGATAAGTTCTTTAACTTCAGCAGCAAAGTTCTTAGGATCAATCTTGATTCCTGGTCCCATTGTTGTTGAAAGGTATACGGATTTTACATATGTACCTTTTGCTGAAGAAGGTTTTGCTCTCAAAATAGCATCAGCTAATGTTGCATAGTTTTTAATCAAATCAGCTTCAGTAAATTGAATTTTACCGATAGGGCAGTGAATCATACCTTGTTTATCAGCTCTGTATTCAACTTTACCAGCTTTAGCTTCCTTAACTGCAGATGCTACGTCAAGAGTAACAGTTCCTGTTTTAGGGTTTGGCATCAAGCCCTTAGGACCTAAAACACGACCTAACTTACCTAACATACCCATGCAATCAGGTGTTGCAATAAGTGTATCAAAATCAAACCAACCGCCTTCGATTTTTTCGATAATTTCTTCAGCACCGGCAAAATCAGCGCCAGCTTCTTTTGCTTCAGTTGCTTTAGCACCCTTAGCAATAACGCAAACTTTTACGTCTTTACCTAAGCCTGCAGGTAAAACAACTGTTGATCTGATTTGTTGATCTGCTTGTCTTACGTCAATACCTAATCTCATATGGCATTCAACTGTTTCATTGAATTTAGAAACTTCTTTTGAAATCTCTTGTAATTTTTTAACTGCATCAACTGCTGTTGAAGGTTGAACAAAACCTTCCAGCATTTCTTGCATTTTCTTTTGTTTTTTAGTCAATTTACTCATTATTTTTAATCCTTTCATGGTATTAACGGGTTTACACCCTTCCATTTACTAACCTTCCTTAACTGTAACACCCATAGCTCTGCAAGAACCTTTAATCATTTCAACTGCAGCGTCTAAAGTTGTTGCATTTAAGTCATTCATTTTTATTTTTGCGATTTCTTCAAGCTGTTCTCTAGTAATTTCAGCAACTTTATCTTTGTTAGGAACTGCTGAACCTTTTGAAAGGTTAAGAGCTTTCTTGATTAAAACCGGTGCCGGAGGTGATTTAACAATAAATGAAAAACTTCTGTCTTCATAAACATCAATCACAACAGGAATAATATATCCAGCTTGAGATTCTGTTTTAGCATTGAATTGCTTACAAAAATCCATAATGTTAACACCATGTTGACCTAATGCAGGACCAACCGGTGGTGACGGATTTGCTTTTCCGGCTTCGATTTGAAGCTTGATTTTTCCTACTACTTTTTTTGCCATTTTTTTCTCCTTTTGTGGTTCTAACGGTCTTCTGCACTGATTGCAAGAGGGTCCTTCCACATTTTTTGTACTACTTTACCGTTTTCACGGATTTTATCTTTAATTTAATTAAAGCTTATTAATTTGCTTATATTCCAATTCAACAGGCGTTTCACGTCCAAAGATTGAAACATTAGCACGTAACTTAGATTTATCTGGATAAACTTCAATAATATCTGCGATGAAGTCTGCAAAAGGTCCTGAAATAATTCTAACCTTATCACCTGCTTTAACATCAAGTTCAATTTTTTCGGTTTGAGATGATGAGCGGTGAATAATCTTTTTGATTTCGCTATCTCTTGCAGGTATAGGCTTTTTAGCAGAGCCAACAAACTTTGTAACGCCTGCAGTGTGTCTTACGACGTACCAGCTGTCTTCATCCATAATCATTTCGACTAAAACATATCCGGGGAATATTTTTTCTTCGCGTTCTTGTTTCTTACCGGCTTTCATTTGAGTAACCGTTTTTTGAGGAACTTCTACTCTGAAGATTTTTTCTCCCATATTCATATATTCAATACGTTTTTCAAGGTTAACTTTAACCTTGTTTTCATGACCTGAATATGTATGGACTATGTACCAACGTTTTTGATTTTTCTTTGCTTGCTTTTCAGCGTTCTCTGACTCTTCTTTTGCTTGAGCTTCAGCTTTTTCAGCTTGCAAATCTTCGTTTAATTGTTCTTCCATTGATTTTTGTTTCTTAGTCATAAGCCACCTTTATTTTAACAGACCAAAAAGTCCTTTGAATATTATATCCATTAAATAAATCGCAACAGTAAATACAAATACAATAACGACAACAAATACAGTTTCCGTAACAACCTGTCTTTTTTCAGGCCAACTAATCTTGCCCCACTCGGTTTTTACGCCTCTGAAATATGTTTGTACTGAGTTAATAAATTTATCCATTTTGTATTTCCTTTTAATTAAATCGCGCCCTGAAGGACTCGAACCCTCGACATCCGGTTTTGGAGACCGACGTTCTACCAACTGAACTAAGGACGCTCATCGGGGAATTAAATCCCCTCGGAAACTTGCTTTTTGCAAGCGCCCTTTAGTCCGAACTATTTTGTTTCTTTGTGATTGGTGTGTTTTTTACAAGTCGGACAATATTTTGACAATTCTAATCTGTCTTTAGTATTTTTTTTGTTTTTTACTGTAGTGTAGTTTCTTTCTTTGCAATCTTCACATGCAAGCACTACCATTCTGTCATTTTTTCCTTTGATACCCATTTTTATATTCCTTTTTATTATCTAAATTTTAACCTTTTAAAAATAGAATGTGAGAAGTTCCACATTCTATTTTATCGGCTTATAGACTTATGATATCGCAAACAAAATAAAATGCAAACAAATTGTAACAATTCAGTCACAAAAAAGCCGGTTTTATGACCGGCTTCTTATATAAAAATTAAATCCTAGAATTCTGCAGGGCGTCTTTCCGCTCTTGGGCTGTCATACGCACCTAAAGAATCAGTTCTGAGTTTTTCCATGTAAACTTGACCGTTTTTAACTACTTGTTGAAGTTGTGTCAAGTTTCCTTCCAAATTAGTAAGAACTTGTTCTGCATAAAGCTCCGCACCTTCGCGAGTCTTCATAGCATCTTCTCTTGCCTGATGTCTGACACTTTCAGCTTCTTCAAATGCTTTACGCTTAATTTCTTCGCATTCTTCTTGTACTTGAGCTCTAATTCTGTTACCTTCTCTTTCAAGAGCTTTGATAAAATCAGCTTCAGATAATTTTCTATCAGCTTCCTTTTGTGCATCACTAATTATTTTTTCAGCCTTTTGTTGAGCCTCAATTTGAAGTTCTTCTCTACGGCGCAAGAAAGCTCTTGCTTCTTGAACTTCTACAGGAAGTGATGCATATATTCTATCAATCAACGTTTCAATTTCACGTGTTTTAACTATAGTATATTTTCTCGGAATAATCGGGAATCCCTCTTCCAGAGAAATTTCTAACATTTTAAGTAAATCGTATACTCCGTTTTGCTGCATAATCCCCACATGCCTTTCTATATAACATGAATTTTAACCCGACATTACAGCGATGTCAAATAATTCAATAAAGTTTAAAACATATATTTTAACAAATTTAACGATTATTCAAATACGTAAATACAGGTTCAGGAACAAATTTTGAAATATCACCTTTATTTAATAAAATTTCTCTGACAGTACTTGACGAAATGAAGTTATACTCAGGTTTTGTAATCAAAAATACTGTTTGAATATCTGGTGCCAATGCACTATTGGTTTGCGAAAGCTGCATTTCATATTCAAAGTCAGATACCGCACGCAAGCCTCTAATTAAGACTTGAGCTCCTTTTTTTCTGGCATATTCAATAGTCAGACCGTCAAAAGAATCCACTTCTACATTCGCTAAATGTCCAACACTTTCCTTTATCAAACGTACACGCTCATCAACTTTCAAAAACGCATGTTTTTCAGAATTTCGCGCAACTGCAATGATAACTTTATCAAAAATACCGGCACTTGTCTCTAAAACATCCAAGTGTCCTTTCGTTATAGGATCAAAACTCCCCGGATAAATCGCAATTTTCATAAACTTTCCTTTCTGTATGTTAATTATACTTCAAAAAGGTTCCAGTATTATTAATTTTTGTTACAAAAACTATTCTCCCTTGCAATTTATTATATCTATTATATTTTATTAATATATAAAAAATATATAATTAAAGATTTTATATACACTACCTTCTACCTACTAACCTTTTACACGAGGAATTTAACAAACAATTCCGAGAGGCTTCTCAAAAAGAAGTCTTTTTTTTGCTTTAAAATAATGCTGAAAGAAAAAAGACACTCCTCACGAAGTGTCTTTTTTATAATCTTGTACTGGAAAACTATTTAAGTCTTACGTTAACAGAAGTACCTTTTTTAGAAATTTCAACTTTGTCTTCTCTTGCTAACCAGCCAAGGCCTAAGTCTGCAAAGTTTCCTTTAAGATCTAATTCTTTTTTCATTTTTGAGAATGAAGATTCACCGTTGTTATTTAGGTAGTCATAAATTTGTCCAGCTGAGAATCCGATTTGTTCTTGTAATTGTTGCATTTTTACCTCCAATTGTTTTATTAACATGCTTAAAATCTATATGATAATAATAGAATATTTTATAATAAAATGCAATAGTTTATCAGCATTAGTTTTTTAAAAAGATTTTATGATAAAATACATTATAGGGGGTATTGATTTTGATTATCGACGGGACAATAAGTTCTAAAAAAACAGATATACTGATTTCAAAATATGCAGAACTTTTGAATTCCGGAATTAACTCATCAAAAATTTTAGTTCTCGTACAAAATTCAACTCTCAAAAATTCCTTTATAGAAAGGACTCTTGAAAAATTAACTATTAGTGCGACTGAAAAACTTCAGGTTCATTCTTTTTTCGGTCTTGTTTATAACACAATATCTGATAACTGGGCATTTTTAGAGAGCAGAAACAAATTTGATACCCCTGCAATTCTTCCAAACCTTGCAGGACTTGAAATATCTCAATTTATACTGAAAGACATCTTAAAAGACGTACAATTTAAGGGGTACAATTCAAAAAAATCCTTATTACACCAGCTTTTTAGGCGTTATGCACTGATTGTACAAAATAATCTTTCTGACAAAGATGTTGAAGAACGCTCGAAAATTTTAGGAGAATCCTTTGCAGATGATGCAAGAATTGCTCTGAAAAAATTGCTCGCAAAAACGCTTGAACTCAGAGATTTTGATTATTTGAGACAAACACTCGTTTTCAATTTTATATATCAAAATACTGATTATTTTAAAAACATAGAATATCTAATACTGGATGACGGAGATGAGATAACGCCTGTTTGCTTTGATTTTATAAAACATCTGGCCCCGCAGCTCAAAGATGTATTTATCGCCTTTGACAAACAAGGTGCAAGCCGAAGCGGATACTTAAGCGCGGATAAAAATGCTGTTTGGGAATTCGGTCAACTTTTCGGACAAACCGAGCAAACTATTGAAATTCTAACCAAGCTAAAAGACGATGCACATATTCTATTCAATAATGTAATCAATGATGATAATCAGAAGTTAAAACATTTTTCGGTCAAATCACCTTCAAAAAGGGCGAAAATGATTGATTTAGCGGTTCAAAAAATTCAAGAACTCGAAAAAGCAAATATAAAACCCTGCGATATATCAATCATAACCCCTGTAATTGACGACATGCTTAAATTTTCACTCAAAGAAAACTTAAGGGCGGATATTTTATTTTTATCAGGCAGCGAAAAACTTATCCAAAATCGCTTTGTCCAAGCTGCCATAACAATATTAAAACTAAATACAGAATTAAAAGAGAATCTTTGCGAGTTTGATATCAGAGTTATATTGACTGAATTTTTGGGAATTCCTGTAAAATACTGCCGAGAAATACTAAAAATTTTTGATGAAACAAAAACTCTTGTTGATTATAAATTTGCAGATGAAAGTTTTAATGAAAAATATACGAGACTTTTAAATCTTCTAAACAAACTATCCTCTTCAAATCAAAAAATATCCGAACAAGTTTGCGAAATATACAACGATATAATGGATTTCACGGAAATCAATCCTGATGAAATCAACAAATTCAACTTTTTCATAAAACAATTGCGCGATTTTGAAGCAATTTTCGGTGATGAATTTGAAAAAAGAAAGACAGAAATTATTACACAAATAGAAAATTCCATAATTGCCGAAAATCCATATTCAACGCTCGAAATCAAAGAGAGCAACTTAATAGTTGCAACCCCTCAAAAAATTATTGATAATCAAGTTCGAACCAAATATCAGCTTTGGCTGGATATTTCAAGTGATGAATGGATAAAAAGCGATACCGGCCCGCTTTATAACGCATGGGTATTTCAAAAAGGCTGGGAGAAAGATACCTACACAATTGACGATAATATAAAATTAAGCAAAGATAAGACTGCACGAATTTTGAAGAAATTAACTCTTTGTGCAGAAGAAGAAGTGTTTGCGTTTGCAAGCCTTTTCGACGGAAATGGAGTTGAGAATTTTGGCGGTATAGAAAATTATATAAACTATGATACTGATTCAACCTCAAATACAGATGTAAAACCCATAATCCCACGTCCGGATCAAGCGCCTGTTTTGGACTACACATCAGGCCAAATGGCAATATCTGCAGTCCCAGGAGCCGGCAAAACTACAATTTTGCTTGCCTTAATACTAAAACTCCTCGATAAAGGCATAAATCCTGAAAATATTTTTGTCTTAACATACATGGAATCTGCAGCAAGAAACTTCCGCGAAAGAATTAAAAACATAAGGCAAAACTCAAACCAATTACCCAATATAAGTACAATTCACGGTCTTGCACTTAGAATATTAAAAGAAAACGGCAACTTTGAAAGACTTGGCCTCAGCTCAGATTTTGAAATATGCGATGACACTCAAAGAACAAGAATTATCAAAGAAATTTCGAACAAACTTAAACTTAAAAAAACTGAAACCGACGACTTTGACAGAGGTGTTTCCGTATTCAAACTCGGTGAAGGAATTTTGGATAAGAATATTTCTGATTCTAAATTAAAAAAATTCACGGAATTTTTCCAAAATTATCAACTGGAACTTAGGTCCCAAAATTTAATCGACTATGACGACATGCTCATATCATCTGTCAAACTTCTAAGACAAAACAAAGATATTTTAGATTATTATCAAAATATTTGTGAATACATAATTGAAGATGAAGCACAGGATTCTTCATCAATACAACAGGAATTGATAAGCCTTTTGAGCGGCAAACACAAAAACCTTATCCGCTGCGGCGATATTAATCAGGCAATTACAACAACCTTTTCCAACGCTGATGTTGAAGGATTCAGAAAATTTATTGCAACCTCAAACAATGTCAGCATGAATTGTTCTCAACGCTGCACAAAAGATGTTTGGGAATTAGCAAATAATCTCGTAAGATTTGCAGAAACTAAAGAAGAAACTCAAAACGCCTTTTACAAAATATTTATGCAACCCGTGGAAGGTAGAAATCCTGTACAGGAAAATGCCGTCAAATCTAAAATACTTGAAAATCACTTGGAAGAAAGAAATTACGTACTAAAAATAATTAAAAATACTTTCAAACAAACACCGAATGCAACCGTCGGAATTCTGTTGAGAAATAATTTTCAAGTTGCACAATGGATTAATTTTATAAATGACAGCGGGTTAAAAAGCATTACCCGAAGTGAATCTTTGGAACAAAAAACTATTTTTAAAACCATTTTTTCAATTTTAAAAATACTTTTGAACCCTTTTGATAATGAAATCCTTGCTGATAACTACGAAATTTTAGCAGAAATGGGATTTTATAAACCCAGACTTGGCACTGAAATTAGAAATATGGAAAAACCTTTTGTAGAGATAAATTGCGATGACATAGAAAATCAAGACCTCGTCCAATTTCATTGGGATATTAACTATTGGCTCTCTGTGCCGCATCTGCAAGCAGAAGAATTGGCAATAAAAATAGGCCTGACTCACTTCAACAGCGAAATCGAAAAATCAAACGTCTACCTCATTGCAACACTTATAAAACGACTCAGTTCAACAAACAAAAATCTCTCTTACATCACCGAAAGACTTGGAGAATTAGCCAAAAAACCGTCACTTAGCGGATTTAAATTCTTCTCAGAAGAAGATGAGAGCAATAAAGAATTTGTTGAAGGCAAAGTCCAAATTATGACACTGCACAAATCTAAAGGTGATGAGTTTGATTCCGTATTTTTACCTGAAATGACTGAAAAAAATCTGACTCTAAATCTGGATGAAATCAAATTAAAATCCTCAGATTTTATGGAAAATATAAGACGCTCAAACCCAAATTACAAACACAAAACAGACTACGATATGAAAAAAGAGCTTTTGGCCGAAAATTTGAGGCTTTTATACGTAGCCATAACACGTGCTAAAAGGAATTTATTCATAACCTCAAGCAGAAAATCAACTTCGTTTGGCAAAACTATTGAACAGGAGCCAAGTTTAATATTTTATGAATTACTGAAAGGAGGCTCCGATGAATAGCTTTTCACCAAACATGCTAAAAACATTCAAAGAATGTCCAAAGAAATATTTTTACAAATATGTACAAAAAATTTCAGTCCCGCAAAAAGCGACTCCTTTTGAAAAAGGTAAAAAAATCCACGCACTTGCAAATTATTATCTGAGGGGCGATGATATCTCAAAATTTGAAAAAATGCTATCTCAAGAAGAACTCTCTGCTTGGGATAAGTTAAAAAACAACGAATTTTTCAATAAAACTTACATCAATTCAGAATACAATCTTTCTTGCAGAATTGAAGATTTCTGGATTGGAGGCCGGCTTGATGCACTAGTTAAGGACTTTGAAAATTACTATATTCTGGATTACAAAACCGGTTCAGTACCACAAGACCCCAAAATGGATTACCAAACAATGATATATCTTTTAGCAGTTGCTAAATTTTTGCATATTGAAAAAAATCTTACATTTGTGTATATAGATCTTAAAAATAACACAAATTACAAAATCGAATACAGCAAAGATCTTGAAAGTATTTATACAAATGAACTGACTAAAACTTGCCACGAAATACTAAATGAAAAAACTTTCAAACCCAATACTCTAAACTGCAAATTCTGTGAATACAACAAACTTTGCAATATTATTCATTAATGACTTGGCAAACCTCAGTATTTTTCTTGTATCTTTCCCAGGTTTGCATAGCCACCCCTTCACCATTGGGATCACTTTGCATAGCCCCAATAATTTCTCTAACCTGATCTCTTGAAAGTTTACAACTATAATCTTTTTTTACACCATTTTGGGTTACTGTTTCAAAATATTGACATTTAGACTCTTTCCAACCTCTCAAAACACGTTTTACAGAGGTTTGATTTCCCTCGGAATCAGTCATTGTAACATTTTCGGTAGAAGGCAAACAATGCATAAACTTATTTACAAACATGTAAGAATAAAAAGGCTTTTCCTCAGCAAAAACTATCGCACCTGACACTAATAACATTCCAAAAAACAAAACAACTATCTTTTTCATATGATAAACCTCTAATTCCATGTTAACAAATTTCATAACAAAATGCAACAAAAAACGGAGCCTTTGTTTAGACTCCGTTTTTTTAATTTTAAATCAAAACTACTTGATTTCAACAGTTGCGCCAGCAGCTTCAAGTTGTTTTTTGATAGCTTCAGCGTCTTCTTTTTTAACATTTTCTTTAACTGGTTTTGGAGCACCATCAACCAAATCTTTAGCTTCTTTCAAGCCAAGACCAGTGATAGCACGAACTTCTTTCAATACAGCAATTTTGTTAGCACCAGCAGATGCCAAAACTACTGTAACTTCAGAAGCTTCTTCAGCTGCTGCTTCACCAGCTGCTGCAGGAGCTACTGCTGCAACTGCTACTGGAGCTGCTGCAGATACGCCGAATTTTTCTTCCATAGCTTTTACTAATTCAGCTGCTTCTAATAATGTTAATTTTTCAATTGATTCCAAAATTGATTCTACACTCATTTTTTTCTCCTTTATTGTTTTTTTATTTAAATTTCTACTACTAAATTGAAATCGAAAAGCTTAGGCAGCTTTTTGATCTCTAACAGCAGCCATAGCTCTTGTAAGTTGAGCCATAACCGCATTGATTGAACCAACAATACCTGTAGCAGGTGAGTTGACACAACCAAGCATTTTTGCATAAAGTTCGTCTTTTGAAGGAAGACTTGCCAATGCTTTTGTTTCTTCTTCTGTTAAAAGTTTTCCGTCTAATGCTGCACCAATAATAACACCTTTTTTAGTATCTTTGATGAATTTAGATACAGCTTTTGCTGGGCTTACAGGATCTTCATAGCCAAATGCCAAAGCAATCGGACCAGTTAATTTTTCTGTAAGAATTTCATACGGAGTATCTTTAACAGCAATTTTAGCCAAAGTATTTTTCACAACTGTATAGTCACCGCCGTCTTTTTGCAAAGCACGTCTGAGATTGGTGATTTCTTCAACTGTGTAACCTTTGTATTCAGTAATAATAGCTACTTGGGCTTTTTCAATTTTTGATTTTAACGCATCTATTTTTTCTGTTTTAAATGCTTTTGTTGCCATCTTTAGCTCCTTTGTTTAATATTTTTTATCGACCTTGTGTTAATACAAAAAAGACTTTGCGAATTTTCTGTATTTTAACCGCAAAATCTTACACAAGTTACTACAATCTATATTTCGACTCTATGTAACCTCGGCTGGATATTTAAAGACTTGCGTCTACCAACTGTCTGCGGCTGTAATGCTAATGTACATTAAAAATATTTTTCTGTCAACAAAATTGTTAAGAAAACGTAAATCATATTACATAATATTTATTATAGTCCACTATTGTTCACTTTTTCTTTTTGTTGCGATGCAAAAAGAAAAAGTGAACCGAAAAAGAAAAACACGCTTTCAACTTGCAATCCTACGGATTGCCCAAGCCCTATTAAGGGCGCACATTCGTGCCGTTGCAAGCTAACCGCTTGCAATCGTTCACCGCGCCTATAATCACGGCGCGGATCGACTAAATTCCGCAATAGCGGAGTGAACAATAACTGTAGCCGAAACAAATGTCAGGGGCGTGTACTGTCTGAGCGGTAAAATTATATGAGG
>CALVBY010000012.1 GCA_944325905.1 Candidatus Gastranaerophilales bacterium | reverse complement strand
TCTTACTATTTAGATACAAATTTCCCATAGAGTTATTATAGCGCAAAAATTTTCAAACTAGCAATAAATAAAAAAATACCGCTCAAAAGAGCGGTATTTTTTTTAATGTAAGAACCTTACATAGATGTAAATTGTACTTAAAACCAGTGAAATAAGCATTGTTGTCATACCATATTTCAAAAAGCTCATAAAGGTTATCGGGTGTCCTTTATGTGCTGAAGCTTCAGATACAATTACGTTTGCGGCAGCACCTATGATAGTCATATTACCGCCCAAGCAAGCTCCAAGAGATAAGCACCACCATAATGGGTATGTATAGTCAGCGCCCATTACTTTTTGAATTTCCATAATCATTGGTGCCATTGTTGCCGTGTACGGAATATTATCAATTATACCGGAAATGAACCCTGATGCCCAAAGTATAAGCATTGCTGTGGCTTGTTCGGATCCGTTTGTTACATTTAAAATCCATTTAGCCATCAATGCAATACCACCAGAAGCTTCAAGTCCTCCGATTATGATAAATAATCCGATGAAAAAGAATATAGTGTTCCATTCAACATCTTTGAGTATATTTGTAGGTTTTTCAAACAGTAAAAGTACACTTGCACCCATCATGGCGGTCAAATAAGCCGGGATGTGTGTTACGTCATGAAGAACGAAACCGATAATAACAAGTCCTAAAACAATTGAGCTTCTTATCATTAAAGGAAAATCGGTTATTGTTTTGGAATTGTCAAGTTTTGCGATTGTTTCCATTTTTTCAGGTGTTGTTTGCATGTGTTTTCTGAATATAAATGTCAGAACTATAAGAACAGCAAGTAATATAATCGCAACTATAGGTGTTAATTCCTTGATAAAATCCATAAATGACAAGCCTGCAGCGCTTCCGATAATGATGTTTGGAGGGTCACCTATTAATGTTGCTGTTCCGCCGATATTTGAAGCAAAAATTTCAGTTATCAAGAAAGGAACCGGATTGATTCCCAATTGCTCTGCAATGACAAATGTTATAGGCATAATTAAGATAACCGTTGTTACGTTATCCAAGAATGCTGAAGTTATGGCTGTGAATAAGCCAAGTGCAAATAATACTGAAATCGGATGCCCTTTTGTCATTTTTAAAAGTTCATTAGCTATCCAGTTGAACATACCGCTTCGTGTTGCTATGTTTACTATAATCATCATAGATACAAGTAAAAATATTACACCGAAGTCAACAAAGTTAATAAAATAATTAGGGTTTAAAGTTTCTCCCGTTGTCTTGTCTGCTCCAACAAGACCTAAAAAGATTGTTAAAGCACCACCGATTAGAGCAATTGTAACCTTTGGAATTTTCTCTGTTGCAATAAATACATATGCAATAATAAGAATTGTGGCTGCGATTGCTACGGAATGTGCATTTACAAGTGCATGTAAAAATTCCATTTTAATCTCTCCTTTTTATCTATAAAATAAATTACTGTAATCTGTTGCAAAAAATACATGAGTTAATCTAAGGGGCTCTTGGAAATAGTGAAATCGCAAGAAGATATTCTTTTGAATTGACATATTTTTTCAGAGTTTTTTCGGATTTTATAAAAAAGTCATTTATGTTAAAAATATTATTACTAAAAGTTCCCTGATTTTGCCAATTAAGTGCATATTTAAGGGAACTTGAAATGTTATTGCTGATAAAATAATTACTATCTGTATTGTTTGTTGTTTGATAAGCATGTTGTTCAATATTTTCAATACAAGTTGTTGTTTTTGTGAATAAAGGTTTGTCGACGGAGTTTTTACCTATAATTCCGCACAAAAAAACAAATGCTACTGTTATAACAACTAATGCTTTTCTCATAATCCGTAGTAATTCTATTATAAACATTTATAAATTTCAAATTACTATAGGTATAAGAATTTCAAATTCGGTCTGTTTGCTGGTTGACTTATTAAGTTTAAGTTCAGCTTTTTGTGCTTCTAGATTGTTCTTACAAATGTGTAATCCGAGCCCGCTTCCGGTTGGTTTTGTTGTAAATCCTTCATTAAATATAATTTTTTGTTTTTCTTTTGAGATTGACTTTCCGTTATTAGAAATTTTTATACTAGCAAGGTTATTTTTAACTTCGCCTATTACGTTTATTTCACCCTTTATAGAGATTGCTTCAATTCCATTTTTTATTATATTTACCATACAGGCAAGTAACTTATTGTCGTCTACATATATGGTAGCTGTGTTTTTTACTATACAGTTGATTTTTATATTTTTGCCTTGTATGTAGGCTTGTCCAAGTTGAGCTCCTTCTTCTACTAGTGATTTAAAATCACAATTTTGCATTGTAAAGTTATTTATGGACTTGAGATCTAGTAGTGAAGTTCCAATTATTTTCAATGATTTTTTGATACATTCAACTGCGTTGTCGACGGATTCATTTTTGTATCCGTCTTTTTCAAGACGCTTTTTAATTATTTCAGTGTACATTTCACAGATGGAAATATGGTTCCTAATCTCGTGTGATACGCATCTGGTTTGTGATTTTATCAATTCAATGTTGTCCATCAATTCCTTTCTTAAAGTTAAGGTTCAGCCAATAGCTGAACCTTAATCCCAAATTTGTATCTGTTTTTTATACGGCTAATTTAGCTCTTCTTTTGTTTGCAAAGCCATTATTTAGTGCGTATAAAACTGCTTGAGTTCTGTCATTAACTTGAAGTTTTTGGAAAATATTGTTAACGTGGGTCTTTACTGTAGTTTCTGATATAAATAGTTTTCCTGCAATACCCTTGTAGTTATTTCCTTGGGTTAATAAATCCAAAACTTCCTCTTCGCGCGCAGTTAAGTAAGTTAACAAGTTTTCTGCATCTGCAGAGTTTGATTCTTCCTTGAATGAACGTTGGAAATAGTCAAAGAATCTTGAAGATAGAGCGGACGGAAGATAAATCTTACCTGCAGCAACTTCATCTATAGCATATATCAATTGAGCAGAGGCCATGGTTTTAAGAATATAACCTTTTGCGCCTAGCTTCATTGCTCTAAAGATCAGGTCAGCATCATCATATCCGCTTAATGCTATAACTCTTGTGTTGAGGTTAAGCTTTTCGATATCCTGAATCGCTTGCAAGCCATCTTTTTCCGGCATATTAATATCCATTAAAACAATATCCGGATGGTATTTTTTAATAAGATTGATACCAATATTTGCACTTGTAGTTGCTCCGACAACATCATAATTGCTTTCAAGTGTTATTAGTTCTTTTACACCTCTTAAATGGTCAGCATTGTCATCAATTAACAGAATCCTTAACTTACCTCTAAACTCTCTCATTTTATCTCCCCTTGTTTTTTAAGTAACCTTATCTACACTCTATATACTACTATTTTTAGAGGGGTTCCTTCATCCATGACCTGATTGATATTGTAGTCATGGCAGTTTGAGAAATTGGCGTACATCTTTGGATTGATAAATTGTCTCAACCATGCTCTAGACCATGATTTGCGGCATGGTTGATTTTTTGTAAATAATTTTTTATTACATTTTTTGATGTACAACGATTGTGGTATAATTCTTGACAAGGAGAAAGCAATGGAAATACTTATATTTATCGGGGGATTTATTTTAGGTGCGATATGTGTTTTTGTACCTTTTTATTTTGCACAAAAGAATAATCAAGCCAATTTTGAAAATCTGGCAAATAGGATTTTTAAAGAAAATTCTGCGGAATTTTCAGTGCAAAATCGTGAACGTTTAGATGAATTTTTCAAGCTTTTCAAAGAACGCATTGAGGATTTTGAAAAACGTACTGAGGAAAATTTTAAACAAGAAAAAGAAAATTTTACTATTTTTGATATGAATATTAAAAATTTTCTCGAAACAGGAAATAAAATTTCACTTGATGCAAATGCTCTTATAAATGTTATGAAATCTGACAACAGAACCTCAGGCAAGTGGGGCGAAATTGTTCTCGAAAGAGTGCTTGAGGCATCAGGATTAAGAAAAGATGAAGAATATAAAATTCAAGCCGGAAGCTCTGAAGGAAGGCCTGACGCTACTGTATTCTTACCGGATGACAGATGTATTTATATAGATTCAAAAACTTCATTTGCGTCTTGGGAAGGATATGTGAATTCTGACAATGAGTATGAAAAAGAGGTTCATTTAAAACAATTCATTGATTCAACCAAATCCCATATTGCAGGTCTTGCAAAACGTGATTATTCAGCCGATGAAAAATCTCCGGATTATGTTTTGATGTTCATTCCGATTGAAAGCTGCTACGCTATGCTGTTTTGTAACGATTGCTCTTTGTGGGATTATGCATGGAAAAATAAAGTTATGCCTGTATCGCCTTCAACATTGCTTGCTGCTTTGAAAATTATAAATTCTTTCCACATGGTTGACAGGCAAAATAAAAACGCAATGGAAATATCAAGAATTTGTACAAAAATGATTGACAAATTTGCTGATTTATTAGGTGATATGAACAAAATTAAAACTGCTTTTAATTCGGCAATGACCCGGTTACAAGGGCGTGATAATATTATAAATCAATTGACTAGAATAGAAGAACTTGGCGTTAAGGGAACAAAAAATATGCCTGAAGTTCCCGAAAACATAGATTAGTTATTTTTTAAAGCTTCTTTTTCGTCAGTTTGTTGATATTTTCTGGTTTGTGAATTGTAAGTATATATTTTATAAAGTTTACCATCAGAGGCTATTTTTATTGAATTGTTTAAATCTGTCCGATAAATTTCGGTGTGCTTAAGGATATCTAGGGTGGTTCTGTTTGGGTGCCCAAAATTATTTGGACCTGTTGAAATTATAGAAATTTTATTTTGCAGTTTGTCAAGCATTTCTTTATTAACAACATTTTTACCACCGTGGTGTCCTACTTTTAAAACTTCAATATTAGTCGGTACATCCTTTTTTATTTTGTCAAAAGCTATGATACCTGCATCACCTGTAAAAAGCATATCAAAATCTGAATAACTTAAAAGTGTGATTATAGAATTTTCATTATCGTCATTCGGTATATTTGCAATGTAAGTTTTTAATTGAAAATTAGCTTCATTGTAGATAGTTGCATTATTGATCGCCAGTTGTGTTGGGATTTTTGCGTTATCAATTGAGTTAAATATCTTGTTTGCGGTGAATGTATCTCTTTTGAATGAATTTACATAAATATTTTTTATCTTTAATTCGTTGATTAAATCAGTTGCGCCTCCTGCGTGGTCCAAATCAAAATGGGTTAAAATCATCCCTTCAATATTTTTGATGCCTCTGTCTTTTAAATATTTTGCAATGACAAGTTTTGCTGTCGAAGAGCTGCTTTTATAACTCATTTTAGCTGTGTCTATAATAAAGTATTTGTTTTGCGGTGTTTTTATTAGAAATGCGTCAGCATTGCCTACGTCAAAGGTTATTATCTCAAGATTGTGATTGGGGATATTTATTGTGGAGATTAAAAGTATCATTGTTGCTGAGATTATTAAAATGACGAGTTTTTTACTTACACCTGCTTTTATTAAGATAGTTATTAGCAGAATTATGAAATAGTAAAGTATAATTTGAACTACGTTCGGGTGAGTTGTTTGCAATATTGAATTAGGAAGGTGTGCAAAATAGTTTGATATTATAACAATGGCATTGAGTGCGTAATTGATTACAAAATCAAAGTATTTGCAAACAAAATCTGCAATAGGTTTTATCGTTGCAAGTATTGAGCTTACAAAACCACCGAAACTCACAATGCTTAGAAACGGAACAGTTATAACATTAGCAAGGACTGAATATGTACTAAATGTGTTAAAGTAGAACATTTGTATGGGCGCAACCCAAAATTGAGCAATAACAGGAATTAAAATTGCTCCTTTTATCCATTCAGGTAGTTTTATATCTTTACATTTTTCAAATACTACCATTCCGGTCGTTAAAAGCCCAAATGTTACAATAAACGATAGCTGAAATCCAACATTATTTATATAAGCCGGATTATACAATAACATTAAAAAGGCTACAAACGACAACAATGATACACTATGAGCATCTCTGTCTATGAGTTTTCCCACCTGTATAAACAAAAGCATTAATGCTGCACGCAATACAGATGCGCCGAGACCTGTCATAAGAGTATAAAGTATAACCATAATCATTCCGCCAATTATGTTAATTTTGTAAGGAATTTTGAAAAAACGCATTATGAAAAACCAAAATCCGAATATAAAAGCTACGTTCATACCGGATGCGGCCAAAATATGTAAAAGTCCCGAATTAATAAAGTTTGTTTTTATGTAATCAGGTGGAGCAACTGCGTCGTCGCCAAATACAACGCCACCTAATATTTCAAGGTTTGGGGATTGCAGATATTTAGCGTGGGTTTGTAAAATGTTATTTCTTACATTGTTTAATTTTGCCAAAAATTCCCATCTTGGTGTTAGCTCTTTATCGATTATTTTGCAGTCTTGTGTATTCGCATAAACTGTTGTAAATGCATTAAAGTTTTGAAGATATTTGCTGTAGTCAAATTGAGAAGGATTTCCCGATTTGAAAGGTCGTCTTATTTTACCTTCAACATTTACATAGTCTCCTATATTTAAAGATATATTTTTATCAGCAGTATTTTCTTTATACAAGGTGACGTAAGTTTTGGAAGTGAGTGATTTGTCGGCGATTTTATCTACGTTTAAGAAGAACGTAATCTTCTCATCTGTAAAATTGGGAATTGAAACTATTTGACCTTCTATTTGTGCGTCAAGCGGCGCCATTTTGTATAATTCATCTGTGTTTTTAACTCGAAAATATGAATTAAAAAATCCGAAATAAAATATAAAAATCCAGAAAAGGGCATATTTTATTGATAATCTTCTTTGAAATATAAGTATAATAAAAGCCAGAGTAAGAATTGCAGATACTGTTATTTCGCAATTGTTGAAATATGACAGTATCCCTGTCATAAACATAATAGAGGTTATAAACATTACTGCATTTTTGTTTTGTAATGTTGAATTTATATATTCCCTAATCATTCCAGCAATTCAATTATATCATAGAAATTATTTCTTTTTGCCGAAAATCCAAAAACCTCGTTTTTTCTTTTTAGGTTCAGGTTGTGGTTCAATTTTTTTTGTTTGTTTAAAGGCTCCATTAGATAGAGTCTTTGAATATTGTTCAGGTTTTGTATGCGCATAGTCAAATAATATTACGCCATCAGCCTTAAGTTTTCTTGTTTCATGAATCTGTCTAACTAAATCCTCATTAGAACCGCCCATGAAGGTTACGAAAATTCCTGCATATATGTTTGTCTTCCCGCTTTTTATTTTCATAACATCACTCATCATTGATGAAAGCATTTTAGGGTCATACGTTAAAAATAAAGCGGTAAATCCATCAACAAAATCTCGTTTAGACCATGTTCTCCAATCCTGTTGTTTTGTGTTTAAAGCAGCCTCAACATCAGGGAATATTACTGTGCTTATGTAAACTTTATTAGATCTGCCAAGAGTTCCTACTTTAGCTACAAAATTTGTTATTTTCTCTCTGCGATAATTTTCCCAATCTTTCCAGTTATCATCACTATATTTGATACTAACAGGATCTACGCCATAAAGATCTTTGAAGTCACTCCTTGCATATTCAGTATATCCCCAACTGCCGGATTCATTTTTGGTGATAGCTTGGGGGTACCTTATGTAATCTAGATTTATTCCGTCTGGTTTATATACGCAAATAATTTCAGTCAATAGCTTAATCAAAAATTCTTGTACCTTAGGATTTGCAGGATCTAAAAAATACCCGTTATGTTCGGATCTGGAACTTGTAGGCATTTTATTAAGGTAATCTGATTTTGTTTTGTTACCCCACTCCGGATGGACAGCCAGAATACTTTGACTGTTTTTGCTTGGGGGAATATTTCCAACATAAAAAGACTGAAACCAAATATGGACTTTAATATTTCTTTTATGAGCCTCTCTGATCCAAATTTTTAATGGGTCAAATGACGAAAATTGTTCATTTTGTGAAATAAATCCATAACTTTTCATTGTCTGACTTGGAAAAATTGTTTTACCGTGATAAAAAGTTTCTAAAAAAACGTTATCTATTCCCATGTCTTTCATTTTATTAAGGGTAGATACAATCTGGAACTCGGAAGTTTCAGTTGGTCTGATCCAGACTCCTTTTAATTCTTCCGGCATGTATGGTAAAACGGCAATAATTGCTGCGTCTGCTTCTTCAACAGCAAGTTTTGTATATTTTTTTATTTTTGATTGATCATCAATATCTTTTTTAGCTTTTTTTAAATATTCTTGTGCTTCTGCGATGTGGTTATTTGAAGTTTGTGGATTATAATTTGGCACGCGGCCTTTATAGTAATCAATCATTGACTTCGCTTCAGATATTTTATTTTCCGCTTCAAAAGTATAGCTTTCAGAAGTTGTATATGTTTTGATAGTATTATTTTCTTTGTCTATATAAACCTTTGTACCTATTGTTATATTTTGATTCATCCAAACTTTAGCTGAACCGTGACCGCTAATTACGATTCCATCAATTGGTATAAAAGAATTTGCCCCGCTTATCATCGTTACGGTGTTTCCTTGAACGATTGCTTCTGTACCGTATTCGTTAGTATTTGTTCTATCTCCAAATTTGCTTGTATAAATTACAAGTTGATTTGGACCTCTGCCACCTGGGAAAATACTGCCGATGGAATTGTTTTGGGGCGTTGGATCAATCGCATTTATATTCAATGATGAATCAGAAAAAACAACTTCGTTACGTGAAAATTTAATAGGCGTGTAAATGTCGTTAGCTGAATAAGCTTTCCCTGTTGTTGACAGGATTATAAGCATAGTTATTATTATTGTTTTTTTAATCAACATCTCATTTACCTGATGGACTATTGTAGTAACCTGATTCTTCATATTTTAGCGAATCGATTTGCAAAGTTTTATCCTTTAAGTTTGTATTTTCGTTGCTTAAAGAATATGCTTTATCATAATAATACTTTGCTCTGAGTAAATCGGCAAATTTTTCATATATCGTTGCAATTTTTAAATTTAGCTCATAATAATTTTCATATCCGTTTGCGTATGCAACTTTGAAGAATCTCAGTGCTTTTTTAAAATCTCTTCTTTTATAATAAAAATCCCCGAGGTAATAATTTAGATAAGGATCTTGTTTGTTTATATTGTAGCATGTGCTAAAATATCCTTTTGCAAATTTATCCAGTTTTTTTTCGTCATAAGTTCTTGCAAGTTGAACCATCGGATAAATTTCTACAGGGTGTATTTTAGTAACTATATAATACTTACCCATTGCGGTACTTAAATACTTTTTGTCCCCTGTATTTTCGTATTGTTCAAAAAAATAATCCGCTTCTTTTAGTATTCTCTGTCCATCCAAAACTGAATAGTCTAAAAGATTATCTTCAAACTTAACAGAACCCTTTTCTATTGCAAAGGCCGGAAGATGTAAAACAATGCACCAAACAAGTAAACATAAAAGTTTATTATAAATCTTCATAACTCGGTGAAGTTTTGATATCATGTTGCATGAAAGTTCCGTCATCCATTGCAGGATCCAAATATATGAAAACTTTTTTTATCCATCTGACCAGCTTGGGATCATTGTCTTGTTTCGCTTTGTCTAAAGAAACGTATTTTTCGCCGTTAGCACCAGCTTTACTCATTTGAACAATTTCGACTGTTGAAGCCGAATGTCCATGATTATACAGATATTCAGGTGAAGTCGCTTCACTTGGTGTGATATCTGCCAATGCAGGAATAATTGTAGCTGTAATAACTAATGCTGTTAATAAAAAACGTATTTTCATTATATACCTCAAATGTTATTATACTTTATCTGTAGTGATAATACAAATATATTATATTTTTGTAACACTTTCATATATTATTTGTATGATTTTGTTATAATTTCTTCTAATTTTTCAATCAATTTATCTTCGGGTACTTTTGCGACAATTTCACCTTTCTTAAAGACGTAACCTTCATTAATCCCTCCTGCAATTCCGAAATCGGCGTGCTTAGCTTCTCCTGGACCATTAACGGCGCAGCCCATAGTTGCTATTGTAATAGGCTTATCGAAATTTTTAAATTTTTCTTCCACTTTTTTTGCCAAGCTAATAAGATCTATTTGTGTTCTTCCGCAAGTTGGACAAGATACAAAATTTACACCTCGAGTTCGCAAACCCAGGCTTTTTAAAATATCAAATCCGGCTGAAACTTCTTCTACAGGATTTTCAGTTAATGAAACTCTTATTGTATCACCTATTCCTTCAGCTAAAAGGGTTCCTAATCCGACTGAAGATTTTATTATACCACCACGAAGGGTTCCTGCTTCGGTGACACCCAGATGTAGCGGATATTCAATTTTTTGTGCAATTAATCTGTATGCCTCTATAGTCGTTAGGACATCAGATGATTTTAATGAAACTTTTATCAAATCAAAATCAAGGTCTTCAAGTATTTGGATGTGTTTTAACGCACTTTGTACCATTTTTTCTGAAAGGGGAATTTCTTTATCCATAAGCTCTTTTTCCAGAGAACCGGCATTGACACCTATTCTTATGGGTATTTGTTGCTGCTTTGCAAGTGAAACAACTTTTTCCACATTTTCTCGTTTTCCGATGTTGCCTGGATTGAGCCTTAACGCATTTATTCCGTTATTTATTGCCTGAATTGCCAGTCTATAATCAAAATGAATATCTGCGACTAATGGGACGGGCGATTTTTTAACTATTTCTTTCAAAGCTTCGGCTGCATCTTTGTTCAGTACCGCAAGTCTAACTATTTCACAACCACTTTCGGCAAGTTCATTGATTTGCTTGAGTGTAGTTGAAACATCCCGCGTATCGGTATTGCACATAGATTGCACGCTAATTGGTGCATCTCCGCCAATTTTAATGTCGCCTATTCTAATTTGTTTTGAATTTCTTCGTTTAATCATGTCTAACATTTTAGTACAAAAGATTAATCATGTACAATATTGTTTTGTTTAATTCTTATTCGTGATAAAATTTATACAGATAAGGAGAATGAGTTATGAAAATTGCTGTTATATCGGATATTCACGCAAATTTGATAGCGTTACAAGAAGTTATAAAAGATATTCAAAATGAAGGTTGTGAATTTGTCTTCTGCTTAGGTGACATTGTTCTTGCCGGTCCTCAGCCAAAAGAAACTCTTGATTTTGTTAAAGAACAAAATTGGACAATTATTCAAGGTAATACAGACAAGTTGATTGCAGAATATGGACCGGAAGTTCTTGAGATGATGCAAGAAAAATATCCTATTATGGCAAATGCTATTGTGGATGATGTTAATTATGTTGATGGCGAGGGAAAAGATTTTCTTTCAAATCTTCCTCCTATGTTACAAATGGAAATTGAAGGGGTAAAAGTTTTGTTTGTGCATGGTTCACCTCGAGCTAACAATGAAGATATATTGCCAAACAGACCACTTAGTGAAATTGAAGAAATAATTGAAGGTACTGACGCAGCTTTAATTTTGTGCGGACATACGCATGTACCTTGCGGCTATCAAACAAATAGTATGCAGACTGTTGTGAATGTGGGTAGTGTCGGAAGACCGATGACACCAACTCCATTGTCTTGTTACGTAGTTATTGATTTTGAAAATGGGACTTTTAATGTAAAACATAAATTTGTTGACTATGATAGAGAAGCTGCTGCTGATTTAGTCAGAAATAGAAATTTCGAAGGTGCCGATAAGTTAGCAGAATTACTTACTAATCCGGTAGTTAGACACGTATAGTTGTAATTTTTATTTTTGTGGTATATTGTCTTTACGAGGATTTTTTTAGAAAGAAGATTTTTTATGAATATGGATAAAGAAAAACTCGTTTCTTATATTAAGAAACTGGCTGAACAAAGAATTTTAGTTGTCGGTGATTTGGCAATTGACGAAATGATATACGGTGATGCGGAACGTATTTCCAGAGAAGCGCCGGTACTTATTCTTCAACATACTAAAACTAAGATTATTCTTGGAGGTGCATCTAATGCCGCTCATAATGCTGCGACCTTAAATGACGGCAAAGTTGGTGTCATAGGTGTTTGTGGTGACGATTACCAATCAGGTCAATTGGTTGATGCTTTTGAAAAAGCCGGTATTGATTGCAAATATATCGTTAAAGATAAAACCAGAAAAACAATAACAAAAACGAGAATTTCAGGCTCTATTACAACATCAATAACTCAGCAAATTGTTCGTATAGATAGGCAAACAAATTCTCCGGTATGTGAAAGTACTGAGAATAAAATTATTGAGAATATCGAAAAGGCTATACCTGAATATGATGCGGTAATTCTTTCTAATTATCATATCGGAACTTTAACCAAGAGGATTATTGAGACTACTATAAAACTTGCCAATAAATACGGCAAGATTGTTGTCGTTGACGCTCAAAAAGATTTAGGTATATACAAAAATGTTACTTCCATGACGCCAAACCTTCCTGATACGGAAAAAGCTGTTGGTTTTGAGCTTCATAATGATGAGGATTTGAAAAAGGCCGGAGATAAGCTTTTGTCTGAAGTGAAGTCTAAATCCGTTTTAATTACATGTGGGGCTGATGGCATGTTTGTTGCTGAGCCTAAAAAGAAATATACAAAAATTCCTGTATTTAATAAATCAGAAGTTTTTGATGTTACCGGTGCAGGTGATACGGTTACTGCGGTTTATACACTTGCTTTGGCCGCAGGTGCGGATTTTGTTCATGCTGCTATTATCGGTAATATAGCTGCAAGTCTAGTAGTTCGTCAATTTGGTTGTGCGACTACTACAATTAATGAATTGCTTGAAGCTGCTGTAAAATTATAGGAGAAGTTTATGCAAAAAATTATGGATTTACTTAGAAAAATAAGACCAATCGATGCTATTATAATAGTTGGTGTGTTTTTAGCTTTGATTGTTGGCTTTTTTACTTTTACTAACTTTAGGCAAACTGCAGATAAGCAGATTGAAGCTACTTCTAAAATAAGATTTCAAGTTTATATAAGAAGCGTAACTCTTACAGGTAGTGAAATCCCGCTTAATAAGGGCGAAAAAACTTTTATAAGTATTCGTAATGTCCCTTACTCTGATTTGGATATTGTTGATGTTAAAGCTGATAGAAAGAAAATAGTTCTACCAACTTTTAATTCAAAAAAAGTTGTAGTTGTAGAAGATGTTTCTCAAGCTGATTCTTATGATATTGTTGTAACTTTGGAAGATACAGCCAAAATAACCAAAGACGGTGCTGTAGTTGGTGGGAATAAGATAAAAATGGGGCTTCCAATAACTTTAGAAGGTGAAGATTATAAATTTACAGGTATTGTATCAAATCTTCAAATTGTTCCTATTCCGGATAATCATGACGTAATTAATAATCAAAGTACAGCATACGATGTTCAGTAAGATATTATTCAAAATTCAGGATAAATTAGAGTATTTTTATAATAACAGCTTGTTTTTGCAAAATATTGATGCGTTTATTTTGTTATCTATAATTGCTGTTTTTGTGTCTTCAACTTTTTTATTGTCAGATTATATAGGCTTTATAGCACTTGTTACAATGTTTCTCACATTTGTGAAACTTCTGACAAAAAGAGGAGAAAAGTTTTCATTTAATCTCTTTGAGATATTTCTTATGGCCTACTTTATGCTTGTTGTTGTAAGTTTGGCTGGTTCAACTTTATTTGCTTTGAGTTTAAAGGGGTTTTTAAAAACTTTTATATATATAGGTTTTTATTTTTCGGTTGCACATTATTTAAAGCATAATTTGTCAAAAATTCCTTGGATAATTTTGACAATCGCTTTGTGTATGAGTTTTGAAAGCATTGTTGCCGTATTGCAAAACTTTGCCCATGTAGAAGCAATTTCAACTTGGCAAGATACAACAGGGTATAATCCGGAAGAAATAATGACAAGGGTTTATGGTACATTAAAGCCTTTTAATCCAAATCTTTTAGGTGGATATTTCGTATCAGGAATATCATCACTTTTCGGGCTATGTGCTTATTTTATTTTTGATAAAAAATTCAAAAGAGCTTGTGTTGCTCTTATTTTTTCACTGGTAGCTATTTTTGCACTCTTTGCAACTGGTTGTAGAGGTGCTTATTTGGCTTTACTCTTAAATTTGTTCTGTGTTTTCGTTATTTCTGCAAAGTTCTTTTGGCAAAGATATAAAAAGATATACATGTCTATGATTGGTGGCGCAGTTGCGCTGTTTACAGTCGCAATGGCCTGTATTACGTCTTTAAGACTTAGATTTTTGTCTATATTTGCAATGCGTAATGATTCTTCCAATTCATTTAGATTTAATGTTTATCAGTCATCTTTGGATATGTTTAAAGATAACTGGCTATTGGGAATCGGTGTTGGGAACAGAAATTTCCGTGAGATATACGGATTGTATATGAAAACAGGGTTTGATGCTTTAAGTGCATATAATATATTTTTGGAAATAGCTGTGGAAAGCGGAATTTTTGCACTTGTTGCATTTTTGAGCTTTTTATTTGTGCTTGTTAAAGATGCTATAAAAGTTATTTTAGATTCTATTGACTACGAAAACGTTATTTTTACATCAGTTGCTTTGATATCTGTTTTAACGGTTATGTTTCACGGTTTTGTGGATACTGTATTTTTCAGACCACAAATACAATTTGTATTCTGGACTATGGTTGCAATTATTTCCGCTTATAGTAGTTCAAGTTCTAAAAGAGATTGTTTTGAATGTTAATAAATGTAAACTGTATTAAATTCTTTGATAATAATGTAGTTTATGTATAATAAAAACAGTTTAATTCTGAAAAGTAAATTTTCATATAGAAAAATTTTTAATATATCTATAGGGAAAGTAATTATAGAAATGTACGAAAGGGGATTTTTATGGGTGCTATAAGTAAAGTTGGGCAAACTGCTAAGTTTTTGTTTAATAGGATGTTAGGCGTAAAATATGGTGGTGTAAAGTTTGCCGACGGAACATTGCAGTTGGTGAAAACTGATAGATTGCGTAGGCTAAATACTACTTTGTATAAAAATTATGGCGAGTGGAATGAAAATATTTCAAAGGCAAATGTGGGTGAGATACTTAGATTAACCAAGCCGCTTCAAAAAGGCTCAAAAATCTCTGTACCTGAAGGGACTTTTGAATATCTAAATGTTCATGGTGCATCACAAGTCTATAGCAATCTGCAAGATAAACCGTTAATTACAGTTTGTGAAAAATTGAAGAATCCTATCAGGACATATTTAAAAGGTTAAAAGCGGGATAATTATCCCGCTTTTTATTATTAAGCTTTTATAAAGACACAAAAAAGCTGTGGTAAACTTAAATTAAAGGTAGTTAAGAAGGAGATTATATATGATACCTATTTTAGATTCAAAACGTCAATACGCAACAATTGGTGCGGAAGTGGAAAAGGCTGTTTGTGATGTCCTACGTTCCGGTTCTTATATTTTAGGACCAAATACAAAGGCTTTAGAACAAGAATTGGCTGATTTTATCGGATGCAAATATACAGTTGGTTTGAACTCTGGAACTGATGCCTTACACTTAGCTTTGAGAGCCTTGGATATTGGTGCTGGAGATGAGGTTATCACAGTAGCGTTTACTTTTGTCGCTACTACTGAAGCAATCGGTATTGTTGGTGCTAAACCTGTTTTTGTTGATATTGATGAAGATACATTTAACCTTGATGCTTCAAAATTAGAAGCTGCAATTACACCAAAAACAAAAGCAATTATACCTGTTCACCTGTATGGTCAGCCTTGCGATATGGATGTTATTATGGATGTTGCAAAACGTCATAATTTACATGTTATTGAAGATTGTTGCCAGGCTATTGGTGCTTTGTACAAAGGCAAAATGGTTGGAACATTTGGTGATTTCGGTTGTTTGAGTTTCTACCCTACTAAAAACTTAGGCGGTATGGGCGATGGTGGTCTTATCATGACTAATGATGAAAAATTGAAAGATAGAGTAATTGCTTTACGTAACCATGGCGGTGCAATTCGTTATCACCACGATGAAATTGGTGTTAACAGCCGTCTTGATGAAATTCAAGCAGCTATTTTACGTGTAAAACTTCCGCATGTTAAACAGTGGAACGAAATGAGACGTAAGCACGCTTATTATTACAATGAATTATTTAAAGATTGTGCGGATATTCAAACTCCTAAGGAATTGCACGATACATATTGTGTTTATCACCAATATACCGTTAAAATTCCTAACAGAGATGAAGTACATAAAATGCTTCAGGAAAATGGTATTGGCGCAATGCTTTACTATCCTATACCTTTGCACTTACAAAAAGTTCATGAATACCTTGGTATAGGAAAAGGTTCTTTACCTGTTTCAGAGAAGAATACTGAAATGGTAATTTCACTTCCTATGTTCCCTGAACTTACTGAAGAAGAACAAAGAACTGTGGCAAAAACTTTGATTGATTGTATTAATAAATCAAAATCAAAAGTAGGTGTTTAGGTTTTAATTTATAATTTATAATAGAGAGCCCTTGCATATAGCATGGGCTCTTTTACATAAGAATTATTATCGGGAATCAATAGATCAGGTAACCGCGCCGTTGTCCTTAGGCGCGGAAAACGATTGCAAGCGTTGGCTTGCAACTGCACGTATGTGCACCCTTAATAGGGTTTTGCAATCCGTAGGATTGCTCAAAACGATTGCGTGTTTCTCTTTCTTTTGCCAGCGTTTTCTTTCTCTTTACTTCGCAATTAAAGAGAAAGAAAATGCTGAGTAGGGTATATAACAATTCTTATGTGAAAATATATTCGATTGAACTTATTTAGCCTATTGCATGTAGTAAGTTACCTTGATATTGCGTTAATTTTTGGTAAGGGTTTAAACCTGAGGTCGTCCCAAATTGCAAATCAAAATTCTGCGAGTTGAACTTTACGCTGGTTCGTTGTGCGGTTATGCCTAAAAATTGTGTCTGGTTGTTTATTTGATTTGGTCTGAAAGAATTATAATCGCTATTTGGCAGCGTGATAGGTGTGGAGCCGATACTTGCATTGTCAACTCCCATTGTTTGCATATTTAGGTCTTTAAAACCGCCTATTGTTAAATTATCACCGTTTGCCATAATTTCCTCTTACGCTATCCAAGCAGCTGTTGGACTTGCATAATATCCGTTTTGTTCATAAAATCTTCTGTCTTCAAATGACATGTTCCTATTTGCTAAGCCGTCTATTTTATCTCCGGTTATTGTGTTTGTTCCAACACTATAACCTTCAAAAAAGTTCGTTAGTGATGCATCACGCATTAATTGTGAGGTATCCTTCTCTGCTCCCGCAAAGTGCGTATATGTCGGCTGTGTTAGTGCCGCAAATTTTGTACTGAAAAAATTTGCCATACTTTTTCCTTTTTTATACTCTTGTATATATAAAGTATATACGGAATAAATAATTGCCTTTTTGTTAAGAAAAATAACTATCCGCATGTTAATTATTCCCTTAAATAATGCCACTTCTGCCAATTGTTAAGTTTTGTAAAGTGTAAAATCTACACTATTATTACCTTTTCGGGTATATGAAAAATTTATTAAAACATTTAGTTGACATTTAAAATTGTGTATGCAATAATAGATGAGTAAGATTTAAGTGTAGTCGAAACACTAAATATAAATAGATTCATTAACCCCAAAAACATATAAACTCCTAAATAATAAACACTAAAAGAGACCATTAGGATGCAGAAAACGACCCACTCACTTGTGAGTGGTTTTTTTTATTTATATAGTATTAATTATTATGAGATTTCGGGTGTAATTTTCGGTTAATGGCAGCTTATATTCTATTATGTCTACAATTTTTGCGTGATATTTTTTTAATATTTTTTCTGCATCAGATATTTCTTCAGGTGTTTTTCTTGATTTGTAAGCTACTAAATAACCGTTCTTTTTTAGTAGTGGTAGTGCGTAAAGGCATATTTTATCTAAGGAAGCTACCGCTCTTGAGGTTATAATATCAAATTTTTCTTGCACATTTTCAGCTCTTTCGCACATTGTTGTGAGGTTTTGTATATTTAAATCTTGTTTAATATTTTCTATTGCATTAATTTTTTTTCTAATACTGTCAAGCGCCGTCACTTGTATATTCGGATATGTTAGGGCTATAGGCACGGAAGGAAAGCCTCCGCCGGTTCCTATATCAAGAAGTTTATATGTTTTGCCGGTAGGCAAGTATTTTTTGAAAAAATTATCTATTGCCAAACTATCAAAGATATGTTTTTCCCATAAAAGGCTCTCGTCATTTTTTGAAATTAGGTTAACGAAAGAATTTTGTTTTAGAAAAGCTTGCATGTATTTTTCATAATATTCTTTATTTTTCAAGTTCTTTAAACCTTTCTTCGCCGACGCGCATTTTTATATCTTCTATTCTCTGTAGTATTTTAGTGGCATTTTCTTTGTATATACCATTTTTGGCATAATTGTATGCGTGTTTATAATTTTTTAGTGCATGTTCGTTTTCTTTTCTATTGAAATAGAAATCTCCTAAGGCTGTAGATGTTGAAATTATGTAAAATGGCTCATTCAGTGTTTTTGCATAACGCAAAGCATTTTCATAGTATTCAATTGCTTTTAGGGGATCTTTAGACGAATAGATTTCTGCAAGTTTCATTGATGATGAATAGATTCCATTTAAATTCTTTGTTTGTTCATCAAGTTTCATGCTTTCAAGATAGTACTTTATTGCAATTTCAGATTTTCCAATATCGTTATATAAAAGCGCAATATTGGATATAGCACTCGAAAGATTTGGATTATTTTTAGGGTTTGAGTCTAAGTTTATGCATTTTTTGTAATATTCAAGAGCTGTTTTGTCATCGCCTCTGTCTTCATTGACGAGTGCGAATTTGAAATATAATTCCGAAAGAACTGATTTATCAATATTTATTGGGTTTATTTCAAGTGCTTTTTTATAGTAGTTATAGATAATGTTACTGTCGTTAGATAAGTTAGCAAGTGCGTTTAATACTTTTATTCTAAGTTCATCAGAAATATTATTTTTTTCAATTTCGCAAAGAATCACTTTCGCTTTATCTTTTTTAAACGTCATGTAAAATATATTTGCAATATTAAACTTTGCTTCGTTTATTTTTTCCGTATCGCCTGTTGAGCTGTAGAAATCGCCAGCCATTTCAAAATATTTTTGAGCATCATACCAGTCTGAAATATTTTGATAAGCAAAAGCAAGTTTTGTGTAAATTGTTGGAAGATATGTGTAATAATCCTCATCATTGTCGAGTGCAAGAGCTTTTAGATATAGTGAAATTGCATGTTTGTAGTTAAAAGAAGTTTCCTCTTTTTTAGCAAGGTTCATTAACTCTGTTAAAGATAATTTGTTCTCTTCTTTTTCTTGTTTTGCTTTTTCGTCACTGTAGGACAGGAAATTTTTGATAGAATCCGCAATTTTGTCTAAAACACCATATTCATCATCATCAAATATAAATGACATATGTTTTATTTGATCTTTGTCGTTTACTTCTTTTTCATTAAATTCTTTTTCGTTGGTCTTATTAGTATTTTCTATGTTAGTTTTATTAATATCCCTTAAATCTTTACCTTTAAATTGATATTTTTTAGGGATAAACATGCTATGGTATTCAATTTCATTTCGCATTGTTTGTCTGGAAACAACAATATCTCTTTCAAGTGGTTTTAGAGGAAGTTGTGTGTTGTACAAATCAATGCATCCTTGGTGAAGTTTTATTGCAACATTTGGTGGAATTGAATTTTCTGCGATGTTTTTGTAATAATCCTGAAGATAAACATATTCTCCATATTTTGAGAGTACAAGATTGTTTATAAAAAACAGCATTTTATCTTCATTCCACAAGTTAAGTGTCTTTAAAAGTTTTACACTTATGGGATGTCTCATAACTGTAAGAAATCTAAATAAGTGACCACTTACTGGATCTATTAGAGCCAAAGCTTCTCTTAGAATAAAGTCGCTAAAGCTTAAAAAACTTTTTGAATAACCATCTAAAAAATCTACCAAGTTTAAATTCCGAAGCTTCATGATTTTTATGGTAAGTGTTGTATAAAAAAAGTATCCTCTTGTTTGTTTGTATAATTCATCAGTAAGAGGACCTATTTGTTTTAAATCTTCTGATCTTAAGTATTTTTCAAAAATCGATTTTTGAAGGGCAAGGATTGTTACTTTGTCATATTTTAATTTCCCTTCAAAGTCAGTAATGTCAAAAACTCTTGATATCAAAACTACTTTTATATTTTTAAGATTACAAAGGTGGTTTATAAAGCCTAAAATTTCAGCCTTGTTACTTTTTAAAATTGCATCAAATGAGTTTATTATCACAACGGCAGGATTATTAATTGTTTGAAAATAGGCATTGATTTTTTGTGTAAAATTTTCGGTTTTTATTTTAGGTACATTTATTTTTTCAAGTGCAGATAATTTTTTAAAGTCTTCAAAGAAAGATAATAGAATATCATCCAATATTGTTGTCTCAAAGCAATTGTATTCAAGAACAATGGTTTTATCATTCAGTGCCGTATCTAGACAATGTCTTATAATGCTTTCTTTTCCAGTTCCAAGAAATCCGTTTACCAATAGCAAGGAGTTGTTATTTTTAAGAAAATTAAATATAACATCTATCTGTCTTGTGTTATTTTCAAGTAAAAATTGATTAATTCCGCTGATTTCATTTTTTAGCAGAATTTTTGTATCTAGCTCCGGAGTTGTAAAAACGTAATCCATAAAGCTATATTAAATGATTTTACATTTTTTTGCAAATTTATTTTAAATAATTGCACTTTGTTTTTTTTAATAGTATTATGTTATTGATAAACGGGGAAAATAATGGAATTTTTCAGAAAAAATCAAAAAATAATAATTGCAATAATTGCGATAACATTTATAGCTTGGACAGTCGGCTTGATGCTACTTCCGGTTTTGATTAAGTAAATATGAATATTACCAAAACTCTAAAAATAGCTTCAATATATTTTTTGATGCTGTGCGCACTTAATTTACTGGCTGCACCGGCTTATTGTAATGCAAGTAATGTGGCGCAAAAGCAAAAACAAACAAAAGAAAAAATAAGACAGTTGAAAATTTTGGAAAGTGCTGAAAAGAGCAAGCTTTACAAAAACCAGAGAAAGTTAGAAGATACTTCCAACAATTTACAAGCTTCAAAAAGTCAGTATAATAACGTAGAAAGCCAGTTGAACAGTTTGGAAAGAGATTTGGCTAATGCAACCAGCGAATTTAATTCTATAGATAAGCAGCTTAAGCAGAGAATCCGTCAAGTTTTCAAAGCCCAAAGAACCGGAATGTTTGAGTTGATACTATCTGCAAAAGACCTAAACTCTCTTTTGGATGTGATTTATTTTGAAAGACTTATTATCAGAAACGACTACAAGCATATGGTTTCTGTTAAAGAAAAAGCTAAAAAAATAGCCCAGATGAAAAAAGATGTAGAGGAAAAGAAGAAATACTTAGCACAGTCGATTAAGACTATAAATTCACAACAACGTGATATTGAAAGAGCTATTGCACAAAATCAAAGTATGATTAACAAGCTTAAAACTGATAGGAGATACTATGAACAGGCAGAGAGAGAGCTTGCACGTCAATCTGAAAATTTGCAAACAATGATTAGTAAAAAGCCTCAAGATACTTCCGTTAAAGTTTCTTCATCCGGTTTTATGAAACCTATAGGCGGCAGAATTACTTCACCTTTTGGCTGGCGGACGCACCCGATTTTTAACAGCCGTACTTTTCATTCCGGTGTTGATATAGGCGGTCCGAATTATGGCAATATTTTGGCATCAAATGCCGGTAAGGTGATTTATTCAGGTTGGTATGGCGGATATGGCAAAGTTGTAATTCTTGATCACGGAACTATAAATGGTAATCCAATGACTACTCTTTATGCGCATATGTCAACAATAAAGGTAAGGCAGGGTGATTATGTTCAAAAAGGTCAGGTTATAGGTCTTGAAGGAACTACCGGTTACAGTACAGGGCCTCATTGTCACTTTGAGGTTAGGATAAATGGTAAGCCAAACAATCCGTTAAATTATATATAAGAAGGTCAAAGTTGAAAAAGTTATTTTTGATATTGTTAATAAGTTTTATATCTACAACCTGTTCTTATGCGGCTGATCAGGTTGAAGATATGTACAATGCTATAAACGATGTTGATCAAAAATTCTTCCAATCTTCTGCTGTTCCAACGCCTGAATTAGAGGTTGTAAAAAAAGAAAATACTGTTTCTCAAAAGAATGATGACAATGGTCATATGCCGTTTTTTAAAAAGACAAGATTAAGAATTCAAAGAGCTCTAAAGGTTCGTGATTTAAAGAACGAACAAAAACAATTGCAAAAAGAAGAGAAAAAATTAAATAAAGCAAATTGGGAAAGTGGCGAGAGTGAACTTGAAGATATAGAGATTGATTATATGGAAGAGGAAGACTCTTTAGATGATCAGGCTGATGAATCAATTCTTGAGGATAAAAATAAAAAAGAAAAACCACTGGAGCTAAAGGGCGAGGTTAAAGAACAGTCAACTGAAAATGAAATGTTGCTGGATTGTGAGGATGTATCTTTCAATGAAAAAACAGGAGACATAGAAGCCGTTGGTAGTCCTGTTCTGTCATTTCCACCGCAAAAAGTTAAATTAAAAGCTGATAAAATGATATACAACAAAGATGCTAACATCTTAAAGGCTATGGGAAATGTTGTTTTAACAAAAGATGGGATGCCTATATATGGGGATTATATCCAAGTTAATATGAATGAAGAAAATATATTAATGGATAATATCATAGTGTCACCTCCTGCTTTTAAGATTCGTGCACAAAAGGCAGCTAGTGAAGATAATAAAATTGTGTTGACAAATGGTAAAATATACTCAGAAACTTCCAATAAGTTCCGTTTTATTACTCGTATGATTGGTCCGGATTTTACTAAAATGATAATTGATGAAAAAGACCAAAACTTGTTATTCTCCGGCGGAGGAAAGGATTCAAAACTAAGAATAGTTGCTTCTGATATAAATGTTAACTCAAGAAAAGATCATGATACCGTCCAAGTTAAAAATGCGGCTATATACCGTGATGATAAATATTTATTCCGTTTACCTTCATTTACGGCACATACAAATAAAGAGCAAGAATATTTTGAAGCAAATTATCCTGAATTTGGTTCTCAATCACGTTTTGGTATGTTTGCAGGTCCCGGATTCGTTTTTGATGCCCCGTTTGGTTCTGTTGTTAAGCTCATACCATTAGTTAACTACAAAGATGATTTTGGAATAGGTGGTGCTATCAAATATAAAACTGCGTTTAATGAAACCAATCTTATGTACGGAACCGGTTCAGATATATTCTTCTTAAGAGGTAAGCAAAAACTCGATGATGATTTATCTTTACAATATGGTTCAAACGCCTATATGGATGAATGGTTCTTTGGTCGTAGAATGCCTAAATATTTAGTTGAGCTTGTTTATGACAAAAGTAAAACAATAAATGATTTTGTTGCAGAAGGTAAAGACTTAACTTTTAGAAATAGAATTTCTGGTGCATATGCTCACGATGGTGAGTGGAATATGGCATCTGAAAGCATAAAAAGCAGTGGTGTTGGTACAATGCGCCTAAGATATATGGCAGAGGCCGCACAATCTCTTTATAAGTATAAAGACGAAGCTAATAGAAAATCTTTGGAATTAAGTCTGGTTATGCAAGGTTCTGCAGCTGTATATGGTACGGGTGATACTCAGTTTGTTGGTCGTATTGGTCCAAATATTCATACGCAGTACAAATATTGGATGCAAGACATAGGTTATTTTATTTCTGGTTATTCTGATCATACGCCTATGCCTGTTTATGATATGTATCGTTATGGACATTCCAATGTACGAATAAGAGAAGCCATCCGTCTGAATAAATACTTGACAGTTGGTTGGGCTGGGTCAATAACTTTGACAAATGATTCTCCAAATGGAGAATTATTCCAAGAAAATACATTTATGGTATCTATTGGGCCGGATGATTTAAAAGTTAATTTAGGTTATGACTTTATGCGTAGAACTACTTATTTTACCGTCGCGGTTATGTTTGATACTAAAGGTACAACAGTTGATTTTGATAGAATGGAAATAAAAAATCCTGAAAGGCTAGGTCGATCAGATCGCAAAAAAGATGAGGAAGAAATTGCTTTTGAATCAAGTTCAGTTTCAAAAACAAAACCCAAGCTTCAATATGCTGAAGTTATAGATATAGAGGATCCAAACAAGGAAAGTATATAATGAGTTTTAAGTCAATAAAAAAAGAATTAATTGAATATGGAAAACTGGCAGGTCTTAAAAATTTCACACCGGGAGTTTCCGGTAATATGTCAGCAAGGTTCGGTGAAAATATTGTGATTACAACATCAGGTTCTGCTAACGGATACCTGAAGGATGATGATTTTGTTGTAATAGATTACAATGGAAGGGTAGTAAAAGGAAATAAAAAACCTTCAAGTGAAAAGATGTTGCATGTTAAATTTTATTCTATGCGACCTGATATAAATTATATAATTCATGTGCATGCGCCTTATTTAAGCTCATTTGCATCAAGTGGAAAAGCTTTAGATGAACCAATTATGGCAGAGAATGTATTTTATTTCGGTCACATTCCTCTGGCTGAATATGGTTTGCCTTCATCAAGTGATCTGGTTGAAAAGACGGCGAAATATTTTAGAGATTTTGATGCGGTATTAATGGCAAATCATGGGTTTATTGTTGGTGATAAAACAATTGAAGGTGCATATTTAAAATTAGAGTTGGCGGAATCTTATGCACAGGTAGTGTTTAATACAAAGGTTCTTGGAGGGCCTGTTTTATTAAACGAAAAACAAGTAGAAGATATATATATGTTAAGACGAGGTAATTAATAGTGTCAGTAATGTTAGAAAGTAAACAGGGATTAATAGCTGGAGATGGTACGTTGCCTGTAAAAATGGCACAGTATGCGCATGATAACGGATTTGAGGTTGTGTGCATTTCGTTGGCTAATGATAATGTAAAACAACTAAAAAAATATTGTTCAAAAGTTTATTCTTGCCATCCGGGAGAAATAAATAAGATAGAGAAAATATTGAAAGATGAAGAAATTAAACAAGCCACTTTTTTGGGTAAAGTTCATAAGCGAGTGCTTTTACAACTTTATAAATTTGATGCAAGAGCAATTGAACTTCTAAAAACAGTAAAAAGACTTAATGATGATGAAGTAATGCTCTTAATTGTCAGAGAATTTGAAAAGGCAGGTATAACTGTTTTGGATCAGACAATTTTTATCAAGAATTTAATGATCCCTGCAGGTGTACTAGGAAAACATAAACCGACTCCTGAACAGTTGGAAGATGTTAATTACGGTTTTTGGTTGGCAAAAGAAATGGGTGGAGTCGATGTTGGACAATCTGTTGTTATCAAGGATAAAATGATTATGGCTGTTGAAGCCATTGAGGGAACAGATGCTTGCATAAAACGCGGAGCAAAATTTGCCAAGAAAAATGCTGCAGTGATAAAGGTTTCAAAACCAAAACAGGATAAGCGTTTTGATATTCCGGCTGTTGGATTAAGAACTTTAAAGACTATGAAAAAGTATAAAGCTAATTTATTAGCAGTTGAGGCGAATGAAACAATAATTGTTGATCAAGAAAATGTTATTAAGTTTGCAGATGAGAACAACATAGTTATTATGGCTGTATAGATATGAAAAAACTTTTTGTAATTACAGGTGAATATTCAGGTGATATCCACGCCGCGCATGTAGTGGAGGAATTGAAAAAGCTATATCCTGATGTTTTGATAGAAGGCATTGGTGGTGAAAATCTAAAAAATGCGGGTGTAAAGTTATTTTCCGATCATCAAAAGATGTCGGCTGTTGGTATATCTCCAATGATAGTCTGGCATCATTTGACTTTAGGTAAACGTTTGGTTGATTATTTGGAAAATGAATTTAAGCCTGATTTAGTGCTTTGTATTGATTATGGTGTATTTAATTTAAGTGTCGCTAAATTCCTGAAAAAAGCAGGTATAAAAGTATTTTACTATATTCCGCCCCAAGTTTGGGCAAGCAGAAAGTGGCGTATAAATACAATAAAAAAATATATAGATAAGGTATTGTGTATATTTCCGTTTGAAAAGCCAATGTATGAAAGTTACGGAATAGATACTCATTATTGCGGACATCCATTGGTTTCACAACTACCTCCTAAGGCTGATAAAGAGAAGTTTTTCCAAAAGCATGGGCTTGATTTGGATAAAAAACTTGTTTCAGTTTTCCCCGGTTCACGTGTTTTTGAACTTAAACAGTTGATGAATGTTTTTATTAAATCGGCAAAACAACTTCAAAAAAGTCACCCTGAACTGCAAATTTGTATATCCCATGCTCCTAATTTGCCTGACAATGTTTATAATAAATATTTGAAAAATACCGATTTTAAAGTTATAAAGGGTGAAAATCAGGCTTTGTTAAGCTGCTCAGACGCTTTGATTTTAGCATCAGGTACTGTTGCTTTAGAGGCTTGTTTGTATCAAGTTCCTATGATAATTGCATATAGAGGACCTTGGTTGTTTTATTTTATTTATTTGTTAGTAAGATGCATAAATAAGGTATCACTGCCTAATATTATTGCGGATAGAATGATTGTTCCTGAAATTATACAAGGATCAGTTTCTGTTCAAAATATTTCTTATCAGATAGAAAAGATTTTATATAATGAATCATATCGTAAGAATTATGTGCGCCAGCTGGGTGAAGTTAGAGAATTGTTATCAGATAAAAATTCGGCACTTGAAGCAGCAAGAATTATAGCAGAAAATTTCTGTAATAATTCTTAATTGAAACTCCTATTTTTTGCAATATTTGTGTATATTTTGTCTTAATATATATAAGTGATAGATATGGTTAGTGGTATACCTAATATTGTTAATACTCAGACTGCAGGTCCGTTTGCAGGGGTTAAAAAGGAAAATAATTATTATATTACCCCGGAAACAGCAAAGGATATATTTGAAGCTGCCGAAAAAAAGAATAAGGAAAAGGGCAAAAGATTAGGTGCTATAATAGCTTCCAGTGCGCTTTTAGCCGCTGCTGGAATTTTTGCATTTACTAAAGGTTTACCTAAAAATACCTATAGGTGGTTGCAAAAATGGGGACAACACTTAGAAGAAAAAGTCAACAGAAGGAAAATTACAGGTAAAAGTGGTCCAATAACCTCTTTCTATAATTATTTGTTCCGAAAAGTAGGATCATTCTCTGATAAATCAAGAGGGGTTAATAATTTGGGTACAGTAAAAGATCTTTTGTTTACTAAGCTTATGTCTAAAAGCAAGTATACACGCAAGATTCATGAAAAAATAACAACTGTATTTGAAAGACTTGCAAGAAGATCTGTAGTAAGGAGTTATAGCAAAGCAAACAGTAAATTTTCAAAACTTTTTGCATCTTTTGATGAAGTTAATAAGGAAATATTAAGGAATAATCCGCACAGATTGGTAACTATTAATGGCGTGACAAAAACAGCGTCTGAATGGGTTAGTGAAATTGTTGCAAAACAAGGTGATGTAAAAACTCTGTTGTCTAAGGGATTTGGTAAAAATGCTTTACAATCCCGTTATTTGCGCATGAAAAGAGCTGACGCAAGTTTAGATGATAAAGTTTGGACAACCATGTTTACAAAACCGTATGATTTTAAAAATAACAGATCATATTCTACATTTGTTGCAGAAGATATACTTGCAGGTGACAAAATAGCTATTAATAAAGATGTAAATTTGTTTAGAAATAAAATTTCTCATAATATTCTGGATGATTATCAAGATTCCAAAGAACTTGTTGAAAATATTGCAACATTTATTAACCCTGCAGATAAAGAGAGTTTGAAACTTCTTGAAATATTGCGTTCAAAACTTGTTACTTATAAAAAGCTTGCTGGTCCGAACGATTCAACATTGAGGACAAGTGTTAGTGAAGAATTGATAAGTGGTTTGAAGGATATCTCCAGAACAATCACTGAAGGCTGTAAAAAATACAATTATGATGATAAAGCTATTAAAAGTGTTTATGATTATATTTCTAAATTGGAAGGAACTTTGGGCAAAAATACAGATGGTGAATTCCAAAAATTGCTGAAGATTTACCAAGAATTATTACCAAAAGAGCAATACGAGAAATTACTCAGCAAAACAAATAAAACTTTAAATAGGTTTGATAAAGCAATAAGGAATGAAAATGATTTATTCTTTGATAAATTAAGAGACCTTAAATTAGGCTCAGGTCCGACAGATGTTCTATCTATATTAGGCTCTATCGGCGGTGTAGGATTAGGTCTAACTATGGCTGATAACAAGGATGAAAGAATTTCAGCAGCACTACAATACGGAATCCCTGTTGTCGGTGGTGTTGCTACATCTGTTGCGATGACGGTTAGTCTTGTGGCAGGGGTTAAATCAATGCTGATAGGTGCTTTATCAAGTTTGGTCATTGGAGATGTAGGCTCTCGTTTGGATAAATATAGAAAACAAATTAATAAACAGCAGGAAGATATTAAACATGCCAACGAAGTTAAAGCGGAAATTGCACAAAAAGCATAAAAATTTGTTTATGTTATCATATTTTTATGAATAACATTGATAAAAATACAATACGCTATAAATTGGAACAGCGTGAAATTGATAATTTGAGTGAATATGCGACAAAAAGTAGATTTTCAAAGGGGCGTAAAACACCTATTGAAGAGTGTTCTTTGAGAACTTGTTTTCAGCGCGATAGAGACAGAATCTTGCATTCTAAAGCTTTTAGACGTCTGAAACACAAAACACAGGTGTTTTTATCACCGTTTGATGACCATTTTAGAACACGTTTAACACATACACTCGAAGTTTCTCAAATCGGCAGAACGATTGCAAGAGCTCTTGATTTGAATGAGGATTTGGTAGAAGCTATTTCATTAGGACATGATTTAGGACATACTCCTTTTGGTCATTGTGGTGAAGGTGTTTTGAATGAGCTTGTAGAGGGTGGATTTCACCACAATATACAAAGTGTGCGTGTTGTAGAGGTGTTGGAGAACCTGAATCTCTGTCAGGAAACCATTGATGGTATATTGACACATACGTGGGGATATAAACCAAAAACTCCTGAAGCGCAGGTTGTTCAATTGGCGGATAAGGTTGCATATATAAACCATGATATAGAAGACTCTATTCGTGCGGGAATTATTTCAGAAAGTGATCTTCCAAAAGATTGTATTGATTATTTTTCATCAATCCAATCAAAAAGATTGAATAAAATGATTACTGAAATAATTTCAAATTCGGTTGGTAAACCTCAGGTATCAATGAGTGAAGAGGGATGGTTTTATACTACTAAACTTAGAAAATGGATGTTTGACAACGTATACATTGATTCTCCTGCAAAATATGAAGAACAAAAAGCAAGAAAAGTAATTAAGGAGTTATTTTTCTTATATTGCGATATGCTAAAGTCTGTGTGTGAAGAGGATAAAATTGAAAGGGTCGTAACTGATTATATCTCGGGTATGACTGATCGATTTGCTGTTGAAAGATTTAAGGATCATTTTGTTCCAAAAGGTCTACAATTGTCTGCAAAAGATGATTATTTATTTAAATTAGCAAAAATAATTAATTAAGATTTAATTTAAATACATATTAAGTTATTTACCTATTTATTAATATGCGTTATAATCTAGATATGAAAAGAGTTGTATTATTAGGTTTCGGTATAGATTTATGTGGGTTTGATGAGGCTGTAGAATTCATCCAAGCCAAAAGAGGGCAGGTTGTTACTATAAATCCTGAGATGATGGATTTCGCACAAAAAAACGAATATTTTGCGCAAATTATAAAAGAGGCGGAATTAGTTATCCCTGACGGAATTGGAGTCCAAATCGGGCTAAAAATAATGGGATACAATACAAAAAGAATTCCTGGTGTCGAATTTGCAAGAAAACTAATTGATGCATGTGCCGGTGAACCTTTTGCGATGGTAGGTGCAAAACCGGAGGTTGTTGAAAAAGCGGCTGATAACTTGAAAAAAGAAGTTCCTAATCTGAATTTGGTGTATCTTCACGACGGATATTTTAGTGATGATAAAGTTATTATGGACGAGCTTGTTTCAGCAAAGCCAAGTTTAGTTCTAGTAGCCTTGGGTTCTCCAAAGCAGGAGGAATTCATATATAAATTAAAGAAAGAATTACCTGAGGCTATTATGGTCGGGGTTGGCGGTAGTTTTGACGTTTGGTCAGGAATGGTAAAAAGAGCGCCTGAAGTTTATCAAAAATTAGGTCTTGAATGGTTATATAGAACAGTTAAAGAGCCGAAGCGGTTCAAAAGAATTTTTCCGGCATTGCCGCTGTTCGTTTTAAAAGTTTTAAAAGAAAAATGGAGTTAAATATGTTATCTCAAACAGAAGTTAATGAATTAAAAGAAATTGCCAAAGAAAATAGACAAAATATTATAAGGATGGTACACGCGGCAAAATCGGGGCATATCGGAGGATCTCTTTCTGCAACTGATATAATGACAGTATTATTTCATAAGTGTATGAATATTGCACCAAAGGGTAGTGCAGGGTTTGATTATACAAAAAGAGACCGATTTGTTTTATCAAAAGGACATGTTTCGCCTATATATTATTCAATATTATCCCAGTTGGGTTTTATTCCAAAGGAAGAATTGTTAACTTTTAGAAAATTAGGAACAAGATTGCAAGGCCATCCAACGCTGCTTTGTCCTGGGGTTGAGGTTTGTACAGGATCATTGGGACAAGGACTTTCAATAGCTTGTGGCATGGCTGTTGGCTTGAAGTTGGACAAAAATCCGGCAAAAGTTTTTGCTTTGATGGGTGATGGCGAGCTTCAAGAGGGTAATGTTTGGGAAGCTTTTATGCAAGCGCCTCAAAGAAATTTAGATAATATAATTGTAATCATTGACAGAAATCGCTTACAAATAGATGGTTGCACAGAAAATATCAAGGCATTAGATCCTTTGGATGAAAAAATCAGGGCTTTCAATTGGGAGGTTATTACTATTGATGGTCATGATTATAATCAGATATATGATGCTATTGAAAGCGCAAAAAAATCAACAAAGCCGGTTGCTATAATTGCTAATACTGTAAAAGGTAAGGGTGTTAGTTTTATGGAAAATAATGCAGGCTGGCATGGTAAGGCACCAAAAGATGATGAGTACGAGCTTGCTATGAAAGAATTGGCATAAAATATATTGGTGGTTAAAATGATTACAGATGAAATAAAAAATATCAGAAAATATAAAAAAATTCCGACAGAAGTTTGTGATTTTATCGAAAATTTGTCAAAAAATATAGAATGCGGTAAACATTTCATAAATGAAAACGATTACGCAAATGTAGAAGTTTATGAGCCAAAAGAGTTTGAAAATTGTGTATTTGAATCTCATGAAAAATATATAGATGTACAGTTGTTGTTGTCAGGCAAAGAAAGAATTGATTTTAGAAGTGTGGAGGGCTTGCATGTCGATAAGCAATATGACGAACAGCGTGATATAACTTTTTTTGAAAATAATCTGTCAGATGATTTTAATACTGTTATATTAAATTCAAGAAATTTTGCTGTGTTTTACCCAACAGAAGCCCATAAACCTCAGATAAAACTTGAAAATGGCAAAGTTAAAAAAGTTGTTGTTAAAATAAAATTATAATGTGTAGATATTTTTATCTTGTCTAGAAATTATTTCATGATCCTTTTTGTGACATGTTGAAACATCTAATTGCTTTGTTGGCAGATATAGGGGCATTCAACTTAGTGCTTGTTGTTTTGCCTTGTAAAAATATTAAATTATAGTGTAGTTTATTATAGTTTAGTTTCGGGATTACACAATAAATTGTATCTTTTTCAAAATAGCAAGACAAGGCTTTCGGTAAATGAGAGCTGGGGTTTCGACTCCAGATAAGCTGAAAAAAGCAATAAAAAATGCCGATGGCCACTGTGCCGAGAAAAACGATTAAGTATCGTTTTTCGAGAGGTAAGAACCGGAGGTTCGAC
>CALVBY010000011.1 GCA_944325905.1 Candidatus Gastranaerophilales bacterium | reverse complement strand
GACAGAGTCGTAGAAAATACAGATAGTATGGTTCTTGCTTAATTACAAAGAATAGCTTGACATAAAAATGAGGGGATTAATTCCCCTCATTTTTTATATCGAGTTCACTTCTTAATTTTTCATCGAATTCTTTTGTAAATCCTAATCGTTCTTTATCGACATCCGTCATATTTTTATACATATTTTTTATTAATTTTAAAACAAAATCATTAGTAGGAGGGATTTTTTCACCTTGCCAATCCGGATTAAAGTACGAATTCAAGGCCAATAAATTTGGAGTTCTACACTCTCCCAAATCACAACCGATATAGAAAAAACCTTCCTTCATTGTATCAATAAGACCAATAAATTTTTCCATATATTCTGCTCGTTCAATATTAATTCTATTTTTATAATAATCGATCTGCGAATTAAATTCTGATTTGGATAAACCTTCTCTAGCCAATTCCGTTGTTCTTTTTGCAAGCAATTCTTGATTATCTATAAAAATAGGATTTAACCAATAATTATGAGGCACCTCGTACTTATAGTACTTAAGATTTTTTTCAGCACAAGCGTCTTGCAATTTTTTAAAACCAACCAGATCAATAATTGTTTTTACACCACTTCTAGCTAATAAATCCAAATATTGTGTATTCCTTGATAAAGATGCACCTCTGTATGAACCTGAACCAATATTTTGTAAATTGGGTACAAATACATCTTCAATAGACATCACATTTGATGGCAACTTCTTTGATGAATTATCATCAAAAATAAATTGTGGATACATGTGATTTCTAATAGCGTCACGAATCTTTGAACCACCCCAATCATCGGCCAAATTACCCAGTTCGTCTTCTTCTGACCATGAGCTATAATAACTATTCTGAGATGTGAAATTAATTTTAGGCAAATTTAAGGATGCAATCTTCATATTTTTTAACTCGTATTTAATACTCTTTGTTATATAAAAATAACTGTTTTTTTTTACCAATCATCAGGTATATCAAGACTTTTTCTTGTATTATTATCAAATTCTTTACTAAATCCTAGATCATTTTTGTCTTTTTCTGAAAGCTTATAATAAAACTCTTGAAGCAAAACTTTTTCATCATCATCAGGGCGTAACGACTTATCACCATTCCACTTAGGATTAAAATACTGATTCATTAACAATGCCAAATTTGTTCTGACTCTTCCGCGATTACAACAGATATAAAATTTTCCTTCATTAATAACGTCAACAAATTTTTTAAAATCTTTGATAAATTGCAGACCTTTTCTGTCAAACTCATTATCATCATATTTTTCTACTCTAGGCCAGGATTCTTTAACAACCTTTTCATACTGTTCTCTGGTTAAAAATATCGGATTTTTCTCACACTCTGAAAATATGGGGAATGCAACATAATCAAAGCCTTTTTGTGCACATAATTCATCATAATGTTCCAATCCTGCCAAATCAATTACTCTTTCAACTCCTCTCTTTTTAAGTTCGTTCATTCTTTTAGGAGTATACAAAAGAGCCTCACCTCTATAGCAGTTTTTTCCAACTCTTTTTATAGGCACTGGAAGTTTTTTTCTTACATATGTTTCCCACGTATCAATAGTTTCAAAGTTAATAGAAGACTTGCTACCGGACTTTCCAACTTTACTTGATTTGGAAAAACTATCTGGCAAACTTGAATTATCAGCTGCTTTATAAACACCCTTTCTTCTGCTTTTAGAAGGCTTTTTAGGGTCTTTATTGCCTATAAAAAATACTTCTTTACTATTATTTAAATTTATAAAACTAATACGCATAACCGTATAAATCCCGTAAATTTTATTTTTTGCTAGTTATTTTCAATATTTTTAGGAGTTTCAACAAGCCCTGGTTCCAACTTTGAACCAGTAAACCACTCTCTGAATATAAATTGTGCTTTTGGCAAGCAATATGCAAGCAAGAAACTACTCAAACCAATATTTGCTAAAATTGTTAATGAACGTAACTTCAAAGATTTGTTTGCAAATTTTATCATATCCATATTTTGGCCAGCTTTAGCAAAAGTCTTAGGAATTACGCCTTGAGATCTGGCATTCTGCGCGAATTTTTCAATATTGGATTTGAATTTAACCAATTCTTTTACATCAACATAAGCACGAGGATCTCTAATTCCCGTTTTAAGCAATTTAACTTTATCATATTTACCTGCAAGCTTTGTAAATAATGCGTTAGGATTATTGTCAATAAAATCAATAATATCTTTTGCAGAATTTGAAGCAGGCAACTGGAGGCTATTATTCTTTATGCCTACCAGGAATCTTTTATTAACGAACATTTTAGGATCTAAATTTACGTCAGTAATCTTATTAAAAGCTTTTTCAATCCAGTGTGGAGCAACAAAATTTAGGAACATCATACCCGACATCTTGAACGCCAAGTCTATCGCTTCATTTTTCTTTCTTGCCGTAACAATTCTGCCAACCGCATAGCCACCATCAGTGACAGCCATTTTTTGAACAGTTGTAAAGTTAGTAAGAACTGATGTCAAAGCACCTTGGAAAGTCGTCATCTTAGATTTGCCGCGTATAAATTGATCAAAATCTTTTCCTCCAAAAGTTAAATTTGCGTAATCTTTGTTTGGATTTTCTTGTTTATATTTTTCCATCTTTTTAGCCGTCGATGCAAATATTAATTTTGGTATAACAAAACCCATCAAGGCAATTGGTATAGCAATTGATGCAATGAATTTGGCATTCATTAATCCTTCAAAAAGCTTTTTGTTATTTTTTACTTTAATTAAATCTTCAACAGCTTCTTTTGCTTCCGGAACATTAGCAAATTTTTTGATATTGTACTCAAACCCTTGATATAAATCTTCTGCAACTTTGCCAGATTTAAGTTTTTTATTATATTTTTCCTCGTCACTTATAAGTTTTAAATTCACATCGGAATTAAGACCAATATTTTTAACTTTTTTGATAAGTTTAGAGCCCACCTTGTCAATTAAAGGAATACCACCCAGCCAAACTGCAGATACAGAATACTCATCAATAAATCTTTCTCGAGCTCCAAGCCATGCTATTTTCTTATTCTCTTTGTTCTGGTTATAAGTCATAGCAATTTTCGTCGGGACTTCTATACCGCAATCACGAACTATTAAAGGATAAATGCTGCTATTATTTCCAATTGCTGAAATTATATTTACTAGTGACATATTTTTATTTTAACCTCCAATTCGATAAAAAAACAACTTCTCGCTTTAAATCCCCGGGAAGCTATTTTTTATAGAATTGAACTTATTTGTAAAAGCGAAACATCAATTCCATAGCTTACCCGAGGGTGCTATGTGAATGATGATGAAATTTTACAAATATATTTACCATTTTCTTTTTTCCTTACGTGGACAAATATTACCACAACTAATTATTTTTTTCAACACCTACAAATGAGTTTATTAAAAAATCATCTTCTATATTATAATTTTTATCTTTCAGACCAAAACGATATTCTATCAGTTCATCTTCTGATAATTGATGAATTGCAGAACTCAATTTTTTTATTGACGGGTTCGCTTCACCTGTTAGTTTTTGAACATATTCCGGATTGTTAAATATTGCAAAAGTCGCCTCTTTTTTATTTAATGCAACACTATCAACAATATTCTTTTCTGCATCCATAACTTTTTTTTCTGTAAGGGATAAGAACTGATCTAAAAGACTGCTGTCCTTTTTCCCAACTAAACTACCACCGTAGTTTTTAGACAAATGGTAATTTTCTAAAGCTAATAAAGTTTTTCCACGCTTTAAATCATAACTTGTATTAATAAAAGACTTAGGGCAACCCCAGTTAGCAATATTCTTAAACTGTTCATTTAACTTGCCGAGTTTACCTGCTCTTTTAGCCTCCATGATTAGAGTTTCTTTCAATGCAGGAACTAAATTCGCTTGAAAACAAGGTTTATTACTCTTTTGATGATTGTAATTTGAGTAAGAATTGTTTCCGGTTGAATAATTTGTACTTATTCGCATTTTATTTTCTCCTTTTATTGCTTTTAACAGCTCTAAAGCATTTTTTTGCTACTTTATAAATTTGTCTTTAAAAAACTTTACCTTTTCATCATCAAAAACTCTGAATAAAAGAGTTTTTTCTTTTCCTGAAACACCTTTAACAATTTCAATCGATGTTTTTGGGACCTTGAATTCTTTTGACAAAAATTCAATCAAAGCTTTGTTTGCCTTCCCTTCTACCGGTTGTGCCGTTATTTTAACCTTCACAATATCATCCAAAACAACAATATCATTCTTGGAAGAATTTGGTATTATTTTTAAATTTAGTAATAATCCATCTTTTGTTTGTCTAAACATGTTAGTCCTTCTGTATGAAATTATTTAATTTTACTTGAAAAAAATATAAAAAATTTGTATCATTATTATACCATGTCCGACGTAGAACTTTTTGCAGGAATCAAACAAAAACTTATAGAACAAAATAGAAGCACTGAAGATATTGCACTAATTGAAAAAGCATATCACTATGCAAAAAAACTTCACGAAGGGCAATACCGAATCTCTGAAGAGCCATACATAATACACCCCGTAGAGGTTGCCAAAATCCTTGTAGATTTAAAGGTTGATACACATACTCTTATTGCTGCTTTTTTGCACGATATTTTAGAAGATACCGAGACAAAACCTGAAGAAATAAAGAACCTGTTTGGAGAAGATGTCCTGACTCTTGTTCAAGGTGTCACTAAATTGAGTAAATTAAAGTTCAAGTCCAAGGAAGAACGTCAAGCTGAAAATTTCAGACGCTTATTCATTGCAATGGCAAGTGACATAAGAATTATATTCTTAAAACTTGCCGACAGACTTCACAATATGCGAACACTTAATTTTATGGCAGCAAACAAACAGAAACGAATCGCTCAAGAAACATTGGACATATTTGCACCACTTGCTAACCGATTAGGTATGGGGAAAATAAAGGCAGAACTCGAAGATTTATCTTTAAGATATTTGGAAACCGACAAATATTTTGAAATAGCCCAACTTGTTTCACAAAAAAAGGCAGAACGTGAACAAACAGTACAACTGCTTATAGATAAAATTTCAAAAGACGTAAAAGCAGCAGGTATAAATGCACAAATTACGGGCAGAGCAAAACACTATTACAGCATATACTGTAAAATGAAACGGCAAAATGTTGCATTTCATGACTTATACGACATAACTGCGGTAAGAGTAATCGTTGATACCGAAAAAGAATGTTACGAAGTTCTTGGCCTTATACACTCACAATTTAAGCCAATTCCGGGACGCTTTAAAGATTACATAGCAATGCCCAAAGGAAACCTATATCAATCCTTGCACACATCCGTCATTGGACCTCGTTCAAAACCGCTTGAAGTACAAATAAGAACTTGGGAAATGCATGAAATAGCAGAATACGGTGTTGCTGCTCACTGGAGATATAAAGAAAAAGGCTCTGAAAAAGCAAATAATGCATCTGATCTGCAATTTTCTTGGATGCGAAAAATGGTTGAATATGACAAGGAAATGAAAAATGCAGAAGATTATGTTAATTCTGTCAAACTTGACTTATTTTCAGATCAAGTATTTGCTTTTACCCCTGGCGGCGATGTCCTGGACTTACCAAAAGATGCTACCCCTATAGATTTTGCATATCGTATCCACAGCGATGTTGGTCATAGGACAATTGGGGCTAAAATCAATGGACGAATTGCTCAACTGGATACAAAAATAGTAAACGGGGATATTGTCGAAATTTTGACATCTAAAACACCAGCTCCAAGACTTGATTGGCTAAATTTTGTAGTCACCAAGCAAGCATCGTCAAAAATAAAACAATGGTTCAAGAAAAATAATCGAGAAGAGCATATAGAACTTGGTAAATCACACCTTGAACATGAACTTACAAAAGCTTCTTTTGATGAATACATGAAGCAGGGTGAATTTGAAAAAATAGCCAAACAAATGAACTATGTCTCCGCCGAAGACCTATTTGCTGCATTAGGTTATGGTGAAACGACTTTAAATAAAATTATTAATAAACTTCAAAAACCAAAAGAAAAAACTATTGAAGACAAGTTCCATACCTCAAATAAAAAGAAATCCGAAAAAGATATTGTAGGACTTGAGGGATTGATGTATTCATTTGCGAGATGCTGCTCTCCAATACCTGGAGAACCAATTGTCGGAGTAGTAACAAGATCTAAAGGGGTAACTGTCCACAGAATAGATTGTAAAACTCTTGAATACATCGAACCTGAAAGAATGATGGACATTAAATGGGCCGGTACAAATACAAACAAAACATATACCACAACAATACGAATTGAAACCGGTGACAAGTTAGGTATGCTGAAAGATATTATTGCAGCAGTATCAGATAACAATACAAACATAATCACCGCAAATGTTAAATCCAGAAACAATATAGGTATAATAGAAATAGGCTTGGAACTTGATAATATTGAAACGCTTAAAAAGGTTATAAACTGTCTACAGGCGCTGCCTGATGTATTCAGCGTAAAACGTATTCAAACCTCCGCTCAAACAGCTGCGCCCAAAAGACCTAATAACGGCAAACAAAAATTTCAAAAGAAAAAAACAAAATAATAAATTATTTTACACAAAAAGCACTAACCGAACCTATACCCAGATTCCCTATAATAGCGTATAACGAACTAAAGCCGCCACTATTTTGCGTAAATTGCGCAATACGTCCCGCCCAATAACAACTTCCGCTGTTTAAACATAAACTACTACTACCTACATGCTGTTCACTCGTCACGTATGAATCATGTACAGAATCACTTGGAACTATTGGGGTTTTGTTCACTCTATCATAATCCAATGTTCCGTTCGGATATAAATATTCTACAATTTGTTGCATCTCACTCTCACTGATTAATGACATACCCATTTTGCTACAATGGTACTTTGCAGCACTGACATAATCCTTTGTCCATTCCGAGTAACTTCCATTAAGTGGCGAAGGATACATACTACCTTCCAAAGAACGGTACGTCTCTTCATCTCCAAACTCCGAAACCGGATCTGGTGAAAATGTTGTTGACAAACACAAATTATTTATGAAATAATCACAACCACTTATTATACTAACACCATTAAACCCTCTCAAATCCTTCGAAAATGTATTAGGTTTGTTATAACCGTCTACATCATATACCATTGCCAAACATCCCGTTGTGTTTATTTGGTTGGAATATGGATCTTGAGTCCTGCAATGTTTGTCATATGCCATTATTGCATTCACTCCATTTGCAAACATGACACCTATTAACTCTGTCTCGTATTCACTTTTCCCAAAATGGGAACTGGTAGTTAATTCTTTCGTATTTATCTCTGTATTATCAGCACCCCAATAGAATTTTTCTTCAAAACAACTAATCAAATTCTCACTATCACATACTTTTAATATTTTTATGTGTCTTGATAACTCAGAAACAAACTCCTGTGTAGTGTTATGACCAATCAGTGTCATCTCAGAATTCATAACCTTTGTAGCTTCAGACAGTTTTCTTTCAAAAACTGTAGCCGCAGTGTTCCATGCTCTGCTTTTATAGTTTTGGTAAAGCGAAGGGATTGTTAATGCTGCAACCACACCAATTACAGCTAAGGTAATTAAAACTTCCGCCAACGTGAATGCCCCAAAAACACTGTCTTTATTGCTTCGAAGAGAAGCCCCTCCCCGGTTTCGATCTTTTTTATCGAAAATCATGCTCTACATCCTTTTTCATACATCAATTTCTATTATAACAATTCCACAAATTATTGCAAGTTGTAACATATTTAACTAACTTGCAAAAATATAAAACCCTGATAACATAGTAATTATGGGGAATATTTTATTTATATCTGATAGATTGGAAAAAATTCAACAGTATACGAATATCTTCAACAGAAAACCGTACAACTTTACGGTTGTTTCTGATGAAAATGTTATACTAGAAACAGCTGAACTGAATTCTCCGGATGTAATTATTCTTGATTACAAATTTAATAATATCAAAAAAAATATTAAAAACCTTAAATCAATATATAATTCAACTGCTTTTGTATTATTAACACCCAGTCAAGGCTTAGAACAAGACTTAACAAAATATATTAATGCTTTTATAACTGAAGACTTGTCAGAAGATCTTGTATTATCAACAATTAATGTAAACCTTAGGACTAAACAATCTTTAGAACAGTTATCCGCTACAAATAAAAATTTAGCTGATAGTTTGTATAGATTGAATGTTTTATATAGTACAAGTTCACAATTTGCAGGCTCATTAGATAAAGAAAAACTGGTTGATTATATGATTGAAGGTCTTGATAAATCATTAAGTTTTGATTTAACCTGCACATTAGCTTTTTGCACCGATACAGAACCTGTCTTAATCTTGAACTCTTTATATGAGCTTTCTGAGGAATTAGTTAGTGCAATCAAACTTAGAACCATATTGAATTACAAATCACTATTCGAAAACAAAACCCCTCCATTTGAAATTGACATAGAAAAATTAAAAGTTATCAAAACCGTAAAATATCCGGCGAATAGATTTACTTTCAACCTTTTTCAGTATGACAATATGTTTGCTCCAATAAGCTTGGGAGACAATTTCTTCGGCTGTATAGAAATATTCAAAGAAACACCTTTTACATCCGATGATGCAACTTGTTTTCAGACAATTGCACAACAAGTATCCTTACCTCTAAAAAGTGCAACCTTATACCAAGAAATCATGGAAACTAACTTGAAACTCGAGAAGCTTGAACGTTTGAAATCTGAATTCATCTCAATAGTTTCACATGAATTAAGAACACCGCTCACTGCCATCAAAAACTCGCTTGACATACTATCCTCCGGCAGATGCGGAGATCTTAACGAGGCGGGAAACAAATTTTTAGCAATGGCTCAAAGAAATGTTCAACGCCTTTCAGGTATCATTAACGACCTGCTTGACCTATCTAAAATTGAAGCAGGAAAAATGGATTATCACTTCACCAATATGAACATCCACTCTGTCATCGAATATGTAAAATTTGCACTATCAGGTGTCGCAAGGGAAAAGGGATTAAATTTAATTGCCGAAGAAACAGCAAATCTACCGGAGATATATGCCGATTCTCAAAGACTGGAACAAGTTTTAACAAATTTGGTATCCAATGCGATAAAATTTACGCCTGAAGGTAAAAATATCATAATAAGATCACATATTGCAAGAGCAGAACAATTAAAAGCGCCTGATTGTTTTAAAGATGATATAAAAAAACTGAATGGCGAATACATAGTTGTATGCGTCGAAGATGAAGGTATAGGGATTGCTGAAAAAGATCTTCTTCGAGCTTTTGATAAATTTGCACAAATTGAAAACTCTTTATCAAGAAAAATTGGAGGTTCCGGACTGGGCCTTCCTATTGCAAAACAACTTCTTGAAGCGCACAACGGCACTATCTGGTGTGATAGTGAACTCAATAAAGGCTCAAGATTCTACTTTGCAATACCTGTTAGTAAAGTACCTTCTAAAATGGAAGTTAGCGTAAATTAGTATTTTTAGTAACAAAATCTACAACATCTATATTTGAACCATTTTTGTCAATTACTTCTGCCATTTGTCCTAAAGACTTCATATTATCTAATATTTTTTCGTTAGGTACATCCGAATTGACAAATTTTATAACATCCAATTGACAATCAGACTTAAATTTCTTTTCTAAAAATTCCGAAAATGGCTTCAATAATTTTACTTTATCAGCATTTGCTTTTTCCGAAGTTAATGACTTTATAAAAATACTAAAGTTTTCCAGAGAATCATTAATAAAATATGGAGGTTTCAAGGTTACTTTTGCTATTTCCGGAATCATAGACCTTGCGGCATCGAATTTTGGACTTGAAGCCAAATTTTCTAAGGCATCTGAGGAAACCAAATCCAACAAAAAATGTTTTGATGCACGAACATCCGTATTATTTATGATATCTTGAGCAAAATCTAAAGCCTTATGATCAGTTTTTGACGCTTTAATAAATTTATTAATCAATCTGTGCAAAACCGTTTCTCCATTAGAAAGAGTGCCTAATAAGCTTTCATTTACCGGTCCAAAAGTAGCCATATTAGCAATTTCAAACGTATCAGAAACCAAACCTAAATGCTTTGGGTTCATTTTTTTTATTTCAGGAAGCATTTGTTCTACATCGTTGCCAATTTTTGAAGCCAAAAACTCGACTGTATCCATTATCTCTTTACTTGATCGCTTATCTAAGGGTCTTGATATTGCCCCCATTAAGTTCCAATCACCAGCTATTCTGTATTTTGGAGTAATTTTTAACATATTATTTTTACCTTCTTTCAGTTTCTTATCACAATACAGCTAAAAAACGAAAAAAAAAATTTTTTGCATTATTTAACTTTTTTACGAAATGTTACATAAAACTTGTCCTCATTGAAACATGATATAATAATATAAACAGGGGAGAAGTATGAAAAAAATTCTTATTGTTGATGATGAACAAGATATAGTTGAAAGCTTAAAATTCGTATTAGAGTCTGCAGACTACATATGCTACTGTGCATACAACGGAGAGGATGGTTTAAAACTTGCTAAAGAAATAATACCTGACTTAATCATACTTGATGTTATGATGCCTAAAATTAACGGCTACAAAATAAGCAGATTATTAAAGTATGATAATAAATATAAAAATATTCCTATTTTTATGATAACAGCTCGCTCGCAAGAAGGTGATAAACTTATCGGAGAAGAAACCGGCGCAAATGAATATATAACAAAACCTTTTGATTTAAGCGAAGTAGTTCAAAAAGTTAAACAATATCTGGAAGAGTAATGGAAACAGTTACAAATAAAACATTAGAAAAACTCAAATATGATTTAGTAAGAGCAGGACTAGTTCAATATGAAACAATTGAGCAAGCCGAAGAAATTTCCGATGCTCAAAATATCAATATCGGACAGGCTCTTATAAATTCCGGTGTAATCACCGAAGAAACTTTATTAAAATTTTTAGAATCAAGACTGCATATACCATACGTAAATTTGGATGATTACTCACTAGATACTAATTGCCTCAAATATGTTAGTTATGCAGATGCAAAAAGATACCGAATAATCCCTCTTTTTAAAATAGAGGACACTTTGACAGTAGCAATGGCTGATCCTTTGGATTTATTTGCTATTGACAGAATTATAGAAAGTGCCGAATGTTCTATTGAGCCAGTAATCTCATCAGAACCTGGAATAATTAAAAAAATAGAAGAATATTACACTAAAGACAGCACTGTTGGAGAGATATTCACAGATACAAACGTTGAATACGATTGGCGTGATGAGCTTCATAGTGAAGACTTAAGCGATAACCATATTCAGAAAATTATACGCGCAATCCTTAAACAAGCTATTATAGAAGAAGTTCACGAAGTAACTTTTCAAGGTGAGAATAATGGACTGGGAGTTAATTTCAAAAAACACGGTGAACTTACAAATAAAGGTCTAATACCAAATGTACTTACCGCATCTTTTGTTGCTAAGTTAAAAACATTAGCTGAACTTGATCCTTCGGTTTCGGAAGTTCCACAACTCGGTAAACTCAATTTCAAAGTAGATGATATGGTTGTTGTAGCTAGTATTTCTACTTTTCCAACCATTATGGGAGAAAGAATTTTCTTAAAGATATACAAACCTCCTAAAATGTTAAACAAAATTATTGTATCAGATAAAGAACTTAAAATTGTTAAAAAGTCATTGAAGGAACCTGGTATTATACTTGTATGCGGTTCACCATTGAGCGGAAAAACACACGTTATATATTCACTGCTTTTAGAAGCCGCTAAAGAAAATTCAAAAAATATCATGACGTTAGAGAGCATTGCAAAATACAACCTTAAGGGAGTAAATCAATGTGAATTAAACGAAAATATCGGATTCAATATGGATAAGGCTTCAAGATTCATAGAGTTTCAATCACCTGATTTAATTTATCTCGAAGGAATAAAAACAAAAGAATCTTTTGATTATTTTGCAGGACTTGTGTTTGACGGGAAAACCATTATAATGGAATTTTTGGCAAACAACATGGAAGATATGCGTAATAAAATGGCATTTTCAGACTTTGAAACACTTAAATCTTTGATTAACTGCATAATATTTATACATGCTAGAGATAGCATTGAAGTTTTCGATAAAGACACGGTACAAAAATATCTGGCTTAATTTTTACTTAGCAATATAAAAGACCAAATTAACAAGGAAATCAGCAATAAGCATATATAATGTTGATAATATTGCAGCCTGAGTAGTTGAAATACCAACTTCTTTGGCACCACCTCTTGTTTCATACCCTTGCGTAGCACAAACGAGTGCAATAAGGCCGCCAAAAATTGATGCCTTTAAGAGGCTTATATATATGTCTCTGGTAGAAAGCCAAGCCCACACTGAATGCATATATCTTTCAGGATGTAAAGAAATAGTAGCTGACGAAACCAACATTCCTCCCAATATCCCAATAACTTCTGCAATCAAAACCACCATAGGAACCGTTATAACTGCAGCAATAATTCGGGGTGTGAAATAGTACCCAACCGGATCAACTTTTAACGTCTTCATAGCATCAACCTGAGACGTAACTTGCATATTAGCAATTTCAGCAGATATTGCGGTACCGGCACGCGCCCCTATTGCAAGGGCAACAAATCCGGGCGCAATTTCTCTTATCATAACAATAGCAATCGTACCACCAATGTACGCCTCAGCACCTGACATTAGGAATTGTTTTGAGACCTGAATTGCAATTACTGCAGCAGCAATAAAAGCAATTGAAAGCGATATGGTTAATGAATCATAACTTATAGCAGCTGCTTGAGTTATAATATTTGAAAACTTAACCTGTTTTTGTAATAAATACTTTATGCTTTTTATTAAATTAATGACACAAAGCCCGAAAAAATTAATCATTTATCCTCAACGTAATTAAACACACAATTTAATATAGCATAAATTAGAATAAATAACTATTTTCAAAGCAAATTATTTACTTACAAGATTTGTATTTTGAATAAAAGTTTTGGCATCATTAACAGGGATTGCAAAACCAATACCAATATTGGAAATATTATTATCCGGATTATATATAGATTGGTTAATACCAATAACTTCACCTGCCGAATTCAAAAGAGGACCGCCTGAACACCCAGGATTAATAGCTGCATCAGTTTGTATTCTGTTTTTGGCATAATCGATTCTTGAAACAATTCCTTGTGTTAGTGTTCCAGAAAATCCAAAAGGATTACCTATTGCGAGGACTTTTTGTCCAACTTTAACTTCCTCGGAATCACCGAATCTAACTGTACTTAATGGAGATTTAGGTTCAATTCTTAGCAGTGCCAAATCTTTATTCTTTCCCATTTGAGCAATAACTTTTGCTTTATAAACTTGCCCATTATAAGTAGTTACATCAATGTCTTTACAATCTTCAACTACATGAGAACCAGTAAGAATAACTCCATCCGACGAAACAACACAACCTGTTCCTGCTGATACCCCATCATCCAATTGCGCATCAATAGCTACTATTGCGGGATTGATTTTTTCATAAACTGTTATATTAATTTTCTCATCCGGTTCATAATTCAAAGCGAAAGACGGTGTGTAACCTACAACAAAAAACAATATAATAAAAAATATTTTTTTCATTTTATATCCCTCTACCAAGCCATTATCTATAATTTCTAATAACAAAGTATTCCCACAAATAATTAACTTTGGGTTTGTTCTTAAAATTATTAAAATTTTAAGAACTAATTTATCATTACAAAAATACACTTACATAAATTCGCACGAATTAAACACTTGCAAATCATTGCTTTATTACATTTATTTACATGTAATGGAAATTTTTCATGGTTTTAACTAAAATGTTGAGAGGAAGGAATAGACTTTTATGGAATACATTTTGGATTTATTATACTTATATATAGCGATTTATTCAGTTTATTTTCTGGCACTGGCGCTCAAAAATTTAAAGGACAAACCTTTTAAGATTGAAAAAAGATACTCACAATATGAGGAAAAAGATCACCTGGCTGTTGTAATATATTCACACAATAATAAAGCCACCCTTGAAAGTCTTATTAACCAAATAAAACTGCAAGATTATCCAGTTGATTGCTTTAAAGTTTTTGCAATTTTGGATAACTGCAATGATGGATCAGAATTGATATTTAACACAAATAGATTCGTAAATGTTATCAACTTTAAAGACAACGGGACTTTGGGAAAAGATCAATCTATATCACTTTTGATAGAACAACTTAAACAGGATCAATGGATAGATTCTTATATCTTTATTGATGGGAATAGAAGTATTTCAACGGACTTTTTATCAACTGTCAATTCAGCATTAGTCAAAAATTCGGTATTAAGTGGCGAAACCCTTATGATGACTGATAATTTAGATATAATTGATAGTATCAAAGCAGTTTATCAAAAATATCATATGAATTTTATCCGCCAAGCAAGATCCTTATTCGGACTTGCATCACAGGCAGATTCCGGTGTATTTATAATCAAAAAAGAAATCGTTGACAGAATTGGCGAAGTTGATTTCAAAAGTATTGATAGCGAACTCAAATATAGCCTGCTGCTTTCAAAAATTGGTTACAAATGCACTTACAATCCTAATATACAAACCTTTGTAAACGCAGAAGGTTACATTTTCAAGCGCCCAAGATTATCTCAAAGATTAAAACTATTCAAAAACTGCATAAGAGGAATATTTACAAAGAACTTTGTATTTACAGAACACGTATTTTCTTTAATCGCACCAAGTTTTTGGGTACTTGTAATTTCATACTTAGGTCTTATGAAACATTCTTACAGGTACTATTTCTTTGTAGACTTCAAAGTTGTATTATTAACATTTATCTTGCTTATAGCAGGATTTGGAATAAGTTTGATAAATTCAAAACTAAACATAAAAGAGATTCTTTTGTTATGCCTTTATCCGATATATTCACTGGGACATATGATAAAAAATCTTCCACCTATTCGCAATTTATTAGCGAAAATAGGTGAGGGGCGTGTTTCAAATGAAAAAGATAAACTCTCAATTGACGTAGTTGTTTCAACAGGCAAAAGCGATCTGCCTTGCAAGCTTGAATTCATATCAGACAAGGAATTGTCAAAGGTAAGATTTATTTTCAAAAATAAAAAATACACAACAGGCGGTCATCTGAGAATGATAGATGCTTTGCAAGAATTAAAATCCAAATTAGATGATTACGGATTTATTTTAAAAATTTGTAATTGCTGTTCACATTTCACTTCCTCTGTTGACGGTTCAACAAACATGCTAAAAGGTGTATGCAACTGTGACTACCCGAGCCCATCAATCAAAGAACCAAAACCAACATTAATTTGGAATTCTTGTTCAAAATTTTCTCCTGCAAGATTAAACAGTTTGATAGAGGAAATGGTAACCAAAGGCAGTGAAGATTAAAAACTATAACTTTGCAAGCAGTTCTTTTATCATATAAAAAGAACCGCAAACAATAGTCAATTTACCGTCATTGTAATCGAATTTTCCGGTGAATTCTTTTGAAGGATAATCACACGCAGATTGCAACTCTTCAATATTGGCAGAATTTGGATAATCAAATTTATAAAAATAAATTTCATCATTTTTCTCGAACAATTCAGCCATCATTGTTTTGTAATCTTTATTTTTGAGACACCCGAATACAAATCTTCTTTTCAAATTCGGGTACCAAAAATCCAAACTCTGTTTTAAAGCTCTTATTCCATTTGGGTTATGTGCGGCATCAATTATCATATTTTTGTCTTTAATAAATTGAAATCTGCATGGGTGCTGTACCTTAGATATGGCATTTTGAATTATATTTTCATCTATACTCGGGAATAAGTACCTAACAGCAGCCAGAGCCAGCGAAAGATTTTCTCTTTGACATAAACCCTTCAGCGAGAGCCTGGATATATCTTCAAAAGGTACTACCAGAATAAACATAGCATTTTTTTCATCTGCCACATCTTTAAATACTTCATAACCTTCTGATGTAAAAATAGGACAATTCTCTTTTATAATTCCTGCTTTTTCAAAGGCAATTTTAGATAAAGTATCCCCCAATCTTTCTGTATGATCAAAATCGATGTGAGTGATTATTGAACATAAGTTTGACTTAATGACATTTGTAGCATCAAATCTCCCGCCAAGACCTGTCTCCAGAATAACAACATCAACGTTATTATCATAAAAATACTTAAACATAACCGCTGTCAAAATCTCAAATTCAGTCAAATGAATTTCATTTTTATCAGCCAAATTACACACCAATTCAACGTAATTGGCAAAATCCTTTTTAGTTATATCACAATTATTTATCTTAATTCTTTCGGTATATTCAAATATATGAGGGCTTGTATACAAACCGGTTTTCATACCGGCTACTCTCAAAACAGCCTCAATAATCGCACAAACAGAACCTTTTCCGTTAGTACCTGCAACATGGATACATTTAAGGTTATCTTGAGGATTCCCTAATAAACCCAAAATTTTTGAAATTCGGTCCAATCCGAGCTCAATATAGAATTTGCCCTGACTGGTTAAGAGTTTAACCGCATCAGAATATTCCATGATTAATAAAACCTTTGCATTACAGGATAATCAACACCGCGACAGAAAGATCTTTCAGTCAATCTCAAACCTAAACAACCCTGTTTGCGCTTAAATTGAGCCCTATATATTTTCTTAACTGTATCTTGCACAAGTTCTGTTCCATATTTTTTAGAAATTTCATCAATCGGAACATTCTTTTCAACATACATTTCTATAATATCATCCAAGATTGCATATTCAGGGAGCCTGTCTTGGTCTTTTTGTCCCGGATGAAGCTCAGCAGAAGGTGCTTTTTCAATAATTTCTTTAGGAATTCTTTCGCCATTTCTATTTATATAATTAGCCAATCTGTAGACATTTGTTTTAGTCAAATCACAAATCAAATTCAAGCCACCTGCAAGATCCCCATAAAGTGTACCAAAGCCCATTGCAGACTCGGACTTGTTACCGGTAGACAATAACAAACGATTATCACGATTTGAGAAAAACATTAAAATAACGGCTCTTAATCTGGCTTGCAAATTTTCTTCAGCCAAATCCTGTTTCTTTTCATGTCCCACTTTATCCATAAAATTATCAAACAAAGGAGTTATAGTATGCTTTTCAGTCTTAATCCCTATATTTTGTGCCAACTTAACTGAATCTAAAATGCTACCTTCTGAGGAATACATACTAGGCATCATAATACCTAAGACATTCTCTGCCCCAATTGCATCCGCAGCCAAAACAGCGGTCAGAGCACTATCAATACCACCAGAAAGTCCCAAAACCACTTTTTTAAAGCCGGCATTTTCACAATATTCTTTTAGTCCGAATTTTATAACTTCATACACTAGTTCTTCCTGTGATTGTTCAGTGAAGTTTATAGGATTTGAAAAATCAATCAATTCACAGGCAGTTTTACAAATTGGCATTACTTTGACGATTTCATTTTCTTTATTTTTTGCAAAACTTCCGCCAGCATAAATACTTTCGTCAGACATACCTACAGCATTGATAAATATAAAATCATTTCTGGAATTTATACTCTCAATTAATTCTTTGTAAGATTCCATAACAAAATACTTATTTTTGGCAAGAACATATAAATCACAAACCACATCATCACGATAAATATCGTCAACATATACATTTTGCCCACAGACTATATAAAAACCATCGTCTGATAAATTTATTTCACCGTTTTGGATTAATACATCACCGATTAATATTGCTTTATCATAGTTCTTTTCGGCAATTTTTTCATACAAATCACCTTGTGCCTCTTGAACTTTTTCATCAAAGACTAAATCCTTTCCGCCAGTCTCCTCAACTTCATATTGCGGAAAAATTATCAAATCACAATCAACACTTTGGACTTGTTCTATTATTTGGTTAAAATTAAAATCAAAATCAGCTGTTTTAAATCTGGTTTGAGCTACTGCTACTTTCATGGTTACTCCTTATTATTCCAATTTTAGATAATTTACTTTTTCCCAACTTAAATCAATATATTTAACTTTTCCTTTGACTTTTTGTACCTGAGGTAAAATTGAAGGTAGACGTTTTATTCTTTCATAAATATTTGCATCAGGCTGACCAAGTCTGACAGGAACCGTCTTTATTTTTACATAAATATCATTGGGATTTCTCATATCGATATATTCAATTTTTTCATGTGAGAAAGTTTCCACATATTTCGCAATTTTTTCAATTTCACGAACTTTGTTGACATCCCACTTTCTATAATCATCACCTTTATTACCATAAGATAAAACTCTTATAGTCTTATATTCTTCAGGCAAAGGAAGATAATCCGCCCCAATAATCAACCTTCCTTCTTTTGTAAACGCAGCCACAGGCTTAACTTTTTCATCCGGGGAAATTGTTATAACCGGAGTAGATTCTCTTATGATAATCAAAATCCTTGCAGGGAAAGCATACCTTCTTATATAAACACTTTCAACAGGTGCAAGTGACATTAATTTATACTTCAAATCATTTAAACTTGCCATATACAACGGCAAGCGTGGCACCTCCTCATTTTTTAGAATGCCTTGAATTTTTGAGGTTTTAACTATCTTATTATTTACAATCTGCACATAAGGGGAAGCAGTATTTTTAAAAGCATCCTGAGGCAAATACCACCCCTGAAGAGTTGAAAAATAATACATTCCAAAGATTATAGATAGCCCAGTCAAAAAACGCAGCATTGATTTTAGAAAACTCTGTTTCTTCTTACCTTTTCTAAGTTTTCTTTCTCTTTGTTTCGCCTTTAAAAGTTCTTCAGGATTTTCAAATTCTTGGTAATCAGTCATTATTTATTCAAACCTGCACCGTTTAATATTAGTAACACCAAATTATCATAATCAATACCCATAGCAGCTGCTTGCGCAGGCAAATCACTCATTGTAGTCATGCCAGGGCTTGTATTAATTTCTAATAGATAAGGTATATCATCTCTCATCATAAAGTCGATTCTTGAAACGCCCCTGCAACCTGCAGTTTCAAAAGCCTTGACAGCCAATTCTTTAACATATTCTGTAACTTCAGGAGACAAGTTGGCAGGACAAATAAAATCTGACATACCTTGCGTATATTTAGCTTCAAAATCATACCATTCATTTTTTGGCCTAATTTCAAGAATTTCAGTAGCAAAAGGTTTGCCATCCTCTTCCAAAACTCCAACGGTAACAAAAAAGCCGTCAATAAATTCTTCAATCAATACATCATCATTATATTTAACAGCAACATCGTATGCTTCTTTCAAATCCTCAGACTTATCAACCTTTGTCATACCAAAGCTTGAACCTTCACTGACCGGTTTTACAAACAAAGGATAAGACAAATCATTTGTTTTCTCAAACAAATCATCCCCTTTTCTTACAAAAGCAGAACGCGCCATTATTATATCAGGATTTGTAGAAAGAATTCTTTTAGTAAATTCCTTATTCATACAAACAGAGCTGGACATAACTCCGCAACCGGTATAAGGTATTCTTAGAATTTCCAAAATCCCTTGAATACAACCATCTTCGCCGTATTTGCCATGCAATGCATTAAAAGCATAGTCATAGCAACCTTCTTTTAATTTAATTGCAATATCTTTGTCTACAACAACCATTTCGGCATTTTCGAAACCAAGTCTTTTCAAAGCATCATAGCAACCTTTGCCAGAGCGCATAGAGACTTCATTTTCTGATGACATACCACCGCATAATACTGCTATTTTTGATTTTTTATCGATTCTATTAGTAATTTCTTGCATAATTCTTCCTCTATTTTGTTATTTCCACCTAAATATCTCACCTCAGGCTTGAGTTTTATACCGTACTCAAGCTCAACTGCATTTGACATCTTCTCCATAAGCATTAAAACATCCAAAGAAGTTCCGTTATTATCGTTAATTATGAAGTTTGCGTGGTTCTCCCAGACATGAACACCTCCGGATGACATGTTTTTTGCGCCGATAGAATCCAGTAATCTTCCTGCTGAATCTCCATCCGGATTTTTAAACACACTACCACAATTAGGCAAAGCCAAAGATGGCTGGTGACCTTTTCTAAAATGCAAATTCATATCCATTTTTTCTTTAATAACAGGAATTTCTGCATTTTCTAGCTCAAATTCAGCACTCAAAACAATCAACTTCTTTTCCATACAAACAGAATGCCTATATGCAAAATTCATTTGTTCTTTAGTATATTTTTTAACCTCACTGCCATCAAAACAAAGAACCGAAACAAGTTTATCGCTAATACATTGTTTATTAGCTGATGCATTCATACATATATTTCCGCCTAAAGTCCCGGGGAATCCTATCATAAATTCAAATCCGCTCAAGCCATTTGCAGCAGCAAGCCGAGATAATTTGGGTCCCTTTATTCCGCAATCGGCGACAACTCTTGTACCGTAAAAATCTACATTATACATCTTAGTCGTCAAAACGATGACACCATCATAACCATCTGACGAAATAAGGGTATTTGATAAATTACCAAAAACTTTAGCCTCCGGCTCTGTCTTTAAAATTTCTACAAATTCATCGACAGAGGAAGGAAAATAAACTTTTTTTATTTTCCCACCGATTTTAAAGGATGTAAGCATTTTTATGTCAAAATTATTTTCCAACAACACTCACTACCCCTTCATCAATTTTTAATAGCTCTTTACCTAAATTTGTAATAGTTCCTGCGCCAAGACCTATTATAACATCCCCGGATTTTAACCTTGGATATAAGCTTTTTGCAACACAACTGATATCTCCTTGGATATATTCAGCAGAACATTTTTTAGATAATTCTTCAGTAAATTTTTCAGAATTAATTCCCTCTATAGGTTTTTCAGAGGCTGCATAAACATCAGTCACAACAACATGGTTAACGTCATTAAAAGAATTTAAAAATTCTTCCCACAAATTGCTAAATCTTGTATATCTATGCGGTTGGAAAACAGCTATAACATTTTTATTCTTAAAAGATTTTGATGACGAAAGAGTTGCTTTTATTTCTGTCGGGTGATGTGCATAATCATCATACACGGGAACCCCTTTAAATTCACAAACCTTTTGGAATCGTCTGCCCATGCCTGTAAAAGTAGCAAAATGAGGCTTCACCAGCTCCATATCAACCCCTGCCTGATGCAAACTAGCATAAACAGCCAAGGCATTATAAACATTATGCTGACCTTTTAAACATATTTTCATATCTGAAAGTAATTGTTCCTTATAATATATGTCGAATGTAGTATAATCTTCGTCATATTCAATATTTTTAGCAGTATAATCCGCATCATTTAAACCATAAGTTACAAAGCTTTTTCCGGACAACATATTAGTTCCATTACAATCATTATTAATTAATACAATCGCATCAGGTTTCAAATTGGAAAGAAACTTGTCAAAAGTTTCAACAATGGATTGCAAACCATTTTTATAAAAATCAAGATGATCAGCCTCCAAGTTGTTTACAACTACAACGTCGGGCGAATATTTAACTATTGTACCGTCACTTTCATCCAATTCAGCACAGAAAAATTTTCCATCCTGAGAATGTGCATTTGTTCCAATATCAGGAAGCATTCCGCCAACTACATAAGATGGCTTTAGGCCGGCTTTTTCCAAAACATAAGCACACAAACCGCTTGTCGTAGTCTTGCCATGGGTACCTGAATATCCCAAGAAAAATTTCCCCATACTTGAAAGCTTTGCAAGCACATCTGATCTGTGATATATAGGAAGGCCTAACTTTTTAGCCTTCTGCATTTCCGGATTATCTTCTTTAATTGCAGAACTTGCAACAACAATACAATCTTCCGGCACATTTTTTTCATCATGGCCTATAAACACCTTTGCGCCTAAATCACGCAACTTGTCTATATATTTGCTATCATTTATATCGGAGCCTGAGACCTCATAACCATTTTCCAAAAGATACTTGGCTAGCCCACTCATACCAATTCCGCCAATTGCTATAAAATAATACTTCTCTCTCAATTTTCTATCCCTATAAATTTGCTATTTACTTTATCTATTATAATACTAAAATGCGCCAAAAGTTTGAATGTTATGATTTATTAATATATTTTATAAAATCTGACAATTTCATATTCCATTTTTAGTTTAATAATTTATGGTTAGTAGATCGACTATAAATTTTTTCAACAAAGCTTTGGGTGTAGACAGTGTTTTAAGGACAAAATCATTAAAAACACTGCCCGAAACATTGACTTTTTGTAAGAATTCGCACTACAACCTGTTTTCGACAAAAGACGGCAGTCTTCTCGGCGAAATGATAGCTTATCCGATAACTCTTGAAAAGAACGCTTTTTATTATCCGGGCACAAAAAAAAGTTTCAATTGTTTTTACATTGATGAATTAATCGCAAATGTAAAAAAACATGGTATTGGAAGAACTTTAATTAATATAGCCAAAAAAGAAAGTTATAAAAAAGGCTGTAACGGGAGAATTAATCTTGTTGCAACCTGCATTGATGATTCAAAAATAAGCCCCCAAACTTTTTACTACAAAATGGGCTTTACAACAACAAATAAAAAACATCTCCAAGAAATTATTCGTATAAAAGACAATCAAAACCCACAAATGTTCTCAAACCCTGAAACCCTTACACCTATGTATTTGAAATAAAAAAGAGAGTTTTAAAAACTCTCTTTTATTTAATAACTATGTTAACAAGTTTTTTAGGTACTACAATAACTTTTACAATATCACGTCCTGTCGTTAGTTCCTTTATTTTTGAACTATTTAAGGCAACTTCTTTCATTTCATCTTGAGAAAGCCCTTCATCAACTTCAATTTTATCTTTAACTTTTCCGTTAACTTGGACTACAAGAGTAATTGAACTTGCTTTTGCTAAATTCTCATCCCACTCAAGCCAAGGCTCTTCATGGATAGAATTTTTTCCACCCAATTCATGCCATGCTTCTTCAGTCAAGTGAACTGCTACAGGCGACATCAATTTGAGCAAAGCAACAATCGCAAAGCTTAAAACGTTTTTGTCTTCATCATCCAAATTTGTTTTCTTTCCTTGCCAATCGTATATTGCATTAGTCAATTCTCTATATTTTGATATTACAGTATTAAACTGAAAATCATTGGAAATATCATTAGTTATCCCTTTTATTGCCATATGAATAATACGAACCAAATCGTCATTATCTTTTTTCAAAGGATAAGTCAAAGAATAATCCAAAGATATATCATCAGCATTAGATGCAACAAGACGCCAAACCCTGTTAAGGAATTTATAACATCCCTCTACACCTGCATCTGACCAGTCAAAATCACGTGCCGGAGGTGAATCAGATAAGATAAACAATCTTGCAGTGTCCGCACCGTAATTTTCGAATATTTCATCGGGATCTACGGTATTTCCTTTTGATTTAGACATTTTTGAACCGTCTTTCAACACCATACCTTGTGTCAAAAGGTTTTTAAACGGCTCATCAAAATCCAACAACCCTAAATCTCTCAAAGCTTTAGTAAAGAATCTTGAATATAACAAGTGCAAAATTGCATGCTCAATTCCACCAACATATTGATCAACCGGAAGCCATTTATTTACAAGGTTTCTGTCAAAAGGCTTTTCAGAATTTTTTGCATCCGAATACCTTAAATAATACCAACTTGAACAAACAAAAGTATCCATCGTATCGGTTTCACGTCTTGCAGGTCCACCACAGTGCGGACAAGTTGTTTGTGCAAAAGTTTTTGACGTGGTAATCGGAGATTTGCCAACAACTGAGAAATCAACATCTTTTGGTAGCATCACTGGCAAATCTTTCTCGTCAACCGGGACAATACCACATTTATCACAATAAACAACTGGGATTGGCGCACCCCAATAACGTTGTCTTGATATTAACCAGTCACGAAGTCTATATTGGGTCTTAAATTCACCGTAACCCTCTTTTACAGCCTTTTCAGTTATTGCCTTTTTAGCATCCTCGTTTTTCATCCCATTAAATTCACCGGAATTAAGAAGAATGCCCGGCTCTATATATGCTTCATTTTTACAATCCGAAGGATTTGAAGGATTTTCAATAACAACCTTCATAGGCAAATTATATTTCTTTGCAAAATCAAAATCTCTTGTATCGTGAGTCGGAACAGCCATTACTGCACCGGTACCGTATTCAACCAAAGCGTAATCGGCTGTCCATAATGGGAACTCCTCTCCATTAAACGGATTAATACAGTGAGTACCAAGAGGAACACCTGTTTTTACTCTGTCAGTTGAAAGTCTTTCAATTTCAGACATTTTACGGGCATTTGCACGATATTCTTCAACTTTAGCCTTATTTTCCGGAGTTGTAAGTTTTTCAATATCTTTATATTCAGGTGCTACAACTAAATAAGTAATACCATAAACTGTGTCAGGACGAGTTGTATAAACAGGAACCTCCAAGCCTTCAATTTCTTTTACCTTAAACTTGATGATTGCGCCATGGGATTTCCCAATCCAATTTTCCTGCATAGTTTTAACATTATCACCCCAGCCGTCAAGTTTGTCTAAATCTTTAAGTAAAACGTCTGCATAATCAGTTATTTTCAAAAACCACTGTGATAAATATTTCTTTTCAACTTCGCCATCACAACGCCAGCATTTTCCATCTATTACCTGCTCATTAGCAAGTACGGTTGCGCAGTTTTCGCACCAGTTAACAGCAGCTTCCTTTTTATAGGCAAGGCCTTTTTTATACAATTGTAAGAAAAGCCACTGTGTCCATTTATAGTAATCAGGCTTGCAGGTTGTAACTTCTCTATCCCAATCATAAGATAAACCAAGCATTTTAAGCTGCTTTGTCATATATGCGATATTTTCATCAGTCCAAGTTTCAGGATCTGCGCCATGTTTCATGGCCGCATTTTCAGCAGGAAGACCAAAGCTATCCCAACCCATCGGATGCAAAACATTGTAGCCTTGAGCTTTTTTAAATCTTGCAATTACATCAGTAATTGTATAGTTCCTTACATGCCCCATATGCAACTTACCTGAAGGATACGGGAACATCGAAAGCGCATAGTATTTAGGCTTTTCACTATCATCAGGTGTTTTAAAAGCTCCTGATTCTTCCCAGTTTTTTTGCCATTTTTTCTCTATTTCTTGTGGAAAATAACTTTGTTTCATTCTTTTTCTCTCCCTGTTTAAAAAAATCCTAGCATGAATAAAGTCCTTTTTCAAAATAATTTGTTTACATTATTACTATTTTGAAACTTTTAGCGTATAATGATTACCATGAAGAGATTGTTTTTAACATTGTTTTTGGCATTGTTTGTCAGCACCAATTTAAATATGACTGCTGATGCAGGATTTTTTGCCAACAAAAAATCTGAAATAATTAAGAATTACCAAGAAAAAACAGCTCAACGAGATATTCGAAAGATTCTTAATAAACAGAATAAATTAGCAACAAAGCATGATTACAATGGGCTATTTGCATTGTATTCAAAAGATTTCATAAGCTCTGATGGCTTTACAAAAGATGTTTATTTTGCTCTAATAAAAGACACTTGGAATTCCTATACAGACATATCTTATACAACTGAAATTAAAAATATAACAGTTAACGGAAACAAAGCAGAAGCGGAAGTTTATGAAACAGCTCTTGCAACATCCACACAAATTGAAGAAGGAATAAAATTGTTTGGGGAATTGCACTCATATTCCAACGGAACATATTATTTCACTAAAAATAATGGGAAATGGCTCGTTTCAGGGGAAAGAGTAAAAAATGAAAAATCCTATTTAAAATACGGAGATACAAGATTCATCGATATGGATCTCACCTCACCTGAAACTGTTAAACCCGGAGAATACTATACAGCATCATTAAAAATTGATTTGCCGGAAAATGCTTTTGCAATAGCATCAATCGGTCGTGATGAAATCAAATATCCACAAAGTCAAGCTCCTGAGGCTTTTAGAAAATTACCTGATGATCATATATTAGAGCGAATGTTTTACGCAAATAAAAACGGTAAAAATGAGTATAATATAGCATCCATAGGTATAACAAAATCAGAAAACATAACTCCTAATACAGTAAGGGTTTATATAGCAGGACTTGCTTTTATTATGACACGAGTTAATCTTGAAAATGAGGTTGAAAATGCACCAAAAGATAAGTAAATATTTCTATTTCACAATTTGTTTTGCTTTCTTTGTATTTGTTACCCTCTACTTTTCAGACATGATAGTATCACAACTGTTACACGGATTTTCATATTCAAACAGCATTATTTCTCTGAATTACGTAGAAAATACGGGTGCAGCCTTCAGTATTTTAAAGGATTCAAGAGAAGTTTTGATTATTGCATCAGTTGTTGCAATATGCGGGATAGTCGCTTATATAATGCGCCATATTTCTTCAATATCAATGAAAGCCATATTTTTCTTAGCAATGCTTGGAGCAGGAATTGGCGGGAATCTTCATGAAAGAATTGCACTCGGGTTTGTTAGAGATTATATCCAACTAAACTTTATTGATTTTCCAGTATTTAACATCGCGGATATTCTGATAAATATTGGCGTTATTGTTCTTGTGATAATGATTTTATTGAAAAAGAAATTATGATAATTTTTGTAGATGAAAATGATGAAAATACAAGGCTTGATAACTACCTTTCCGGTATGTTTGATAATATTTCTCGCTCAAAAATCCAAAATTTCATCAAAAACGGCTCAATTCTCGTAAATAATTGCATCAAAAAACCTTCTTACACTCTAAAACAGGGTGATAAAATAGAATTTGAAAAACTTGAAAACGAAGAATTAAAAATAGAGCCCCAAAATATACCACTGGAAATTATTTATGAAGATGAAAATATGCTTGTTGTAAATAAACCCTCAGGGATGCTCACGCACCCAACATCAATTGAACGGGAAAACACTCTTGTAAACGCACTTTTGTATAAATACGGCGATAATTTATCAGACATAAACGGTGAATTCAGACGCGGGATAATTCACAGACTTGACAGAAACACATCCGGGCTTTTAATGATAGCTAAAAATAATAAAGCCCACGAATTTTTGGCGCAACAAATAAAGGACCATACAATCACAAAAAAATACAGAGCAATTTTAAAAGGTAATTACAACGGAGATGAAGATAGGATTGACCTGTCTATCGGACGTCACCCAAAACAACCTCATAAGATGGCAATTGTGCCAGTCAAAGACGGCGGCAAGGAAAGTATTACACTTTTAAAGGTTCTTGAAAGATTTAAAGAAGCAACCTACGTTGAATTAACTCTTATCACAGGCAGAACCCATCAGATAAGAGTACACATGAGTCATATGCGCCACCCTGTATACAATGACACATTGTATGGAGCGGGGGAAGGACGTGTAAAGACTCAAGAACAAGTCTTGCAGTCATATTATTTAAAATTCACCAAACCTTTCACAAATGATATAATAGAACTGGAAATAGAACCAGATGAAAAAATTAATAAAGTTTTAACATACTATAGAAATAGGAGAACTAAATGAAAAAATTTTTAAATATAATATCTTATTTGGCAGTACTAGGTGTAATATATGTTGCAATAGCAAATGCTGCAGAAGTTTTAAACTTACACCTTTGGGGATTTAAGGGTACAGCAGAGACTCTTGGAATACCGGAATACACTAAAACAATGAACCTTGCGACGTACACATTTGTTGTGTTAGCAGTCGGTTTATTCACCGGAATTTGCTGGGTTGGACAGTTTTATTTAGCCCAAAAAGAAAAATTAAACGCCTACAAAAGAGAACTTGAAAAAAGCTCAATAACAAATTCATCAAGCACATCAAGAGTGGAAGTTTTGGAAGCCAAAATAGCCACTTTGGAAAAAGCCCTCGATGATGCACTAAACAAATAAATACAAAACATTAAACTAAGGAGAGCCCGCAAAATGCGGGCTCTCCTTAGTTTGCATAAAAATATCTAAACTTCTGCTTCTTGTTTTTGTTGGTTAATCAACCCTTGAAGTTTTTCTTTAATTTCGTCGCCTTTTTTCTGCAAGTCTGAAACAACGTCATCCGCCTTTGATTGGATTTCTTTAACAGTTGCATCAGCCTTTCTCATAGTTTCTTTTGCAGATTCTGCTAACATTGCACGGGTTTCTTCACCTGATTTTGGCGCAAGCAAAATACCTGTTATAGCGCCTATTGCTCCACCTACTATAAAACCGGCTAAAAATCTTGTTGCTGACATATATTATCACTCCTTTTCTTGTTCTTTTCCATTTTTACTTTATTTGATAATTTTTCAATCACCAAAAACGGCTATTTTTTAGAGAAAAGTCCCAACATGGCAACAAAACCCTTTAAAAATCCGCCTATAATTGATTCGGATATAACTTTTGTTTTGCCAAGAACTCTTTCAATTATAACCTTTACATTATCAACACCTTTGTCGGTACTTTTTACAAGTTCATTTATTGTGTGTAACGTTTCGTTTAACTCTTGCAATGTTGGCTTAAGTTCAGTATTAAGCATCAATGATGTCTCATTCAAATTTTTTGACAATTTTGACAAATCAATAAGTAATTTTACCAAAAAACCCGCTACAACTATTAAAACAATACTTGTAACCCAAGCTAAAAAAGTTAAACCTTGATTTAATGCTATTTGTGAAAAATCCATTTTTTAAATTTCCTTATTTATCTAGTACGTAAATTCACTTTCGCCATCTTCCAATTCTTTAGCTTTACGAAGTTTCCTATTCTTAAGCATATTGCTGAATTTGCGTAACTGTCTTTCAAGTTTATATCTCATCAAATCAACAGATTCAAGAGCTTGCTTCTTAGCTTCGGAAATTGCCGGAGAATTTTCCTCATAAAGCTTGCAAGCAGCTTCTTTTAATTCACGTCTTGATTCTTCGCCAGGCTTTGGAGCATACAAAACACCGGCAATTACACCACCGATTACGCCTGCAATAAGCCCCATTCCAAACATAAATGATTTATTTTTGCTCATCTCGTGTACCTCGACTTTCTTATTTTTCGTTATCATAACATATTTTTTTATGAATTACAAGCGGCACCCTTGTCCCAGCAGTCCTTTAAGGCGGCTGCAAATTGAACAGCAGAAACACACTTCCGACTTTTTCCTTTCAAAATAAACAATAATGAATAAAGTAAAACATTTTTTATTATGGAAATTGTGTACTGTTGTTTCTTAATTTCTGCGTATTTGCATAGTGCATGAACACCTACAACAAGCTTCGCTACAGATTCTTTTAAAACATCAAGTGCTTTTTTGATGTCAGGACGAAGCTCAACAATCATATCTGAAAGCACAACAACTTGTTTGTCCAATTTGTTAATCTGGCAAATAATTGTTGTTGCGATTATCAACTCTGCTATTAAAACTATCGCGATTAATAAGTACATTTTTTCTACTTTTGTATTATTATATTGAGAGTATAAGATAATTCCGTTTAAATTGGAATACACTCATAGGACTATTTATGATTAAAAAAACAAAATTTTACACAGCTTTAGTTTTATCGAAACTTTCATTCTTAGGATTAAAAATACTACAAAGGCCAGCCACGTCTTATGCTGGCTACATAGCGTTAAAAGTTTGCCCTGACTTTTTAAAATTTTCCAAGAAATACATAAGAAAAAACTTTATTAATATAACAGGCACAAACGGCAAAACCACAACTTCCGGCCTTGTCGCCCATATTTTAGAAACTGCAAATCAAACTGTAATCCATAACCTGAAAGGCGCAAATATGCTGACAGGGATTGTCAACGTTTTTGCCTTGAATCTGGCACCACTCAAAAGATTTGATTATGCCGTAATTGAAACAGATGAAGCATATCTGACAAAAGTTTATGATTTTGTAAAAGGCGATTATTTGGTTGTCACAAACCTTTTCCGTGATCAATTAGATAGATACGGAGAACTGGATTACACAGCAAAAATTATTGAAGAAGCTATCAAAAAAAATCCTGACTTGAAACTTATTTTGAACGCTGATGACCCGATTGTCGCATCCTTCAATAAAACAAAATACACAGCATATTACGGATTTGAAAATGTCGAATATCACTGCAGATACAAAGATGAATCCAATGCACCTGCTGAGGCCTTCAATTGTATTTGCGGAGAACCTTTACAATACAGCAAAAGATTTTACGCGCAACAGGGTCACTATTATTGCAACAAATGTGACTATAAACGCCCAAAATGTGATTATTCTGCAAATGTAAAAATATATGATGATCACTCTATTATATGCGTAAACAATCAAGGCATTGATTTCGAATTCAAAGTTAATCTTGTAGGGCTGTATAATGCCTATAACGCATTGGCGGCAATCGCAACAGCTTTTGAAAACGGGCTAAACCAAGCAGAAATTCAAAAAGCACTTGATTCATACCACTCGGTATTTGGAAGAACCGAGACAAGAATAATCAACGGCCACAAAACCCTTATCCAACTTATCAAAAACCCTGCCGGTGCGAGTGAAGTTTTGAAAACAGTAGACTTGAATTCAAATATCCTAATCGCAATAAACGATGACTACGCCGACGGAAGGGACATTTCTTGGCTTTGGGACAGCGATTTTGAACAATTAAAGGAAGCTAAAAAACTTGTTGTAACCTCAGGCAAAAGAGCCTACGATATGGCAACAAGATTAAAATATGCGGGCATACCACAAGAAAAAATTATTGTTGAACCCGATGTAAAAAAAGCCGTAAAACTTGTAAGTACTTCAACAAACAAAGAAGATAATATAACTATACTGCCTTCATATACAGCTCTTTTGAAAATCAGCAAATATTAATCACAGACAATTTGCCAATTTATCAATTTCTTTAACGATATTTTCCATAAAAATTGAGACCTATGTATTTGTATCACTTTTTTCTTCAGTGTAACCCTTTAGTATATGCAAATAAGCACACAAAACATCGATTCCATAGGTTATTTCATCAAATCTGTCATCCAAGCTGTACGGTCTTTTTTTCATGATAACTCCCTGTTATGTAATAACAAAATAATGACATAAGTTAGGACATATGTCAAGTCATGTGTGCTATGATGTTAGGACAAAGATTTGACAGGAGTAATGATGATTATAAAGAAATTGTGCAAAAACGGTAATAGTTGGAGTTTGTTAATCCCAAAATCAATACTTGAAGGATTTGGGATAAATCCCGTTTTAGACAAGGTATCACTTGAAATTGAATCTGACGGGATTAAAATTAAAAAGTTAAAGGAAGAAGAAAACAATAATCATTAAACAAGGAGATAAAATGCTACTAGGAGTAAATATAGACCACGTTGCAACACTCAGAAACGCAAGAGGAGGCGTTGAACCCGATACAATTAGAGCAGCCGAAATATGCGAACTTAACGGCGCAACCTCAATCACAACACATTTAAGAGAAGATAGACGCCACATAAAAGACAAGGATGTAAGAACTTTAATAAAAACATTAAAAACAAGCCTTAATCTTGAGATGGCAGTAACTGATGAAATGCAAAAAATTGCACTTGAAATAAAACCGCATTCTGTATGTCTTGTTCCCGAAAAAAGACAAGAAATCACGACCGAAGGCGGACTTGATGTTGCAGGACAACTTGATAAAATAACTAAATTTGTTAAACCGCTTGTTGATGCAGGAATTTTGGTAAGCTTATTTATCGACCCGACAAAAGAACAAGTTGAAGCATCTGCAAAAACAGGTGCACAATTCATTGAAATGCATACGGGACAATATTCTGAAAAATACGGCACTCCCGATGAAGAAACTGAATTTTTGAAACTAAAAAATTCCGCTGAACTTGCTCAATCACTTGATTTAAGAGTAAACGCAGGACATGGTCTGAATTATGAGAACGTCCACAGAATGCACGAAATTCCAGGATTATATGAATTAAATATAGGCCATAGCATAATTTCAAGAGCAATATTTGTTGGATTACCACAAGCAGTAAAAGAAATGAAAGATTTGGTGAAATAATGAAATCTCAAGAAGAAATAGTAAAAGAAATGCAAGAAGTTGTAGCTCAAATGGTAATTGACGACTTAGAAGAAGATCCGTCATTAGAAAACGAAATGTTTGAATGCGACTGCTGCGGCCAGTTGAAATCTCTTGCCGGATCAATCGAATATAGCGGTTATAGACTCTGCAATGATTGTGTTCTAATTATTGAAACCGGCTTTGCTTTAAATAAAATTAAAGATGTTCAAGAGGTTATAGATGCAATGGAAGACAAGCGACTTGAGCAGCTATGCGACTTTTTAAAACAAGAAGAAAAAAAATTAAACAACTAATTATTAACAACTAATATTTAATATAGACTAATCCTTTAGTATTAATTTTTTGTAACATATAGTTATAAAGAATTAGTTATCGGGTATAAATATTTTTATAAATATTTTGCAGACTTGGTAATGAATAAAAGAAAGGTGAATTATATGTTACAAAAACAAGGATTTACACTGGCAGAAGTATTGATTACTCTGGGTATTATTGGTGTAGTTGCGGCTATGACTATTCCAACATTAATTTCAAACACAAACGGTGCACAATTTAAAACTGCTTACAAAAAAGCTTTATCAACTTTGAACCAAGCCGTTCTTATGAATGTAGCTTTGGAAGATACTGATCTTTCAACTTTGGAAGCTGATGCTTCAAACGCAGGAGACAATCCTACTTCAGGTTCATTAGGTGCAATGTTGAACGCTCGTATGCAATCAGCTACTGAT
>CALVBY010000010.1 GCA_944325905.1 Candidatus Gastranaerophilales bacterium | reverse complement strand
AGTTCTTCATCGTTATAAGTATTGTCAAGGCTATATAAGCGATATTTGTGTTTATACGGGAAGAATTTTTCACTAATCGAGCCGACCCTTTGTGTCGGACTATCAGGAGTTTTCAACAAAGGATATTGCTCTTCTAAAGCCTTTAATTCCGCAAAAAGCTGGTCGTATTCAAAGTCGCTTAAATACGGGTTTTCTTCAACATAATACTTGTAATTACTTTTATTAATTTCGTCTTTTAAAAAATTTATTCTGTCTATAACCATTACATTACCATCAAAAGTTCTCTTATAACCTTCGTTGCAACCGCTGTAGATACACCTGAAGCATCATAATCAGGTGCAAGTTCAACCACATCTGCCCCGATTATGTCGAAGTTTTTAAGGTATTCAAACCATTCTACAAGTTCTTTAAACTGCATTCCCCCGCTTTCAGGAGTTCCTGTCCCGGGCATTACGGAAGGATCAAGGATATCTAAATCAACAGTTACAAAGATTTTTTTGCCTTTCAAAGCATCAAGTTCATCATGTTTGTGGATTAATGTTTTGTGCTCTTTCATGAACTCGAATTCTTCTTTCATACCTGAGCGAATTCCGATTTGTTTTATGTTTTTAGGTCCGACAATCTTTGATGCGTGACGGATTACCGCTGAATGTGACATTTCTTCACCCAAATATTCTTCTCTTAAATCTGTGTGCGCATCAAAATGAACTATTGCCAAATCCTTATAAAACTTTGAAACAGCTTTTATTTCAGGCAAAGTTACCAAGTGTTCTCCACCGATTCCAAAAACTCTTTTGCCTTCTTTATAAATATCTTCAACATTTTTTTCTATAACTTCAAGCGATTTGTATGTATTTCCAAGAGGAAGCTCTAAATCACCTGCATCGTGAAAGTTTACATCTTCAAGGTGTTTGTCAAAAATAGGAGAATACTCTTCCAGTCCCCAGCTTGCAAGTCTAATCTGTTCAGGTGCGAACCTTGAACCCGGTCTATAAGATACTGTACCATCAAACGGTAATCCTAACATAATTATATCGGATGTTTCATAATCCGGATTTTGCCCCATCCAATTTCTGTCTAAAAACGGTCCTCTAAGCATTTCTTCTCCTTTTTTTATTAATTATAACACAAAGCTACTTTACATAAAAACTATTATCTGTCTGAGGCAGGACAGGATATTTTAACAAAACCACTACGGTTATATCTTTTGTTCACTTTTTCTTTTTGTTGCGCTGCAAAAAGAAAAAGTGAACCGAAAAAGAAAAACACGCTTCCAACTTGCAATCCTACGGATTGCCCAAGCCCTTTCAGGGCGCACATACGTGCCGTTGCAAATTTTCCACCATATTTCATCTCCCCTTGTGGGAAAGGTAGGGTAAGGGGTGTAAAATTTGCAATCGTTCCCCGCGCTTTCTTACTCACTCGCATTAAACGGCATTTTGGCCAGCGGAGTTCTCCGCCGACCTTCAGCCTCTGCTCGCTCGCGCCTAAGGACAACGGCGCGGTTTGACAAAATTCCGCAATAGCGGAGTGAACAATAACTGTAGCCGAAACAAATTTCAAAGGCGTGTATTGTCTGAGCGATAGGGCCTAAGATTTTGAAACAAGTTCAGAATGACATGTAGCGAGTTTACACGCCTCTATGTTGAGGCGTACAAGTTATTAGTGAACGTAGCGTGCGGTGGTTTTTGTGCAACTTTTGACACCAAAAGTTGCCGCCGTGCGCGCAGCACTTAATATTGTTTTAAATTGGGGCAGATAATAGTTTTTATGTCAAATCTCATATAAATGTAGGATAAATTTTGTTCAAAAAAGGATTATTCTTATAACAAGAAAACCAAATTTTACCAGACTTTTACGAATTGTAAACAAAATGGCATGGGTTTTATAACCAAACATAGTTGTATTACAAAATGTAACCAAAAATTAAGAAATATTAATTATGGCTGAAAACATGTCAAAATCATGGTTTCGGGAGTTAATAAAAGGAGGTGAAAAGACTAAAAATAAAATAGTTGTCCACCTGAAAAGGTTAGAGTACAATTAAGATATGCTCTGATTTACGGGCGGATTTCTTGTAGGGGTGAGGATGACACAAGAGACAATTAAGAGAAATCTTTTGCAAATACAAGAAGAAATTGCACCTTATAGACCAAATATTATTGCAGTTACGAAGTATTTCGGACAAGATGCCATAGTTGATGCTTATCAAGCAGGATTAAGGGATTTTGCTGAGTCCAGAGTAATTGAGGCATCAGAAAAGATTAACAATTTGCCGCAGGAAATAAAAGAAAATTCTAAATTTCACTTTATAGGGCATTTGCAAACAAATAAAGCGAAAAAGGCTGTGGAAATTTTTGATTACATTCACTCTGTGGATTCATTCAAACTTGCTGAAAAAATTTCTGAAGAAGCCGGAAAAATTGGCAAAAAACAGAAGGTTTTGATTCAAATTAATAATGCCGGTGAAGAACAAAAATTCGGACTTTCAAAAGCTGAAGTAGAACAAGTTTTTGCGGAAATAATAAAGCTTGATAATCTTGAAATTACAGGGGTTATGAATATGGCTCCTTTTGGTGCGGATGAGCCGGAATTGGAAAGATTGTTTTCTGAAATTGTTGAAATAAGAGATAATCTTCAAAAAAAAATTGACTGCAATTTAAAGGAAATTTCTATGGGGATGAGTCAAGATTATAAGATTGCAGCCCGTGTGGGTTCGACAATGCTAAGGATTGGTAGAAAATTATTTAAATAATAAACGGAGGAATAACGGTGGCAGTAGTAACAGACAAAATTAAATCAGTAGTAGATTTCTTGGTAAAAGGTTTTGAACCTAGAGAAACGATTTTTGATGAAATGGCAGAAGAAATGGGTGATGAATACGAAGTTCAAGATAATTTGGCAATAGATCCTAAGTATTCATTCCAACCAAGTGTTGATAAAACAAGTGATTTGAAGGTAGTTAATCATCCTAACTTCAGAGGTTATGAAGTAATTGTTATGGAGCCACGTTCTTTTGATGATGCAGCTAGCATTGTTCAGTATTTGAAAGATAGAAAAACAATAGTTTTAAATCTTCACCTTTTGGATAAAGAACAATCACAACGTACAATTGATTTTGTTTGTGGTGCTGCTCACGCTTTAAACGGTAAACCTCAAAAAGTTGGGGATTTGGTATTTGTATTCACACCAAGTAATGTAACTTTGTCTGTTGAATTGAATGCAAACCAAAATAAATTTAATGATTCTTTGTGGAGAGCTCCTTTACAATAGGAGATTAACAATAGATTCATTGGGTATGAGAAGAGATAGTTGTATATAGGGAACGAAAGTTCCCTTTTTATTTTCAGGTTGTAGAATTATTATTTTGTGATATAAGTTTTTTATGAAGAGTTTTGCGATTACTTATAACGAGAAAATAGAGTCGTCCGTTAGTGTTATGTTAGAGTTAAAGAAAGTTTTGGCAGATAATGCTATATTTGCCGATAGCTTTGATATTGATAATTTAAAAAGTGGCTATGATTTTGTTTTCGTAATCGGTGGAGACGGTACAATACTTAAGGCTGCTAGATTTTACGCAAAAACAGCCACTCCAATTTTTGGAATAAATTTGGGAAGGTTAGGGTATTTGTCTCAATCCTCAAAAGAAAATATTAAAGTTTCAGTTGAGAAAATTCTTAAAGGTGAATATCGTATTGAAACAAGAATTATGCTCCAGAGCTGTGATAAAATCGCTTTGAATGACTTTGTTGTTAAGGGTACGACAACAGGCCGAACTTCAAGATTTTCATTGAAAATAAATGGTAAATTGGTTTGTGACTACTTGGCTGACGGGATCATAGTTACTACTCCCACGGGTTCCACTGCTTACGGGTTATCTGCGGGCGGACCGGTTATTTCTCCGAAGTTAAACGCATTTGTAATAGTTCCAATTTGCCCTCACACTTTGACTGCAAGGCCTATTGTAATTCCTGATAATGAAATTATTACGATTTGTTCAGATAAGGACTTGACAAACTATGTTGTGTCTACCGATGGTCAGGAATTTTATGAATTTGCCAAAGAAATTGAAATTAAAAAATCCGAATATCCTGCCTATTTGGCGCTTTTGGATGGTGTTGAGTTTTATTCAATTTTGAGAAATAAACTTCATTGGGGCACTTCTCCAGCGCAAATTGTATAGAATTTTTTAAATTATATTAATTTTTGTTCATAATTGGCATGGAAATTATTGTACTTTTTTTCTATTTAAAATAGTATGTTATTATATTATTGTCGAACCCGCTTAGTCGATGTGGGTAAAAAGCTTAAAAATAAGTAATAATCAATATATAAGAGGTAAAAATAGTGGAAAATTTCGTATCAGATATCTTTGCAAGAAAAGATGAAACAACCAGCACTCCAATTAATAGGTCTCCAATCAACCCGACAAATATTAAGGTAGTTGGCGTAGGCGGTGGCGGCGGAAACGCAGTTAACCGAATGATAAAAGCCGGATTGTCAGGTGTTGAGTTCTGGTTGATGAATACAGATTTACAAGTTTTGGAATATGGCCAAACTAAAAATAAAATTCAATTGGGTGCAGCTTCAACAAATGGTTTAGGTGCCGGTGGCGACCCTTCAATTGGAGAAAAGGCCGCAGAAGAAGCACAACAAGAAATAACAAATGCTTTGGAAGGTGCTGATATGGTGTTCATTACTGCTGGTATGGGTGGTGGAACAGGTACCGGTGCTGCTCCTGTTGTTGCAAAAATTGCTAAGGAATTAGGTATTTTGACAATTGCTGTTGTTACAAAACCTTTCTCTTGGGAAGGTAAGAAAAGACAAAACCAAGCAGTTCAAGGTTTGGAAAAACTTAGAGAAGCTGTTGATGCTGTTATTGTAATACCTAATGATAAATTGTTGCAAGTGGTAGACAGACAAGTTTCATTAACAGAGTCCTTCATTATTGTTGATGAGGTTCTTTTAAGAGGTGTTCAGGGTATTTCTGATATCATCACAGTACCTGGCCTTATCAACGTTGACTTTGCTGATGTTAAAAATGTTATGCAAGCATCAGGTTCAGCTCTTATGGGTATTGGTCGCGGTCAAGGTGAAGGCAGAGCTATCAAAGCTGCTGAAATCGCTATCAATTCTCAATTGCTTGAAACTTCAATCAATGGTGCTTCAGGTGTAATTGTTAATATCACTGGTGGCCCTGATATGACACTTCATGAAATTACAGACGCAGCAAACATAATTCACGATGCTGTTCTTGATGATGCAACAGTTATTATTGGTACTGCTGTTAATGAAAATATTCAAGGTGAAATCCAAGTTACTGTTATTGCAACTGGTTTTGAATTGAAAAATCAATCAGTTGACAATAAGGCAGAACAAAAACAATTAAATGCAGCTGATTTCTTTGCAAGTCCGGCTTCATTTAATCAACCGAGAAGAACTTCAATACCGGAAGTTTCACCAAGTTTTACTAATATAGAAATTCCGGATTTCTTAAAGAAGTGATGATTTAAAAATATACTGAAGTATGAAAAAGTAAGTGGATGGGTTTGTTCCGTCCACTTTTTTATGTGGTTATTGCAATGTTAATAATTGTAAATATCTCTAATATTCTTTGTAATTGTACTTTTATATGATTTTTTATTTTTTATTTTTTTGACATTTTGATTCATTAGGCAATAATTTGATTAAATTTTTTTTAATTAATACATAGGGGATATTTATAAAAATTGGAGGACATTATGGGGACAGATGGCATTAGTTTTGATGCAAAATTTGCAGTTTATGAGAAGTATTTAAAAGCAAATGCGTCAAGACTCGGATTAAATGGTGAAAAATTAGGGGAACAATTTGGCAGATATTCTGTAGGTTTGCAATATGATGAAACCAAAAGAGCTAATAAAAATTTTGGTCGTGAATACGGCAAGGCTTTAGGTGCTGAAAAGCGTGATTATGTTCGATTTTGGGAAGAAGCATTATCTCAAAAAGAAATTAATGATGCCAGAAAAGCTGAAATTAGGGAACGTCTTAAATTAAATAAAGGTCAATTGTCTGGTGTTGTCAAAGCGGATAGAATTGCTGAAGAAAAAATAAAGGCATATAAAAATGAAGCAAGGTTGATTGAGTTAGAAAAAGAGTTGGCTTATGAAAAGTCAAAACTCAATCGTTTTAAAAAGCTTGCGGCTCATAAAGGAGAAATATCAGGCGTTGTAAAAGCTGATGAAATCGCAGCTTCTAAAATAGCTTCTAATGGAAGCAAGTTCTCTAAGGTTTTTAAAGGTGCAAAGGGTAAATATGCTATCGCTGCAGGCATTGCTTCTTTTGTAGTTGGCGGAGGCATAGCATTATTTGGTGGTAAAAAAGACAAAAAAGTTGAAGAATTTGTTGATGGTAAGTCAAATGTTGATGAAAAATTAGACGATATTGTTAGTGCTTCAGGCTTAAAACCAGAAGTTCCCGAAGCAAAAACAACAGACGATGATGTCCGTCCTGATGAGACTGTAGATGATCCGCAAGTGGTTGTTCCGCCTGTTACTCCTGGGGAAGTTGAAGATGAAGCTCCTCAAAATGAGGACGTAAAACCGGAAGATGCAGATCCTGCAGTAGTACCGGATACAACTGAATCAGATGCTGAAGTTGGTGAGGCTGATGAGGAATCAGATAAACCAGTATCAGAAACAGAACCTGATAAAGTTGCACCGGAGGAAAAACCCGTTGAGGATGAAAAATTAGAGGATACTAAACCTGAGGCATCAGCAGATGACAAGGCAGAAAAAGTTGAACCTGATATCGTTGAAGTGCCAACGGTAGCATCCCTCAAAGAACAAATTCGTGCAAATAAAGAAGAAAATAAAGATTTACGTGCTCAAATAAGGGATATTAGAAAGTCTGAGCGTGCAGAAGCTAGAGCAGAAAGACTTGCTGATTTCCAAGTTAGACAAGAAGCTGAAAAAGCAAAGGCTGCTGAGCAGAAAGCTCTTAAAGACGCAGAAAGGGCTGAAAAGAAAGCTGAACGCGCAAAGCTAAGAGAAGAAAAATTGGCTGAATACCAAGCAAGACAAGAAGCAAGAAAAGCAGAATGGGCAGAACAAAAAGCGATTAAAGATGCAAAACGGGCAGAACAAAAGGTTATAAGAGCTGCCAAAAAAGAGGAACGTAAAGCAATCAATGCTGAATTTCGTGAACAAAAAAATCAATATAGACAAGATATCAAAGCAATAAGACAAGAAACAAAACAAGCTATTCGTGAAATACGTTTGAAAGCCAAAAAGGAAATCCAAGAATACAAAACAGCTCAAGCATAGTGTGATTGCCTTATATATAATAAAAGACCGTCTTAATAAAGACGGCCTTTTGTTTGTATGAATCTAATAAAAATTAGTCTTTAGCATGACCTGCTGTACCTAGAACGTCACGCATTTTGTGCATAACCATTTCTTTAACAGCTGTTCTACCTGGTCCCATGTATTCACGTGGGTCGAATTTTTCAGGATGTTCAATGAAGAATTCTCTGATAGTTGATGTCATTGCAAGTCTTAAATCTGTATCAATATTAATCTTTGCAACACCGTGTTTAGAAGCATAAGCTAACATATCTTCAGGAACACCTTGTGCATCAGGCAAATTGCCACCGAATTTGTTGCATTTTTCAACAAATTCTTTAGGAACTGATGAAGAACCGTGAAGAACTAGCGGGTAGTCATAACCTACAGCTTCGTTAACTGCTTTTTTAATTGCAGCTAATCTTTCAAAGTCAAGTTTAGCTTCGCCTTTGAATTTGTAAGCACCGTGTGAAGTACCAATAGCAACAGCTAAAGAATCACAACCTGTTTCCTTAACAAATCTTGCAGCTTCTTCAGGATCTGTATAAGTTGAATCTTTTGCATGAACTTTAACATCATCTTCAACACCTGCAAGTTTACCCAATTCAGCTTCAACTGAAACTCCGCGTGGATGAGCGTAATCAACAACTTGTTTTGTTAATTTGATATTTTCTTCTAATGGGAATCTTGATCCGTCGATCATAACAGATGAAAAACCACCATCGATACAAGCTTTACAAATTTCGAAATCAGCACCGTGATCTAAGTGCAAAGCAATAGGAACTGTTGTTGTAGCCAAAGCAGCTTCAACAAGTTTTAATAAGTATGTTTGGTTAGCATATTTTCTTGCACCTGCAGAAACTTGTAAAATGATAGGTGATTGAGTTTCTTCTGCAGCTTCTGCAATACCTTGAAGAATTTCCATGTTGTTAACGTTGTAAGCACCGATAGCGTAGCCGCCAGCCAATGCTTTTTTGAACATTTCGCCTGTTCCAACTAATTTTCTTTCACTCATTTGAGTTCTCCTTCTTTCTGTAAAAATTTACACACATCAAGTGTATTACAAACATTTCCTGATTACAAGTATAAATAAAGTAGAGGATATCTATTAAGATATATTAAAAATATTGAGAACTCTTTACAAACCTGAAAAATACTGTTATAATGGCGTCATAAGGTTAGTGAATTAAGAAAATTAAATAATAGTGGTAGCAAAAAACGTTTTTAGGCTCTTTATGTAAGTAGTTACTAAAAACAGGAGTTGATATGGCAATACAAGCATTATCAAGTGTTACGAATAAGGGTTATTCAAACATAAGTTTTGGAAAGCGCTCTGGCAAAGCCGGAAAAAACCATAATGTTTCAAGTCCTATGAAGGCGGTTCCGTTGGCAGTATTAATCGCAATGAGTCCTTTAAATACTACAAAAGCCGCTGATATTATGCGAGAGGAAAATGGTGCCAATAGAATTGAACTTGCAGAAGCACCGCAAAGCACGGGCAGAGTTGCACTCTATGGTAATGCTTTCAAAACTCAAAATGGTTCTAATGTTACAGTAATGGCATTGAATACAAAGGGTGGTACAGATAGTTATGACCAGATATTGTTGAAGGTGGGAGATTATACTTTTGAGGCAAAAGATTTAATTGATCGAGTAGCTTATTTATATTCTTCAAATGGGGTTAAAGAAGGCCCTTTAAGATTTACTGAAGTTGTTGCAGAGACTGAACTTGACGGCAAAAAAACAAGATTTAGTTTTTTGGATTCTAATGTTGTAGGTTTTGTTGAAGCAGTTGTAGCTCAACCGACAAACCAAAGTAACATCAAAAATAAACGAACCGCAAACTTAAATCTTTTAATCGCGGGTAATAAAGGCCAACTTATTGCTGTTAGTGATGAGCAATTGCAAAACTTTTTGAGAAATGTTGTTGGTAATTTTAAAATTCCTGCAGGACAAGATGGAAGAACGCTCGATGTTATTTATTCAGGCTTGGAAAATGTAAAAAGATTGGATGATTGGTCTGAAAGAGTACAGGGCTCTCATGGAGATTATTCGTTGAGGTTTTATGATGTTGACGGAAATCCAAATGATGCCGAGGAGATATTTGTACAAAAAGACAATGAAAAGGATTGGGGTATTAAGAAAGTAATATTTGTTGACGGTGAATTGCATGGTGTTGATGCTGCCATAAGCACAGGTACGCTTGCAGTTATTCAACCTTGGATGATGACAAAGGGTGAATTTTTTATAACGGATGACGAGCTCGCAAATAGAATTTTGGAGATTTATAGTTCACCTAGATATAACAAAACTCAAGAAGATGCTATAACAATCGAAAAAGGTGTTTCAAAGTTGGCTTTAGGTGATTATTAAAAATATAAAATATTAAAAAATGTAACAACATGAAAACATGCTGAAATAGTGCATTTTAGCATGTTTTTATATAGATAAGTGTTAAAAATAGAGAGAAAATAATGGCTTTAGGTGACGGCACAATTAAACAAAATATAAATGTGCAGCAGGTGCAGACAACACCCGGAGGTGCTGTTTCGTCAAATGCAGTTACAAACAATTCAAAGAGTACGGTTGTTCCTGTAGCGGTTGACGAAGAAGTATTGAAATTATTAGGATTAACACTTGAACAGTATTACAATCTTACTGACGCACAAAAAGCAGAAGTAAACAATCAAATTAATCAAATAAAGACTTCCTCTGAAACAACTAATTTTGGAATAACCGGTCTCTATGTTGAATCAACTCCAAATGTTACGGATGACAAATTGCCATCTATTGAAAAACCTATTGGGCCAATTGTAACAACTAAAGAGCAAAATGAGATAATAAAGACAGAAGTTGTAAAAAATCGGGGAATAACAGAAGCTGATTGGAAAAAGATGTCCCCTGAAAAAAGAATTGCTTACTTTGAAACGATTATGGAGGGGTTACTCAAAGATGTTCCTGAAGATCAAAAAGCGGCGGCAAAACTAGAACTTTTAGATAACCGTATAAAGAAAAGTAGAGGATTTTCTGACGATAAATGGGCAGAGATGTCAGAAAATAGAAAAGAACGAATTAGGGATCGTTTTAGATCAGATTTTGCCGTTGTAATTGAAAATGGGTTTACAAAAGAAGATTTAGAAAAATTATCATATTTGGATAAACTTGATTATAGTATTGAAACAAACAAAAAAGCCTTAGAAAATATACAAGCTGCTATCAATGATTACGGTATTTATCATGCAGCTGGCAGCTCAGAGGACGAGTCTCTAAAAGCTTTAAAAGATAAAAAAGCCAATATTGAAAATATGATAAAATTTGATACCTACAATAAGGAAATGTTTACACCTATTGCAGATATCGCTCAAAAAACTGAAAATAACAAGTATGAGGGTATTCTTTCAAATTTCAAGAAACAATTCGAAGGTCAAGCGAAAGATAAGATAGGACGTTGCGAAGCTTTTAAAAATTATATTATAAATGAACAATTGGCAAAAGTTCCGGAAGAAGAACGTGCCGGTGCTTTAACCGATATAGTTGTAGCTGTTGCTAATGAAGAGCCGGCGTATGTTACGCACTTATTAGCAGAATTGGGTATAAGTGATCCTGCAATAGTAAAAGCATTAGCTAATGGCGAAAAGACTCCTGAACTTTTAGAGGCAATGGCCAAGATCAACGAACACATCGAAAAAAATGGTTCTGCAGACTTGACGGATGAGCAAACTGCTGGAGTCGCAAGTGTTTATAATGCCGTAGCTAATGGTTCGGCTGAGGGTGCGGAACTTGCAGTAGAAAACGCTAGAACTTTTGCTGCACAAGGTCGTCTTAAAGCTGTTGAATTGTATTCTAATAGTGAAAATAAGAGTATTCAAAGTCATTTACATGAGATTGGTAAAGCTGCTAGAACAAAACAAGATAGAATTGCTATCTATGTAATGAACAAAAATTTAAAAGATAATGAAATAAGACAAGAACAAACAGCTTTGGGCTTGGAAGGTATGGATGCAGAGACTCAGCTTGAGTCACAAAAACAATTAACACAAGCCGCAAAGGGTGATAAGTTTGTTCTATTAGGTTGTAATGATGCCGTAAGGCTTAAATATATACAAAAAGAGGCACAAATTCAGTTTGTGCAAAATACACATGATGCAACAAAATACTTGTCTGATGCTGATTCTATTGAAGTCCAAAAGGGTTCATTTGATGCAGCCGTAGTTGGTGTTGATTCTGAAAATCAAGGTGACGTTTTTAAGATAATTATGTCATCACAATTTAAGGAAGTTCAAGAATATGCGGCAAATAACATCTACAAATTGGATGAAAGTGTAAGAGACTGGGCTGCAGATTATACGAGATCTTTGGGTCAAGAAGACCTTAATGCTGCAATAAGAATGGAAGCACCTACTACAGATTCAAGTAAAAATACACCTTCAAAAGCCGGTTCAGACGTAGAATACAGTGATCCTGTCAATAATTCTGCAAACTTTGTGACAAATACGATTAGTAATAATACAAATATTTCTAATGAAATAAATAAGAATATAGAAAATCTGTCTTCTAATACCAAGGATGTTTATAATGAAATAAATCTCAAAGAAGGAAATTTAACCAAAGACGAAGCTATAAAATATTTCAAAAGCTTATCAAGGAAAGAGCAGAATGATCTTTTAAGAGCTTTGCCTGCACAATTATTCAATAAACTTCCCGTAACAATATGTGAGAACTTCCCTGAATATGTTTCAACTTTCGTTGAAAAAGGACGCGGTATTGAAATAATTACAACTTGCAGTGCTGTTGTTGCAAATTCAGCTATAAAAAGCATGAAAGTCGGAAGTTCTAAGACGAAAAAAGAATTAAACGAATTTATTGCCCAACACCCTGAAATGTTTAACAAAATCTCTCAAGAAGCAGCTCAAAAGGCCCTTGGAGATTCTGATAACAATAAAATTGAGAAGCCGTTGAAGTTTAAAGCTTGATTTTAAATGATTTTTGTTATTTAATTGTCTTACAGCGGTTCGCCGCGAGTTCAACAGAAAGAAGACAATTTTAAATTGCCGAAAGAAATAGTTTTAGCAAAGCATGCGGGATTTTGTTACGGTGTAAAAAGAGCCGTTGAGACCGCAAAGAAGTTAAAAGCCGAAAACCCTGATAAAAAAGTTTTTGTATTGGGTGAATTAATTCATAATACTCAAGTTATTCATGAGCTTGAGGCTTTGGGAATTAAAACTCTTACAGAAATTCCTGAAAAAGGTGAAGGAATTTGTGTTATAAGAAGCCACGGTGAAAGCCCTCAGGTTATCGAAAAAATTAAACAGGCTGGCTTTGAACCTGTTGATTTAACCTGCCCTGACGTTAAAAAAGTTCAACAAAAAGCAATTGAGTTGGCAAAAGAAGGGTACTTTGTTGTTATAGTGGGCAAATCGGAGCATCCGGAAGTCATTGCAATTAAAGCCAATGCAGAGCTTTATACGGACAAGGTCGTTGTTGCAAGCTCCATTGAACAGTTAAAGCCGATTGAAGCTGAATTGAAGTCACATCGAAAAATAGGGGTTGTAGTTCAAACGACTCAAAGAATTACAACGTTAACTCCAATTGTTGAATATTTAACAACTATTGCAAAAGAATTACATATTGCAAATACAATTTGTGCCAGCACTTCAATGCGACAAACTGAAGCACGTGAATTAGCGCAAAATAGTGATTTGATGATAGTTGTAGGGTCTAAAAAAAGTGCTAATACAACTCATTTAGCAGAAATTCTTAAAGATATTACAAAAACAATTCATATTGAAAACGATGAGGAACTGGAAAAATATCCGGAATTAATTCAAAATTCCGAAAAAATATCAATTACCGCAGGTGCATCAACTCCTGAGGTTGTTATAGAAAAAGTCATTAATAAAATTAGAAAAGGAGAATAATAAAATGACAACAACATTAGAAAAAACATCTATGGATGAATTTGAAAGACTATTAGAAGAAAGTTTTTCAAAAACTTACTCTGTAGCTGATATCGTTGAAGGTACAGTTGCAAAAAAAGAACAAGACGGCTATTTGATTAGCATTCGCGGTGCTAAAACAGAAGCATTTTTACCAAGCAAAGAAATCCCTTCAGGTGAAGGTGCTGAAACTTTAGAAATCGGTGATGAAAAAGAATTTTATGTTTTAAAAGAAGAAAATGATGAAGAAGGAATGCTTCTTTCACTTAAACGTATCGCATTCGCTCAAGCTTGGGCACAATTGAATGATGCTAAAGTTCAAGGTGATACAATTTTGGCGAAAGTTGTTTCAATAGTTAAAGGCGGCGTTTTGGTTGATGTGGCTGATTTGAAAGGTTTCATCCCATCTTCTCAATTGAGAACAGGAACTCCTTTTGATGGTTTGGTTGATCAAAAAATCGAAGTTAAGGTTTTGGAAGCTGATCCTAAGAAAAACAAATTAATCCTTTCACAACGTCAGGCTGTTGCTGAACAACGTGACCAAGTTGTTGATAATATTTTGTCAACATTGGAAGAAGGACAAGTTGTTAAAGGTGAAGTTGTAAGAATTGCAGATTTCGGTGCGTTTGTTGACATCAACGGTATTGATGGGTTGTTGCCTATTTCTGAAATTTCTTGGTCAAGAATTAAACATCCTTCTGATGTTATTTCTTTGGGTGAAACTATTGAAGTTAAAATTATTAAAATCGATAGTGAATTGAAGAGAATTTCTCTATCTTTGAAGAGAATGGGTGAAGATCCATGGCAACAAATTGAAGGTCAATTTGAAGAAGGTCAGGTAATTACAGGTACTGTTAATAAAGTTACCGGTTTTGGTGCTTTTATTAATATTTTCCCAGGCGTTGAAGCATTATTACCGGTTTCTGAAATGGCTGAAGAAAATGTTAATCCGTTTAATCAATTCAAAGTTGGCGACAGTGTAGAAGTTCTTATTAAGAAATTCACTCCGCAAGAACACAGAATTGCGTTAAGCATTAAAGATATCAACAAAGATGCTTAAGTTAAAAAAAGCTCCCGAAAGGGAGCTTTTTTTATGATTTCAAGTTTAAAATGACGGGCATTGTTTATGCCGTCTTGAACCGATTTCTCTATTTCTGTTCGTATATTAAATCGTTTACTGTTACGCCTAAGACTTCTGCTATTTTGGAAACCATTAATAGTTTAGGGTTAGACAGACGTTCATTTTCTAAAAAACTTATTTGTTGCTGTGTTACGTTTGCCAATTCTGCAAGTGTATCTTGTGAAAAACGATGTTTTGTTCTTAACAAGCGTACATTGTCAGCCAAATTTTTTCTTAACATTTTTTCATCCATTCAATTATTATATATTGCATTTTAAATATAGTTTATAGTAGAATAGATATAAATTATTGATTATAGGAATAAAATATTGAATAGAGAAATAATTGACAAACTTTTTGAAATAAACAATGTACTAACAGAAATTGAGCATTTATTAGAGATTACTACAAAATACTGTGAGCTAAGTGAGGAGGATTATTCCAAAATAACAATAATGTTCCTTATTATGCAAAACAAGGTACGCCTATTACAGGAATTAGACGATAGTATATTTGGTTTATGCAAAGACGAAAATTATTCTCCGAAGTAGTTTTTCAACCCCACGGTCAATTTTTTATTTTTGCAAAGTTTTTTGAGTTTAGCAATAGCGCGATTTTCAATTTGTCTGATACGTTCTCTTGAAACTCCGTATTGTGAACCTATTTCATCAAGTGTTTTCTTTGCACCGTTATTATCTAAACCATATCTTAAAATCAATACATCGCGTTCTTTTTGGCTTAATTGATTTAGAATTCGTCTTATATCCTCTAATAAATTTTCTTGTGATACACGGCTATCCGGTGTTATAGTGCTTTCATCAACTATAAAATCAGATAATTTTGTTGCATCTTCATCAGAGCTTGCAGGTGTATCCATGCTTATAGTTGATTGTGCAGCTTTGACAATCGATGTTAGTTTAGTAACAGGAACGCCAAGCCTATAGGCGATTTCTTGTTTTGTAGGTGTATGTCCCAGTTCTGTTGTCAAGTCTATAGTTGCACGGCGAATTTTACCTAAAGATTCTATCATGTGAATCGGTAGTCTTATAATTCTTGCCTTGTCTGCAATTGCACGGGTTATTGATTGTTGAATCCACCAAGTAGCGTAAGTTGAAAACTTGTAGCCTTTAGTGTAATCGAATCTTCCGGCGGCTTTCATGAGTCCCATGTTGCCTTCTTGAATTAAATCAAGAAATGATAAACCTCTTCCTATATATTTTTTTGCAATACTTACGACCAATCTTAGGTTTGCGTTTACAAGTAAATCTTTTGAAAAATCATCATGCTCATCCTTGATTTTCTTAGCTAAATCAAGCTCTTGTTCAGCTGATAGAAGAGGAATTTTACCTATTTGTTGCAAATAAATTCTGACACTATCATCTGCATTAACCGATGACAGACTTTCTTGAACTTTTGGATCTTCCACTGATTCAAGTACGTTTTCGTCATCATCGTCTTCGGTTTGTATTTTATGAAAGTCTATATTTTCATCGGAAATATCATCTGTCATTATTCCGAATTTTTCAAATTCTTTTTTCATGTTTTTACTCCATGACTTTATATTACAATAACTTTTAAGCATTAGCTTATTTGTTAAAATTATTTAACTTTTTTACTCTCTTCTGTGTTGCGTTGACGTACAACTTCAAAAATTATTGCGCTTAGAGCGTTTGAAACATTTAAGGAGTTGAAATTATTCATCATAGGAATTTTTACTATAAAATCTGATAGTTTAAGTAATGATTTTGAAACTCCTGCGTGTTCAGCACCCATAATTATTGCCGAATTCATATTGCAATAATTGATGTTATAATAATTATCTTTTGCAGATGCATCTGTCGCAATTATCCACCAGTCGCTATTTTTTAATTTTTGCACAGCACTAACAAGGCTATTGACTTTTATTATTGGGATATGATTTATTGCACCGGCGCTTGTTTTTTCAACAACTGAATTGACTAAGACATTTCTTCTTGATGGAATAATTATGGCACTAACCCCTGCACATACGCATGTCCTTATCATTGCCCCAAGATTATGCGGATCTTCCACCCCGTCCAGAATTACCAGAGTTTCGTTATTGTGCGGTTTTTCCAGAAAATCTTCAAATTCGGTATATTGTATTGGTGATACAAGGGCAATTATCCCTTGGTGGTTAAATTCGGCGTACGATTGGAATTTTTCCTTCGCTACAAATTGATAAACAATGCCATTTTGTTGAGCTAATTCTTTAATTTTATTTATTTTAGAATCGCCATGGATGTTTTTAGAAATAAGTATTTTATTAATTTCTCTTTCGCCCGAAATCAGAGCTTCCAGAATTGAATTTTTTCCGAAAATGATGTCATTCATTATTTTGAAACCTCAAGCATTCTATCGATACATCCAAGAGCTTTGTTAGATAATGTTTTATCTACAGATATTTCATGTTCTTCATTTGATAGAGCGTTATAAATATCATCAAGTGTATGCCATTTCATATTTGGGCATATTATGTTGTCTTTTATCATTATGAATTCTTTTTCAGGTATATCTCTTTTTAATCTGTCATAAACCCCTTTTTCAGTTGCAATTACAAATTGTTTTGCATTACTTTCTTTTGCATATTTCATAATTCCTGTTGTACTACCTACATAATCTGAAATTTCAGTAACTGATTTGTGGCATTCGGGGTGTGTTAAGATTTTAGCTTCTGGATACATTTCCCTCATTTTTAAAATATCATCAGCTTTTATTCTCAAATGTGTCGGGCAATATCCGGGATATGTTATTACTTCAACTCCATCAAGTTTTGATTCTACCCACTTGCCTAAGTATGTGTCTGGCAAGAATAATACTTTGTCTGTTTTTAAGCTCTCTACTATTTTTATTGCGTTTGAGCTTGTGCAGCATATATCGCACTCTGATTTAACTTCAGCCGTTGAATTTATATAGCAAACAGTCGGAATGTTCGGATATTTTGATTTAAATTCTCTTAATTGTTGCAAATTAACCATATCGGCCATTAAACATCCGGATTCTAAGCGCGGTAAAAGAACTTTTTTATCGGGGGATAGTATTTTGGCTGTTTGTGCCATGAAATAAACACCTGCAAAAACTATTATTTCTGCATTTGTTTTTGCTGCCATTTGGCTTAGATATAGGGAATCACCAACGTAATCAGCTACTTCATCTATTTCAATATTTTGGTAGCAATGTGCAAGAATTACTGCATTTTTTTCTCTCTTTAATTTATTAATTTTTTCAATAATACTATCCATCAAGGTTTATATCCTCCGTGTAGTGTAAATTTATGTTAAATTTGAGATGTTTATAAAATATATTGTATAATAAAAATATGAATTAAGTGCAAGTTAACGGAAATTATGATAGAGAAGTTTATAAATGATTTATTGGCACAATTAGGTGCCGGTAGCAAAGAGGTTGTATATTTGTCTGTAACTCCGGGTGTTGGCTTGGAGTTGATACAGGTTGATCCTGTTATTAAATCGGTTAAAACATATGGACACAAGCCACTTGAGTATAGTGACTCCATGAGAGAAATATCTAATTATGATGATTTTAAAACAACATTAGAAGAGTTGTTTTCAGAATTAAATATTAGTCCGAAATGTAACATTGTTTTAAATTTACCAATGGTTCATTTCGGCAAGGTGGATTTGCCTTTGTTACTTAATGATGAAGGTGTTACTGAAGCTGTAATTTCAGAGGTAGAGCAGGCTTATATTTTCAAACGTTGCGAGCCTGTTGTAAGTTGGTTTGATGGATCGTCAAGTTCAGCTTCTGATACTCGTACAATATTTTATTCTGCTGTGCAGAAACCTGCTGTGGATAAAATTAAAGAAATTTTAACAGAGTTAGGCGCTACCTTGAGCGGAGTTGAAATTTCCTTAGTTTCTGCCTTAAGGGCGCTGTCTTTTGCCGGATTGACGGAAGCTCAAATGCAAGAAGGTACTCCTTGGAATTTGATGATAGTTAATGCTACGGGTTATAATTTGGTGGCAATGTCTGGTAAGAATATTGTTGACTATTATGAAGAACCTTTGGCGTTGAAAACATATGAGTTGGATGAAATATACGAAGCAATTAGTGCCTCAGTGCAAATTGCTATGATGAATTTCCCAACAAATTATCTTTATATTGTTTCAGAAACTGATTTGGTCAGTGCGGAGCATTTAACTTCAAAGCTTCAATTTGAAGGCAAAATAGATTTTCTTGAGAATAACAGCTTCAGGAAGAGAGAAATATTACCGGTAAGTTTAAATATTTTACCGGATCAAGTGATGAAAATTTCTCTGGAGTCGGTTGGTATTGCTGTTTCAAAAAGTTATAATTATCCTATAAAGCTTGATTTTTCGGAAAATAAAGTATCGGAATTTTCAAGTGGTAGTGAAGAGACTTTGTCTTTCCATTTTAACGATAAAGAGATAGTTTTAACAGAGACAGTTTTAAAGAAGATGTCGTTTGTAGTAGCAGGTTTATTGATTATTCCTGCATTGGTTGCAATGTTAACTTTGCCTGTCGTTGAGAAGAAAAATCAGGCTAAATTAGATGAAATTAATTCGAAAATAAAAAATATTGATGCTGAGATTAAAAAGCTAACAGAGCAGGCTTCTGCTTCAGGAAGTTTTGTTGTTAAAACCGAGATTGAAAATGTTATAAAATATAACAGAAACAAGCTTATTTCTTATTCCGCATTGGGTGAATCTGTACCTGCAGATCTTTGGATTACTTATTTTATGGTGAAAGAAACTGGCAAAATTGATATAAAAGGTGTTTCGGAAAATGTTGAGGATATTTACATCTTCTTTAAAAATATGAAAGATTATTTGGTTGATTCTCAATTACGTCTTCATAAGTTAGAAATGACATCTTCATCCATTGACGATGCAGTAGTATCAAATGGTCCTACAACTTATGAATTTGAAATAACTAATATGACAGAAGGTGAGATTAATCCGTCTGCTGCTAAGTCGTCTACAGCTAAAACAGAAGATGAGTCTGCTGCTTCAGGGGAAAAAGCTTCAGGTGGTAAAAAATCTACAAAGACAAAGAAGGTAAACGATTTAGAACCTGTTGATATTAATGGGGGCTAATTTATAAGGATAATCAGATGCAAGAAATAGAAGTTTATTTTAGAAAATTTAAATCCATAATTATGATATTGCTCCTTACATTGGTTATATTTGGAGTTATTATAAGTCGTGTGGTTCCTATTGTAACAAATATATATAAAATTTCCAGTGATTATTCTGCCGCAGTTACATCATTGGCTGACAAGGAACGTACGTTACAAAATTTAAAGGATAAAACGGCAAAGGCGGAAGCTGAAAGCAAAAATACTGCCAAGCCTTTTTATAAACCTATTGAACAGGGAATGGATACGGAATCTGTTATCGCAAATGAATTTGCTGAAATTTTAACATTGATTCGTGGGAATGCAATAAAAACTCGTTCTATAAAGTATGAATACGATCCAAAAGATGATAATTTTGTGAAGAATGTTCCGGATAAGTATAATGTCGCAAAACTTGATATTGAGATGATTGCTACTTACAAGGATTTTGAAAGATTCTTAAAAGAATTATACAAGCATGAACATTTCTTAGATATATCATCATTTGAAATTGTTCCTTATCAAAAAGATAAGAAAATTTTGATTATCAAATTCCAGTTAAAATTATATGCTCAGAAGTAGTTATTCTTTAAAAAGGCTATAATTTATACCGAAAAGAGCTTCTTTATTTTTTATACAAGTTTGGCAGTAATCTGTTTCAAGGTTGTTTTTGTGTGAAAAATCTTTGAAACTACTTCCGCATCTGCCTCTGTGATCATTTGCGAGAAATGGACATGTGTAGATGCCTTTTTCAGTAAGTATTCTACCGTATTCACAATCAAGTGTTTTCCAAGAAAAAGTTTCAGTATTTTCGGAATGATTATTTTTATTATGCCATTTGTTAATTTTAAAGTTGTTATCTTTTGCGGCAAAACCTATTTTGTTACAGACCTCCTTTTTAAATTCTGAAATAAGAGTTTCACTACCTTCGTTGTAATAGTCAGTTATACACAAAATTGGGTTAAAATCGTACTTTACAAGACTTTTTATTGCGTGAAGTACTTGTCTGTATGTACCTCTGCCTCTTATATCATCACTTTTTACTTCATTATAATGGTCTATGCTTAATTTAAAAATTATTTCAAAATTACTTTCACCTTCTACTCTTTTTAAAAATCTTGCTTTTTTTTCGTTGATAAAAGAACCATTTGTAAATATGCAAACATTGCATCTTTTTAAGCACAGTCTCAAAATGTTATTAAAGTCCGGGTGTGTCATCGGTTCGGCACCAGTAAGGTATATGCATTCAAGATTTTCATTTAAGGTATCATTTAAGGCTTCTTTTATGGTGTCTATTGAAATAAAATCCTTCACGTTTTTGTTAAGTGGAAAATCAATATAGCAATGTTTGCATCGTTGATTACAATTTTTAGCAGTAAGTTCTATAAAAAGATTGTTAAATTCCTTTAATTCACAAATTGGTGCGGTATATATTGTACTCATTATAAATCCCCTTTTCTTCAAAAATATTGTATGATTAGGAAATTTAAATAAAATCCGCCAATTTGGTAATTAGTTTGTATTATCTGTATAATCAGTAAAATGATTTGATTTTTTATCTGCAAGCCATTTGCTCATAATGTAGTTTTCATAACTAATGGCAAAATTGTTAAGAGCATTCACAAGAACCCTGCCGCTTTCAGACTTACCTACTATAAGAAAATCTCCGGAATTATTTTCTGCAAGCATAATTTCGTGGTGTATAATTTTTTCTACATGACTTTTAGGTGTTTTATGCTTAACATATCTAATCCATTTGCAAAGCAATTTTGTGGCAGTTGTCTTATTCTGGATTATGTCTGAATTATGTTGTTTTAAATATTTTGAAAAAGCTTTTAATATCATAATTAAAAAGGTGTTGTTGTGGCAAAACAAATTATATCACAAATTCCGTTCTCTTTTAATTCATTGATAATTTCTTCGAATGTTGAACCGGTTGTACATATGTCGTCAATTAAAAGTATTTTTTTATTAGGAATATATTTAGATTTATCAATTTTGAAGGCTTTGTGAAGATTTTGTGCACGCTGTTTTTTGGTTAATCTGTATTGCGGCTTTGTATCCTTAGTTCTTTCTATAAACTCAAAATTAGGTTCATATCCTGTCAAATAACAGAACTGTTCTGCTACAAGTTCCATATGGTTATAACCTCTTTTTTTAAGTCTTTTTTTATGGAGTGGAACCGGTACTACCTGAAAATCTTCTTTATAATTAAACTTTTCCCAATATTCGTACATGAATTTTGCTTGATAAAAGGCCAAGTCCTTTTGCTTGTGATATTTAAGTCCTCGTATAAGTTTTTGCAGTTCTTTTGAATAATTCCCTGCGCAGAATACATTTATTCCGTTTATTATTCTGTTTACATTTACGGGTAAAGGGGTGAGCGCGTCGTAACACTTTGAACACATTCTTAAAGACTCTTTGGAATTTTTACAAAAATAACATCTTTTTTTGTATATCCAATCTAAAAGGTTTACTAAAAATTTTTTCATAAACAAGGCTTTCTATACCGGTAATTTTACCATAAATTCAGTTCTTACATTTTCTTCGCTTGTGACAGTTATTTCACCACCATGAGATTGGGCAATTTGTTGTGAAAGGTAAAGTCCTAAGCCCGTGCCTATTTTTCGGAATTTTTTTGCAGCAGAATAATATTTGTTAAATATCATTTTAATTTCCTCTTTAGATATGCCTTGTCCGTAGTCGATTACAGATATTGTTATATAACCTTTGAGTTCTCCTGTTTTTATATCTATGCGCTCTTTTGTATTACTGTGAGAAATTGCATTTGAAATCAGGTTTTTAATTACTCTGTTTAATTGTATTGGGTCAGCATTGACAGTTAAAGTTCTTTCCGGTTTAAAGTCAATTGTAATGCCTGATTTATTTGCAATAGGCTGCATTTCAGAGATTATTGTTTCTATGAACGGGTTTAGAACGATAGTTTCTTTTAATAATTTGATACCGTGTTCTTTGATTTTATATGTTTCCAGAAGAATTTGTACAAGATCAATTAGTTCTTTATTTGAAGTTTGCATATTTAATAGAGCAACTTTTTGTTTCTCTGTAATTTCTCCGAATTTTCCTTCAAGAAGAAATTCCACTATATTCGCTTCCGCTACAATCGGAACCTTTAAGTCGTGGGTTAAAGTTGCGACAAAGTCTTCTTTTAATGTTTCGATTTCTCTTTCATTTGTTACGTCTTTTATTAGCAAAACAAATCGTTGCTTCTTATCATCGGTTTTTAATTTCTGTGCACTTATAACAAAGTTATTTGTCGGCGTATGTTTTATAAAAACATCATTACATAAAAGATTTTCAATTTCAGTTTCTTCTGCAAGTTGTATAAAATCAAAAATATTCTTTCCAACTAAATTCTTACCTTTTACCCCAAACCAAGTTGAAACTTTTGGTGTTGCTCGAAGTATTTCACATTGGTCATTTATAATCAAAATGCCGTCAGATAGAGAGTTTATGACAGATTCAAGAAGTCTGTTTTGTCTCATAAGTTCAGCCTGATATTCAATAATCATTTTTTCGCGGTCGTTAAGTGTTTCAACCATACGGTTAATACTGTCAGTGACATTTTGATAAGTAGGATGCTCAAGTTTTTCTATTTTGGTCGTTAAATTCCCGTATCTTACAGAATTTACCGTATTTGTTACGGTTCCAAGATAATCATTAATTTTAGACCAGCGTTTGTTCGTGTTTCTTGTGATAAAAAACAATATTACAAAAACTAATATTAATCCGCTGTTGATAATGTATGAAATCATTTGTATTACACCTATCTTATGGTATAATTATAACAGATACAGGGAGATTTGTCATTTGATTAAGTTGTCGGAAAGTATAAAATGGGTTATAACAGATTTTGACGGAATCATGACCGATAATTGTGCGTACATATCTGATGATGGTGTAATTTCTCGAAAGCTAAATTTCAAAGACATAATGGGTGTTTCAATATTGAAAAAAAACGGGTTCAATATTGCAATAATTTCCGGTGAAAAAAACTATGCTATAGAAACTTTGGCAAAAAGATTTCAAATTGAAGAAGTTCACCAAAATATCAGAATAAAGATTGATGTTTTAAAATCTATTGTAGAAAAATATAATTTATCGTTAGACGAATTTGTGTACATCGGAGATGATGTTAACGATTTGGCTTGTATGGAATATGCAAAATATAAGGTTACTGTTCCGCATGCCGTAAAAAAGGTCAGAGATGTTAGTAATATACAGGTTACGGAAGCAGAAGGCGGCGCGGGAGCTTTCAGAGAGGTAGTCGATTGTTTGGTTGGTTAAAGAATATTTCGGAAAAGATAAAAGATTTGAATTCTTCTGTTAACAATTATAAGGAAGAAACAGGCAATCAAACTATTCCTTCATTGGCCTATGTTAATAGAGCAAGGAATCTTATGGAAAAATCCAGATATATGGAAGCTAAAGGTGTTTTACTTGAGGCTTTGGAATTGACCAGAAACGATGCCCTCGTTTATAAATATTTAGGGGTTGTAGAGGAGAGGTTGGGAGATTTGTCCGCATCAATTGAAGCGTATAAGAAATCTGCAAATATTAATCCTCAAGACAAGAATGTTTGGCATAAGTTGGGGCTTGCTCAAATTTCACTCAAGCAGTACGAAGAAGCTGAAAAATCTTTGGAAATTGCGGACAAGGTTTCTCCATTAAATACAGATATATTAACGGCTTGGGGTATGGCTTTATTAAAACAAAAAAAATATCCCAAAGCACACGAAAAATTTATTAACGCTACAAAAATTAATAGGTATAATTTTGCGGCGATGCTTTTATCAGCAATTGTTGAAGTGCGTTTGAATATGTATGACGATGCTGAAAAAAAACTTAGTTTTTTAATGAATGTTAATCCAAACGAAAGTTGTGCGTATGAGTTTGCAAACTTATTCTTTCTCAAGGAGAATTATGAAACTGCCAAAAGGTACGCAAAACAGTCAATTGATTTTAATTCGAACATGCTTCCTGCGTATCTGTTGCTAGGGAAAATTTACTCCATGGAATATGATTATGACAACGCTAACAAGTATTTCGCCATGGCAAAAGATAATGAGTTGGTTAATTCGCTTTTGTATCTCGAGTGGGGTAATGCTCTTATTCGGCTTTGTAGGTTTGAAGAAGCAAAAGAAATGTACCAAAAAGTTTTACTGGAAGATTTGGAAAATGCTGATGCGCAAGCGGGCATGGCTTTATGTGCTGCTGAGACTAAAGACTTTGAAAAAGCATATAATTTTATTAATTTTGCTGAAGAAAAAGATTATGACGGGGTGTTTTTAGTAGAAGCAAAAGGAATATCTGCCTTTGCATACGGAAAAGTAGAAGAAGCTGTTAATTGTTTTAAAGAAGCCTTAAATAAAGATCCTAAGGATGTATATAACTACTTTAGATTAGCCAAATGTTATCAAAGTTTGAAAAATGATGAAATGGCAAGAGATTCTTATGATAAGATGATTAAATTCAATCCATTATGTACTCAAGCATACTTGGAATACGCTAAATACTTGATGTCTAAAAAAGATTATAAAGATGCTCAAAGAAAACTGAGAAAAGCTGCAAAACTTGAGCCTGTAAATCAAGAAATATTAAATTTATTATTTTATGTTAGTTACATACTTGTCAAAGAAAACGTTTGTGAATATAATGTTAAGGAAGCAATTTCTATTGCAGATAAGATAACAGAATTTGAATACCCCGAACTTAGGGCGGAGTTAGAAGTAATTTTAAAGAATATAAAAGAGAATTAATGAGAAAGATAATTGTTCAAAAATTTGGTGGTACATCTGTTGCAGATACAGATAAAATCAAGAATGTAGCGAAAGTTGTAATAAGAGAAAAACAAAATGGGAACGATGTTGTTGTGGTTGTTTCAGCGATGGGCCACACTACTGATCATTTGGTTAAAATGGCGAAGGCGCTTTCTCCAAATCCTTCAAGTAGAGAGATGGACATGCTTTTGTCAACCGGAGAATGTGTTTCTATTGCGCTCTTAACAATGGCTATTCAGGCAGAAGGCTATGATGCTATTAGTTTTAATGCAACGCAAGTTGGTATCATGACAGAAAATGTACACTCAAAAGCAAGAATTGTTGATATTAAAACTGAGAAACTAAGAAAAAATCTTGAAGCTGGCAAGATAATTGTTGTAGCCGGATTTCAAGGGGTAACAGAAGACGGTGAGATTACCACTTTAGGACGCGGTGGCTCTGACACTTCAGCAGTTGCTTTGGCTGCTGCTCTTAATGCTGAAAGATGCGATATTTATACGGATGTCGAAGGGGTTTATACAACTGATCCTAGAGTTGTACCTAACGCATCAAAATTGACTGAAGTTTCTTACGAAGAAATGTTGGAATTGGCCCATGCCGGTGCAAATGTTTTGCATCCGAGAAGTGTTGAAACTGCAAAGCAGTTCTCGGTTCCTTTGCGTGTAAGAAGCAGTTTTAAACTTGAAGACATGGGTACTTTAATTTTGGGAGTTGATAAAATGGAATTACATAAACCGGTTGCAGGCGTCGCTGCAGATTTAAGTCAAGCAAGAATTGTGGTTTGTGATGTGCCGGATAAGCCCGGTATTGCTGCAAATTTGTTTACTTCTTTGGCTGATGAAAATATTTCCGTAGATATGATTATTCAATCTTACGCAAGAAAAGTTTCTAACACAAATGATATAGCGTTTACAGTCGATTCCAGTGATTTGCCAAAAACCCTTGCTACTTTGGATAAATTAAAAGATACAATTGGGGCAAGTGATATTAAAGTGGATGCAGAAATTGCAAAAGTTTCAATTGTGGGTGCAGGCATGATTGATAGACCCGGCATAGCTTCAACTATGTTTGAAACGCTTGCTAAATTGGGCGTAAATATCAAGATGATTTCAACAAGTGAGATTAAGATAAGCTGTTTGGTTGATAAAATGGATGCACAAAAATCTGTTAAAGCTTTGCATACAGTATTTGGTTTGGAAAGTGATGTTGTTGCAGATGTAAAAGGTGATTTGCCTGATGTTTAATCAGGTTCTTTCAAGACTCTTTGCTTTAAAGTAAAAAAAAGGGAGCAAATGCTCCCATTGGAATTAAGAATAGCTGGAAGTATGAAAAAGATTTAATTATATTAAATTAAAATCTTTTTTATTATTCAATTAGCCTGTAAGCTTGAATTAGTCATCCGGTTGGGTGATTTTCTGTTAATTTTTTGTTAACTACTTGGCTATCTGGGTGGGTAGGGTATTAGACGTAAACCCGCGAATAAGTGTACTTTTGCCACTTTATGGTAAAATGCTTGTAAAATCTATAACTTAAGCCTCTTAATATAAGTTTACAAAAGGGGTTGACAAAAAATATTTTATAGTATATAGTGAAATTGTTAAGATGAAGTGTTAAAAAAACACTTAATAAATAAAACCTCGAAGGGAGGTAAGAAAAATGAGAGTAACATCAATACAAAATATAACAACTAAACACATAACCTTCGGTGAAGGAAATTTAAACAATATTACCCCAAAAGTTGGTCTTTTATCTTTGCAAAATTCAGATAAGTTGAACTTTGAAAAGAATTTGAGACGTACACAGGACGCAGATGCGGTACAATCTAATCCTTTAAAGGCTTTAGGTTGCAAGTTTGCCAAGGCTTATAATATACTATTTTCACCGGAAAAAGAATCTAATAAAGCAGAAGCTTCATACATCCACTTGCCTTATATGGCTTAAGTGATGCATAGAATCCTTAACTACTTACCCCAATTAACTATAGCAATTTACCCCAAATTGCTAAGTTTTTTTTTATAGGACTGATTTATCCTTTCAGTAAAAGAAAGGATATTTTTTATGCATGAAAAAATTAAAGAATTAAGATTTGATTCAAAATCGGCACAAGAATTTTTTACGCAGAAATTAGCGTATATTATAGGTCCACAACAGCTTAAAAAACTTATTGATGAAGAAGACATTGTTATAGTTGATGTTCGTAATTCTGAAAAATATAATGAAGGCCACATTCCAATGGCGATATCAATACCTAAAGATGAAATTGATCAAAATACAGATAAGTTATCCAAGGAAAAACTTACTGTAGTATATGGATGTTGTGAATATTGTTCTGCAGCGGCTTTTGCTTGTTTAACGCTTGCAAACTATGAGTATCCATGTGTTATGATGAATGGAGGGTACAGGGCTTGGTCAGAATATTACAGATACACCGTTGTGAAAGATAACTAAGGAGCTGAAAAGCTCCTTTTTAAATGCTTGCTCCGCCTTCTGTCATTTTTTTATGAACGTTTTGCGAACCTTTTGTTTTTTGTAAATAAGATAGTGCAAAGTCTGTAGCTTCTTGGTCTCGAGTAACTGCCTCTGTTAAAGCAAGAGTTTCTTCCAAGGATAATCTGTTTAGTGTTTTATCGTTGACATTTTTAAGATATTTCTTGAAATTTTTTTGTGTTTTGTAGTCAAATCCCGGTAAATTCATCTTTAAAGAATACCATTTATAAAACTGGTGTAACATATAATAAGGATCAATATTTCCGGTATTAAAAACAAACATTGGTTGTGTTGAAAATGAAAATTTATTGTTTGTAAACAGGTTTAAATAAAGTGCGGTAAGACCTTTAAGCTCACAAACAAGACCTTCTTCTTCGCCTATTGCTTTTAAAAATTTTTCTGCATTTTTTATCTTATAAACTTTTGTATTTGCTGCATTGATATATTCAATAAGTTTATCAGGGTCATTATTGCAGTTTTTTACAATGTCTTCGACGTTTTTTCTTACCAGCTCTCGGTTCTTTTCGGTTTGCAGGCTAAGAGTCATGTGCTCGGTAGGGGATATAATTGTCTTAGAAGTTTTATTGCGATAAGAGCTTTTTAAGCTACCGCCCAGCCTGTAGACAATTGCTTTTTCTTTTATTGATAGGCAATAATATAGAATTTTTCTTAATAGATTTTTCATAACTCGATTATACATTATTTTTATTACAATTGTTTCATCTGTATAGCTGAAAAGTTTGTTAGACTTGTTATAAAGAAAAAATAAAGATTGTATAAATTACACTTGCTTTTTGTTTGTTGTTGTTTTATAATGTAATTGTGAAATAAATCACGATAAAATTCGTAAGGGTTTTATGTTATAATTACAACCCCGAGAACACCAAAATATAATTAAAAGGAGATAAAATATTATGACCACAAAGAGCAAAAAGAATGTTGAGAACTTGGAAAAGGCTTTGAATAAGTCTAACCTTGTTGACAACGCAGAACAATTAGAGTTGCTCATCGAAAGAGTTAAAAAAGCTCAAAAGATTTATGCAACTTTCACACAAGAACAAGTAGATGCTATTTTCAAGGCTGCTGCGACTGCTGCTGACAAAGCTCGTATTCCTTTAGCAAGAATGGCTATAGAAGAAACCGGTATGGGTGTTTTGGAAGACAAAATTATTAAAAATCACTTTGCTTCAGAATACATCTATAACAAGCACAAAAATGCTAAAACTTGCGGAATTATAAAAGAAGATAAAGCAAATGGTATTAAAGTTGTTGCTGACCCTCTAGGTGTTATCGCAGGTATTATTCCTACAACTAACCCTACTTCAACAGCTATTTTTAAATCATTGATAGCTTTGAAAACAAGAAACGCAATTATATTTTCACCACACCCAAGAGCTACAAAATGCACAATTGCAGCTGCAAAATTAGTTCTTGAAGCTGCTGTAAAAGCAGGTGCTCCTGAAGATATAATAGGTTGGATTGACAAGCCAGCTATAGAATTGACAAATCAATTAATCAAACATGATTCAATTTCTTGTATTTTAGCAACAGGTGGCCCTGGTATGGTTAAGGCTGCTTATTCATCAGGTAACCCTGCATTAGGTGTTGGTCCTGGTAATGCTGCTGCTGTTATTGATGAAACAGCTGATATTAAGATGGCTGTATCTTCAATTATGATGTCAAAAACATTTGATAATGGTATGATTTGTGCATCAGAACAATCAGTTGTTGTTGTTGACGAAGTTTACGAAGAAGTTAAAAAAGAATTCATATATAGAGGTGCATATCTTTTAAGTGCTGCTGATGAAAAGAAAATGATTGATCTTCCATTTATCGATCCTAAACGTGGCACAGCACATCCTGATATTGTTGGTCAACCTGCGCATAGAATTGCAGAACTTGCAGGATTTAAAGTTCCTGCTACAGCTAAAATTCTGTTAGCGGAAAGGCCTTCAGTTGATTGGGAAGATCCGTTCTCAAGAGAAAAATTATCACCGATTTTGACAATGTACAGAGCAAAAGATTTTGAAGAAGCTACTGAAATGACATACGAATTAGTTTCAAAAGGTGGCGCAGGTCACTCTGCAGATCTTTATACTGATACTCGTAGTCAAGAAAGAGTTGATAAATTTTCTGAAAGAATGCCAGCTTGCAGAGTTCTAATTAACTCACCATCAGCACAAGGTGGTATTGGTGATTTATATAACTTTAAACTCGAACCGTCTCTTTCTCTAGGCTGCGGTTCTTGGGGTAAAAACGCTATATCAGGTAATATAGGCGTTGAAAACTTATTGAACTACAAGACAGTTGCTGAAAGGAGAGAAAATATGCTATGGTTCAAAGTTCCTCCAAAAGTTTACTTCAAAAGAGGTGCAGTTGATCTTGCTCTTCGTGAACTTCAAGGTAAAAAACGTGCATTCATCGTTACAGACAGATTCTTATTCAATTCAGGAGCTGTTGACAGCATAGTTAATGTATTGGATGAAATCGGTATTGATCACCAAATTTTCTTTGATGTAAAACCGGATCCAACATTATCAACAATAAATCAAGCTATGGAAATAATAAGACCATATGAACCTGATGTAATTATTTCATTAGGTGGCGGTTCTCCTATGGATGCTGCAAAAATTATGTGGTTAATGTATGAACAGCCTGATACAGTATTCGAAGATATTTCAATGAGATTTATGGATATCAGAAAAAGAATTTGTAGAATCCCTGATTTAGGTAAAAAAGCAACAATGGTTGCTATCCCTACAACTTCAGGTACAGGTTCAGAAGTTACACCGTTTGCAATCATTACAGATGATGAAACTCACGTAAAATATGCGATTGCTGATTATGCTTTGACACCTAATATGGCAATTATTGATCCTAATTTTGTTGATGGTATGCCAAAAGGTTTGACAGCAGCTTCTGGTATTGATGCTTTAGTTCACTCAATTGAGGCTTATGTGTCTGCTATGGCTACAAACTTCACAAATTCAAATGCATTGGAAGCAACAAAATTGATATTCAGATATTTGGAACGTTCTTACAACGAAGGTGCAAACGATCCTATTGCAAGAGAAAAAATGCACTATGCAGCAACAATAGCTGGTATGGCATTTGCAAACGCATTCTTAGGCTTGTGCCACTCTATGGCACACAAACTGGGTGCGATGTTTAATATCCCTCACGGTGTTGCTAATGCATTGTTGATTAATCAAGTAATTAAATACAACGCAACTGATTGTCCGAAAAAACAATGTATCTTCCCTCAATATAAGTTCCCTAACGCTAAGGCTAAATATGGTCAAATAGCAGACGAACTTGGTTTGGGTGGTAAAGATGACGACGAAAAAGTTGAATTGTTATTAAGTGAAATTACAAGATTGAAAGATGCTATCAACTTGCCAAAATCTATCAGAGAATTTGGCGTAAAAGAAAAAGACTTCTACGACAAACTTGATGAAATGGTTGAATTGGCATTTGACGATCAATGTACAGGTGCAAACCCTGCATATCCGTTGATGGAAGATATCAAGAAAATCTACATCGATGCTTATGAAGGTGTTGTAAGAGATTACTATTCTAACAAATAATAGAGGTAAATGTCATAAAGAAGAGTGCGTTTGGTATATATAATAGCAGACGCACTCTTTTATAGTTATAGAATCATTGTACTAATCACAAGTATCTTTGCCATTAATGCTTAGCCCGTCACATTTTAAGTAATTAAGATTTCCTTTTAAAATTACCCATTCAGTACAGGCATCGCCATTTACATATGTATCGTCTACCAAGTTACATCTTTGTGAATTAAATTTATTTGGTAGTACATATCCTTTATTATTTATAGCAAACAGGAAGATATCTTTTCCCCTTTGATTCGGCGGATTTGGGCCGTTTACGTCTATTCGTATAGTTCCACATGCATTTTGGATCTCAAATTGAGATGTGCATGAACCCGTTGATTGGATTTGAATGTATGTACCATTTGAAAGTTTTGCCCCTGTATAATTCATAATCCACATTGCAGATGTTCCTATTAAATTACTGTAAGTGTAAGCGTGACGTCGACATTCCAAAATATCGGTGCATTTGAAAACAATTTTTAAATGTGGAATAATTTTTTCAAAAAGCATTGGAGAAAATGTTTCATAACTTAAGTCCCCGTCGTCCGTAATTGAACCGGTAAGCCATGTGTTTACTGGCCCATGTTCAACTACTGCCATTTGTACTGCACTATTTAATAAAGTGTATGCTTCTTTAACTCTTGTTACGGTTTGTTTTTCTTGATAATTTGATATGAGAGTCGGTATTGTTAAAGCTGCGACTATGCCTATAACACCCAATGTTATTAAAACTTCTGCTAAAGTAAAAGCTTTTTTCATATATTCTCCCAATTATGATTTATAGTATGTTATACTATAATTATACGTCGCCTGTAGATATATTCTTTACTGGATATTATACAGTAAAATTATGTTATCATATCCAGTAAAATTGTCAAATGGATGAAAAATTGTTTTATAAAAGCTTAGGAACACGTATTAAATATCTCCGTGAAAATGCCCATTTGACACAAGAAAAGCTTGCAGAAAACGCCGGTATAAGTTTAGATTACTTGGGGAAAATAGAGGTGAATATCAGCAAACCTGGTTTAAAGGCTCTTATCAAGATTGCTAATGCTTTACAGATTCCTATTAAATCTTTATTCGATTTTGATAAATAGGTTATCTTGACATTTGTTTATGTCTTTTTTATTATAAAGAAACGAGGACGGCGACATGGCCAAGTGGTAAGGCAGAAGCCTGCAAAGCTTTTACCCCCGGTTCGAATCCGGGTGTCGCCTTTTTTAATAAATGTTAAGTTTGAATTGCCGGATGGCAATTTTTTTTTCGTTTTTACTTTATCAAGGTATGGTTAAATGGAGTAATATTAAAACATTTGATGGCTATAATCTTAAATTCCCTCAGACTATGCAATTGAAGGATGGTTTGGTAGCTAAATTTGATGAATTTTCTCAAATTATTTCAGTAAGAAAAGGTGAAAGAGAACTCGGCTATGACATGCTTATAAAATCAAAAGACAGAATTAAGTGTGTAGATATGGAAGTTCAACCGGAATTTAAAAGGAGAGGTATAGGCGGGCTTTTGCACGCAATTTCCGTTATGATGATGAAGGAAAATAAAGCAAAGAATATTTACTTGGATGCTTTACCTCAAGCAATCCGATTCCATTTTAATAAAGGATTCAGAACGGATTGTACAAACAAAGAAAACGCGTATATTTATATGAACAGTATCATAAGGTCTAATACTCCTTTTGAAGATTTAAAAATTAGTGCAAAAAAATTGATGTTCAAATTGACTTCTGGCGGAAAAGAAGCGATTAAAGAAGCTGATAAATTGTATGATACTTATTTGAGTCGTGTTATTCACAATAATATATCTATTGATGATGCAAATTTACCGGCCACATTGTGTATGGATTTAAAAAATAAAGATTTGAAAAAGCACGGCGATTTTTATAATGGTATATTAGAAAGTTTTGGTATAGATTACCGGATATAAAAAATGGAGCGTAGGGGATTCGAACCCCTGACCCCGACACTGCCAGTGTCGTGCGCTACCAACTGCGCTAACGCCCCAAAAATGGTGGGCGATACAAGGCTCGAACTTGTGACCCCTTGAATGTCGTTCAAGTGCGCTACCAACTGCGCCAATCGCCCAAAATATTCAATTGTAAATGTTGAGAGTGCGCTACCCCTCTCACAAACGATACTCAATCGTTTGTTCGGCAGAGTGCCAATCGCCCAAAATATTCAATTGTAAA
>CALVBY010000009.1 GCA_944325905.1 Candidatus Gastranaerophilales bacterium | reverse complement strand
GATACTGATACTGATACCGATATGGATTCTGATTCAGATACAGATACTGACACCGATACCGATACTGATAATGATATGGATTCAGATACAGATACTGACACTGATGATGATCCGTCATACGACAGAGATACCGGTAAACAGACATATATCCAACGTAATGTGTTAGATGAAAATATCCCATCAATTGATAAACGTCAATATATGAGATTCCAAGTTGCAGGTAACCGTAATCCGGTTGAGTTACAGCAAAATGCACAAATCGAATCATTACTTGATATTTCAAGAGGTGGTATAGCTGTTAAGCACCATAATCAGTTGAAAGTCGGAGATGTGGTTCCTGTACAGATTTCATACGGTGATTTGGATATCAGTGCAGATGTAAAAATCGTTACTGCAACCGATGTAAGAGCAGGTGCAGAGTTTGTAAACCTTGACAGAGCGACAGCAAACAAATTGCTCTATATGAATATACTTCTTGAAGAAGCAAATAGTAATAACATTACAATGAGATAAATAAGTTGAATGTAATCTAAAAGACCAACCATTTAATGGTTGGTCTTTTTTAATTGTTAAAATTTACGGTAATGAGTAAAAAAATATATCAATTATGCTGCATATCTACCCATAATTTTCCTGTTGGAATGAATTCTGTCAAGTCTTGCCCAATCTCTATAAGCATTGCCACCGGAAGGTTCTTCTAAAGCTTGTGTTTGTTGGAATTGTGCAACCATAGAACCTGCCATTTGTAAGCTGCTTGCGGCTTTTTGCGCATATGCCATCATCTTACCATCTTTAGCCATTTGAGTCGCATTTGCAGCTGTTTTACCTGCATTTTCCGCTAATCTCTGTGATGCGTTTATACTTGATTGGCCTACTGCAGATTTTGTAGCGGCTTTGGTTGTTTGTTTAAGACCTTTATCAATGGCTTTTTGTGTCATGCCTTCAGTTGTACTACTAAATGCTGATTGTGCATTTTGTACTGATTCTTGGGCCGCACTCATTCCGCTTTGACCGTTTTGAATGGCATTATTTACAAGGCTGTTGTCCCCTTTTATGCTTGCTTTCATTTGGTCCATAGTTTGTCCCGTCATTGAGCCTGCTGTTTCATTAGTAGCTATATCCTTGATTTGACCTTTACTGAAGCCTGCATCTTTCATTTTATCCATATTTGCTTTTGCAAGTTGATTAGAAGCCTGTTTTTCAAGACCTTTTTGCATTGCTTCAGTTGCTTTATTTTTAATACTAGTGAATCCTGAAGCCATTTCTTTTGTTCCTTGAGCTGCTGAAGCTCCTGTCATTATAGCTGATGCTGCATTAGTTAATGCACCTGCTAAATCACCGTTTGCTGCTGAACATGCAGCTTTTGTAACTGATGCTGCAGTGGATCCATAGTTGCCTACTGTTTCGACAGTTACACCTGTTGATTCAACCGGAACACTAGCACTTACAAGAGCTCCTCCCGCAGCTGCGGTATATGGATTACTTAACAATGCTTGTCCAAGAGCTCGCATGCCTTTACCCACAAGTTGAACTCCTTGACCTGTTAGTGAAGTGTATTGTGAAATTTCACCAACTTTGTTTGCTACATTCATTACTTTATCAGTAGTTGATTGGTTTGTTTCAAGTGTTTTTTGTGTTTTTGCGACTGTTTTTTGGTAAGTTTTACTTACCCGATTCATTGTTTTTATTGCTTTGTCATTAGATGTCTGTAATTTTGAAATTTTGCCTGTGTATTTAGTTATTTTAGCGGATTTCGAATCCATTTGAGAAGCTAAACTGTTGATTTTTTGCTCTGCGTCAGAAGATCCTGAAGACTGCGGAGCGTTTTGAGGTGCGCTCATAGATCTTGTTTGTGGGGATGAAGATTCTTCTCCTGCAAGTTTCAAAGAGAATGAACTATATTTTTGCGCTTCTTGTTCAGCTGTCAAAGTTTCAATTTCAGAAGAAATTAAATCCATTGCTGCGCTTTCGGTTTCAACTTCTTCTGCCATTTTTTGAATTTCTTTATTATTTTTTTCAACCAAGCGTTGATTTTGTTTTAGGGTTGCTTTCATTTCTTTTTCGCTTGCTTTGGTTGATTTAGAAAGTTTTTTACTATCACTTGCTATGGAATTTACTTCTTTTGTATTTCTTTCGGTTTGTGTAGTGCCTGATTTGGCTTCGGTTGCGGTTGATTCGGCACTTGCAGCTGCTGATTTTCCTCCGGAAACACTTATTTCTTGACTTGTATTTTGTTGTGTTGATTTGTCACTATCTTCTGTTTTGTTGTTCGTTGTGAAAAAGTTTGTTCTATTTGTGTTGTTTTGTGTTGTAGTTTGATCTGGGCGTGCCATATTAAATATGGAACCGTTTCTGGTCATATTAATATTTTGTGAAGATTGTGCTACTCTGGAACTGCCATTGCGTTGTGCCAGAATTTTTTGCAAATCGGTCTTATTCAGTTGTCCTAAGCCGTTTATGCCCATAGTTCTCTCTTGTTACTTGCTCTCTTAAATATATAAAAACTTCCGAAAAAGCTCGATTTCAGTACATTTGAATGTTGTTACATTTATTAACATTGTTATAAATTTGCTTTATATTTATATTTTTGTTAGAATTGGTATTATATGATTTTTATTTGTATCTAAGAAGGAGAATTATTTATGAAATTAATGGAAGGCAAAAAGGGGCTTATTTTTGGAGTTTCAAACACACATGGTATTGCTTATGCAATTGCACGTCAGTTATTTGAAGCTGGTGCAGACATAGCATTTACTTATGCCGGTGAAGTTATGGAAAAACGTGTAAGACCTTTAGCAGAAGAAATGAATGCTAAGGTTATAATGAGCTGCGATGTTACTAAAGAAGATGAAATTAAAGCTGTTGTAGCTGAATGTGAAAGAGTTTACGGTAAATTAGATTTCGTTGTTCACGCAGTTGCGTTTGCCGCAAAAGAAGATTTGCAAGGTAGATTTATTGATACGTCACATGATGGTTGGAATCTTGCAATGGGTGTAAGTGCTTATTCATTAGTTTCAATTTGTAGAAATGTTGAAAACATTATGAACGAAGGTGGTTCAATATTTGCATTGACATATTTGGGTTCTGAATATGTTGTTGCAAACTACAATGTAATGGGTGTTGCAAAAGCTGCACTTGAATCATCTATGAGATATCTTGCTGCTGACTTAGGTAAAAAAGGCGTTAGAGTTAACTGTATTTCTGCAGGCGCTGTTAAGACTCTTGCTGCAAAAGGTATTTCAGGTTTCGACAAGATGCTTAAGGCTGCAGTTGCAAAATCTCCACTTAACAGAAATGTTGCATTGGAAGATGTTGGTAGAGCAGGTTTGTATCTAGCTTCTGATTTGTCAACAGGAACAACAGGTCAAATTCTTTATGTTGACTGTGGTTGCCATGCAGTATATGCTTCATTAGAAGAAATGGAGATTATAGCTAATTCTTTAGCTAGTGCATAAGATAAAGAGATATAAAAAAGAGACCGCTCAGGTGGTCTCTTTTTTTATGTTTTTGTGTTATTCTTTTATTACGGAATATAAATAAGAAGGATTTGATATGTTAGAAACAAAAGCCAAAATAGAAGATTTACCTACAGTTTATGATGCGAAATCCACAGAAGAAGAAATATACAAATTCTGGGAAGATAATGAGATGTTTAAGGCCGATGCTAAAAGCAAAAAACCGCCTTATTCAATAGTTATTCCTCCTCCGAATGTTACCGGTGTTTTGCACATGGGGCACGCTCTTGACGAAACATTGCAAGATATTTTGACACGATATCACAGAATGAGCGGCTACGAAACTTTGTGGCTTCCAGGAACGGACCATGCTGGTATTGCGACTCAAAACGTTGTTGAAAAGCAGCTTAGAGAAAAAGGATTAACAAGGCACGATTTGGGTAGAGAAAAATTCTTGGAACAAACTTGGGATTGGGCAAACAAACACAAATCTGCTATTCTCGATCAATGCAAAAGATTAGGTGCTTCTTTTGATAGATCAAGAGAAAGATTTACCTTTGATAAGGGTTGTTCTGATGCCGTAAAAGAGGTTTTTGTTAAATTATATGAAAGGGGATTGATATATAAAGGCGCATATATAGTTAACTGGTGTCCTCGTTGTCAGTCTGCGATTTCCGATGTTGAAACCGAATACGAAACTGAACAAGGACATTTGTGGGAAATTTCTTATCCTTTAAAAGGAGAATCTGGAGCGATTATTGTTGCAACGACAAGACCGGAAACAATATTCGGTGATGTTGCAATTGCAGTTCATCCGGATGATCATAAGTATTCTGAATTGGTTGGAAAGACCGTTGTAATACCTTTAACGGGTCGTGAAATTCCTATTATTGCAGATGAATATGTTGATAAAAACTTTGGCACCGGTGCTGTTAAGATTACTCCGGCACACGATCCAAATGACTTTGAAGTTGGAAAACGCCATGGCTTCAAACCTATTTGGGTTATTGACGGCGAAGGTAAGATGAAAGCTTGTGGTGAGGTTCCTCAAGAACTTCACGGACTTGACAGATATGAAGCACGTGAAAAAATTATTGGAATGCTTTCTTATAATAATTTCCTATTAAGAACCCGTGATCACGAGCACAATGTTGGCAAATGTCAACGTTGTAATACGACTATTGAGCCACTTTTGTCTGAGCAATGGTTTGTAAAAATGGAGCCGTTGGCAAAAGAAGCGATTGCTGCTGTTAAAGACGGACGTATAAAATTTATTCCTGAACGTTGGGAAAAGAATTATCTCGGCTGGATGGAAAATATTCGTGATTGGTGTATTTCTCGTCAACTTTGGTGGGGACATCAAATTCCGGCATATTACCATAATGAGACAGGTGAGATGGTAGTTGCAAAAGAAAATCCTGATCCTAAAAATTATACTCAAGACAGTGACGTTTTGGATACTTGGTTTTCTTCAGGTTTGTGGCCTTTCTCAACTATGGGTTGGCCTAATACCGAATCGGAAGACTTTAAGAAATTTTACCCGACAAGCGTTCTTGTTACCGGGTTTGATATTATTTTCTTCTGGGTTGCCAGAATGATTACCATGGGGCTTGAATTTACTAAAAAAGCACCATTCTCAACTGTTTATATTCACGGACTTATTCGTGATGAAAAAGGTCAAAAAATGTCAAAATCTAAGGGAAATACTATTGATCCCGTAATCATTATTGATAAATATGGTTCTGACGCCTTGAGATTTACAATGACTTCGCTTTGCACATATGGTGGTCAAGACATAAAAATTAGCGATGAAAGGTTTGAATATGGAAGAAATTTTGCCAACAAAATCTGGAACGCTTCTCGATTCGTATTGATGAACCTTGATGGTGTCGATAATAATGATATAGATTTTTCAAAATTAACAATTGTTGATAAGTGGATTTTGGATGAGTTGAATAATACAGCAAAAGAATTTAACGAAAATATTAAAAACTATAGAATTGGTGAAACTGCACATATTATGTACGATTTCTTCTGGAATAAATATTGTGACTGGTATGTAGAAATTGCAAAAATTCAATTACAAGATCCTGACTTGAAACTTAATACTCAAAGAGTGTTGAGGTATGTTTTGGATATGGCATTGAGACTTTTACATCCTATAATGCCTCATATTACCGAAAAAGTATGGCAGCTTATTCCGCAGGATAAGAAATTCAAGGCTATTATGCTTGCTGATTTCCCTGCATTCGAAGAAAAACTTGCATTCCCTAAAGAGGCTGAGGAAATGGAGCTCGTTTTTGAAACTATAAAATCGTTAAGAAATGTCAGACAAAGTTTCAATATTCCGACTTCATTGAAATTTAATATTGAAATTAGAGCCGACAAATCAGAAAAAGCAACTTTTGAAGCTATAGAATCTTACATTAAGCGTCTTGCTAAGGTTGAGAATATTTCTTATGCGGATGATAGTTTGCCGGTTCCTAAAAAATCAGCTACAGCGGTTGTTTCTGCTTCAAAAATTATTATCCCGCTTGAAAATCTTATTGATTTCAATGAAGAAATTAAGCGTCAGCAGAAAAAACTTGACAAGCTGGTTGCTGAAAAGAATTCCTTGTCTGGTCGCATGGCAAATGAAAAATTTGTTGCTAATGCACCAAAAGAGTTGATCGAGCAAACAAAATCAAGAATTGAAGAAATTCAAGTTCAAGAAAATACGATCAATGATTTGATAGCTTCTTTAAAGGCTTAGAATTAAGTAAACATTATAACAATCCTCTTAAGTTTTATTAAGGGGATTGTTTTTTGTTGGCAAAAAATATTTTTATGGCTTTTATACTCACAAAGGAGAAAATAGTAGTGAAAATTCAGAGATTAAATTTAGCACAAAGAAATATGGCTCGTTTGAACAAATCTGAGGCTAAGTGTATGCACTTGGTTGATGAATCGAATATTAATATCCCTTTGCCTATGAAGCGCTATAATATTAGAAAACCCGATGGTACTATAGAAAAATATACACTTGGTGACGATTTTTTGACGGTTTCTTATTTGCGAAGAATTGGTAACAGATACGAACAAAGTATAAAGCACCTCTTAGGTGTCTTAAAATAAGGGATTGCAAATGTTAAGCAATTTTACAAAAACTTTACAGATTTGAAAAAATTTGTTACAATTATTAATGTTAAGTAGGATAATGTAAGTCATATGGGGTAAAAATGGTGTCAAAAGGTAAAAGTAGTGATTTAGATTTTGAAGAATTATTAAAACAATACGACTATAACTTTCAAAAGGGTGATCTGGTAAAAGGTATAGTATGCGGTTATGACAGTCAAGGGGTAATGGTTGATATCGGTGCAAAAACTATCGCTGTGGCTCCAACTCGAGAAGCTGTTGACAAAGATGAGAATATCGAAGAAAAGTTTGAAAAGGGTAAGGAATACGAATTCCTTATTATAAGAGAAGAAGACGAAGATGGCAAGTTCTTACTTTCTAAGAAAAAAGTCGATTTTGCTTATGCTTGGAAAGAATTAGAAAAGGCTAAAGCTGCTGATGAAACCATTCTGGGAACAATTGTCAGTGTTGTAAAAGGCGGTATATTGGTTGAAATATCCGGGGTTAGAGGTTTTGTGCCATCATCTCAATTAAGAAGTAAAGAAACTGATTTGGAAGTTGGTTCTCAAATCGAGTTGAAAATTCTTACATTGGATAGTCAACAAAATAATTTTATTTTATCTAATAAAAAAGTTTATGATGATAGTGCAGTAGAAGCCAGAAAGAATGTGTTTGCACAGATTGAGCCTGGACAAATAGTAAAGGGTGATGTCGTAAGAATCACTGATTTTGGTGCGTTTATTGATTTGGGAGGCATTGATGGCTTGCTACCTCTTTCTCAATTGTCTTGGCGTTGGATTGACCATCCGACAGATATTTTGAAGGTTGGAGACAAGATTGATGTTGAAGTCATAGCTGTAGATCATGATAAGCAGCGTGTTTCGTTAAGTTTGAAAAATCTTGAACCTGATCCATGGCTTGAAGCTGAAAAGCAAATAAAAGAAGGCGATAAGGTTGAAGGTACAATAACTCGTATCAAACACTTTGGTGCGTTTGTTGAAGTATTCCCTGGCGTTGAAGCATTGTTACCTCATTCAGAGTTGGCTGAACTTCAAAATGAAACTAAAAATATATTGAATGTTGGTGATAAAATTCAAACTTATATTTTGAAATTCAATCCAACTGATAAGCGTATTGCGCTCACTGTTAAGGAACCAACAGAAGAAGCTAAAGCTGATGAATAAATCATGTTGATATAATAAAAAAGGCTACCGGTTCATGGTAGTCTTTTTTGTTTTGAATTCTGGTACTTTTGTAGTATTTTTTAATATTTTTTCATCCATATGACCGATTTTTGGTTATTTTAGCTATATATATCTTAATATATGCCGTATAATTTTTTTAGAATTATATTGACTTTTTCAAAATAATCATTAATACAAAAAAAGGTAGTAGATATATAATAGGAGGCCAAACTTATGGGCATGGCAGCATCACAAGCAAGATATTTAGGCTTGACAGCAAGAAAAACTAATGTGGAATATGAAGGTCAACAGGTAAACCAAGCACGTACGGCACTGGCAAATCAAAGTGCTAATTTGTTTAACCAGTTATTAACTTTGCAAGTTCCTACACCTCCAAGCACATCTGACTATACTACATTACAGTATTCATATGAAGATGGTACAAATGCTGAAACTATAACGAATATGACTCAATTAGTAGATGATCCGGATGGTTATAATTACTTGGTTACACATTATCATTATTCAGATATTTATACAGGTGTTCAGTCAAATAAGAAAAATCCTCAAGTTGTAATGGACACAGCCGGAGTGCAAGGTACTGTTCCTCAGGCAAGTGTAACCCAGGATCCTGGAGATGGTTCATATTCAATTGACGGAAATCAATTAAGTCAGTACGATCCTTTGAACACTGAACAAAAAGCCAACTTTGATAAAATTTTGCAAAACTATCCTGATTTGGCAAATGAAGATATAAATGATATTTATACATATACGGATACAGATGGTTTAATGCATTTTGCTACAAAAACCGATTTAGATAATGCTATTGCAGGCACAGCAGATGCAAACGAGTATCATGTAGAGTCAGGAATTCCTACATACGTTGGTAATTGTGAGCTTTCAAAATATAATCCAAATGATTCTACTCAAAAGGCTGCATATGAACAAATTTGCAAAGAATTTCCTGATTCGGATTTTGCTAATTCGTCAGCTGATGATATATATACATGGCAATATCAAGGTAAAACTTATTTTGCATGTAAATCAGATTTGACTAATTCCGCAATAAGTGCGCTTGATCCGACACGTCCTACCGAAAATCAAAGCGATTTAGTACAATATAACGCTCAAGATATTAAAACTAAAGTAGAGCGTCAAGAACGTGCATTTGTTGATATGGATGAAAATGGTCGTCCTTATAGCATAAGATATGAAGATTCTACGGCAACTTATGCCTTAAATACTGAAACAATTACTGATGAAGACGCTTATAATGATGCCATGAATCAATACAATTATGATATGGCGCTTTATGAGCAAGAAATTCAAAATATTAATGCTCAAACTGAACAAATTCAACAACAAGATAGAACGCTTGAGTTGAGATTACGTCAGCTAGATACTGAACAAGAAGCTTTACAAACAGAAATGGAAGCGGTTAAAAAAGTAATTGACAAGAATATTGAATCTACATTTAAAACATTTGAATAATAATTAAGAGGTTGAAAGATGTCATACAAAAACGATAGTTATTTGGTAATAGCAAACAAATTCAGTTCTGCCGGCAGTAATGCAAAAGCTCAACTTTTTGAGACCTATGACAAATTGAGAGATTTGACGGTTTCAGGTAGCGGTATGGGTACCGGATTTGAAGCAACTGGCGGACTTTTGTATAATATTGCAAGTTTATTTGCGCCATCATCATTTGCTACTGTTTTTGGTGCATCCGAATCTATGAGTATTCCGGGAACTTCTTATTATTCCAATATGGTAAGTGGTTCTTCTTATGGATTAAATTCTCTTTATAATTATTCAGGCTTCCCGAGTGGTGCTGCTCCGGTATCTTGGGGACTAAGTGGTTATTCTACCGGTGGAGCCGCCGGTCTTACCGGATGGGGTTCGGATTATGGAACTGCTACGGGCTATGCCTCAAGTTTAGGTGGGTTGGCAGATGTTGCAAGTGCCGCTGCTTATGGAGTTGGCGGAGCAAGTGGATTTGGAATTGGAAGAAGTATTGTTCTGCCTCTTGCAAGCTGTATATCTGGTTGGGGCGGAATTATGCAGGCTGCTGCGCCGTATTTGGGAGAATATGGTCTTCCCGCACTTGTTATGGGTAATTTAATGCAAGGTACAACCTCTGCTGCCTTGGCTGCTTATCAAAATGTTACGGGCAATATCACTGCAAATGCTGATACAATACTTTCTAACAAAGTTAGAAATATTGAAACTGTTTGTAAAATGCTGGATACCCAAGGTGATGTTGTTAAAAAGATGCTAAAAGAATCCATCGATGGTGATAGTAAAGCTATTCAAAACTTATAATTAAAGTTTTTCGGATTTTTGACGTATAATGTATTAAGAGGAAACATTTCCTTCTGGCTGGTACTTTTTAGACTTACAAAGTTTAAGACATGTTACAAAGATTTACAAAACATGGCAATTATTTACTGTAACAAGTTTTTATATATTTGTAGGTCTAAAGTGTAAAGGAGTAATATGCTTCGAGAAACTTTAGAGATGAATATAAAAAGATTAATAGATTTCTTGATATATTCAAAAAACTTCCTGATAAGAAAAAATCCTCTGAAATCTCTATCTAATTCAATAGTAGAAGGTTTAAAAGATTTTCTGACAATGAAAAAAAAGTTGAAAATGGCGCAATACAGGCTTAATTATCACCGTCATCAACTTCAAAAAATGGAACAGCTGATTGCAGAAAATAACGAGCATAATTTCTTAAAAGGTAAGAAACTAAATGAAACCAGGTAGAAGGAATTAAAAATGGGATTAATTAATTCAACAATCAGGTTAAACATGTTGATTGCACAGCGATTGGATTTGGAATATAAAATCCAATTGATTACTCAATCCCAAATGACTTTGGCTCAATCTGTAAGTGATTTAATGCAAGTTGGTACGGATTATAACGATCCTGATTCGCCGATGGCTAAAATGTTGCAGCAACGACAGGCTAAATTAAAGGTGCTGGAGCAAAGGCTTGTTCAGCAAATGAATCAGTACAAGTCACGACTTGATATGGTTAATACAGAAATTGAATCCTGTACGGCAATGAGAGATAAGAATATTCAAATAGCTTTTAAATACTAGTTTGAACGAACAGGCTTATGATATCATTTAGTGCTGCGTATTGTCTTTGATATTTTTGAGCTTGTTTTTCCAATATGCCGATTTGTTTTTTGTATTCCATAATAGAAGCTTGACATTCACGAGAAGAGTTGTTTAAGCCTTCTTGCACCTGTTGTGCTTCTTGTAAAACACTTTTCATAGAAATTCCTAGTGCTTCCATAGTTTGTTTTATAATCAAAGCACCTGTTTGTTTTGTGACGCCTGTTGGTAATTTTGTAATAAGTTGTTTCAAAACTGCTACATTAGACGGAATTTCAAAATCATCAAGTTCAGAGTGTAATGAAGGTTGTTGAGGTGTAATATCCAGTTTTGGCATAACTACGGCAGGTTCAGGCTCAGGCTCATTAACTGCAGAAAAATCATCGTTCAAAATGCTTTCATCAAAATTAAATTCATCTTGTGCAGGTTCTTTTTCTACAAAAGAATTTTCCTCTAGAGGTTCATCTGTATGTAGATCTTGTTTGATTTCAAAATCGTCTGCAACGGTTTGTTGCACAGGATTAATCTCTATGTCTGACTGCATTTTAAGAGCTTCAACTATTTTTTTGCCCACACCTTCAGTCATTCTGCTATTAGCCATATTTCCCTCATTTGTTATATCTGAACACCGATAATTGTAATTAAAACACAAAAATAATTCAAGGAAAATACTTATATGGCTTAATAATATGAAATGTAATTGATAAGATTGAGTTTTTATGCTATTATATAAGCAATTTGAGGGCTTAGTATGAAAGAGTATAAATTTGATAAAATAAAAGAGCTTAAGTATGGTGAAAATCCACATCAACATGCTTCACTGTATACTTGCGAGGAAATGGCAGATTATGAAGTTCTTTTTAATAAAGAATTAAGTTACGATAACGTTCTAAACTTGTATGAAATAACAAGGATTTTGGGTGAATTTTTTGATGTTAATGCAGTTGCTATAATGAAACACGCATCTTGTTGTGGTGTAGCATTAGGCAGGACTATTGAAGAAGCATATAACAAAGCTTTCGATTGCGATCCGGTTAGTGCTTTTTATGGAACTATAGGTTTTTCTAAGCCTGTAGATTATGAAACTGCAAAACATATTAATTCCATGGGGGTTAAAGTTATTATTGCACCTGATTTTCACCCTAAGGCTATCAATTTAATGAAGGAAAATCATGGTCTTAAGTTAGTGAAGTTAAATACTCCATTGCAAAATATGCGTAATTTGTGTATGGAAGAAATAAAAGTAACTCCTTTTGGTGTTTTGATTCAAGAGAAAAATAATAGTGATTTAGACAAGGATTTATTTAAAGTAGTTACGAAGACAAAGCCTACTAAAGAGCAAATTGAAGATGCAATCTTTGCTTGGAAAGTTATAAAACATACAAGTACAGATTCGGCTCTGGTTGCAAAAGATTTTGCTACTTTGGGGATTGCAAAAAATGAAACTAATTCTGCATCTGCAATTGATCAGGCATTAAAGATTGCTTGCGATGGCTCAAAAGATGCTGTAATTGCTACGGATGGAATTATTTATTCCCAAGATGCAATATATGCAGCTGTGCAAGGAAGAATAGGTTTGATAATTCAGCCAGGGGGTTCATATAAGGACAAGGAAATAATTGACCTTGCTGATCGTTATGGTATTGCAATGATTATGACCGGAATAAGAAATCATAAATATTAGAGGAACTATGGAAATAAAAGCTTGGGATGATTATTTTTTAGATTTAGCAAAGACTTGTGCAAGTCGTTCTAATTGTATAAGAGCGCAAGTTGGTGCAGTTATTGTTGGTGAAGACAAGAAAATTAAAGCGACCGGTTATAATGGTACACCGTCAAAAGTTGAGTCTTGTTATGAACGCGGTGAGTGCTACAGGATTAAGAATAATATACCTTCAGGTACAAGATACGAGACTTGCAGGTCGATTCATGCAGAGCAAAATGCAATTATTCAGGCAGGTCAAGACAGATGCAAAGATGCAACTATGTATATTTGGGGGCATAATTTTATTTGCATATTATGCAAAAGATTTATTGTGCAGTCAGGCATAAAAAATTGCGTTTTGAAAAAGGATGAAAATTCACCTATAGTAAGAGTCTCCGTAGAAGACATAAGAAGAGAACTGGACGCTCAGTAAGGAGGGAAGTGAATGAAATATTTCGATGAACATAACGGGGGGGGGCAACTCTCCTAGCTAATAATGACAAGGGGTTTGACAGTATAGAAATATTAAACTATAATTCAAGTATGAAGAATTATAGTTATAAAAACGGTTTTACATTAGCAGAAGTATTGATAACCTTGGCGATAGTTGGGATAGTTGCCGCAATGACAATTCCGACTTTGGTATTGAATTATCAAAAAAAAGTGCTAAAAAATCAGCTTATCAATAAATATGCATTGCTTCAACAACAACTATTGTATGCACGAAATGAATATGATGTAAATTTTAGAAAGTATTGTGTTGAATGGGATTACGACAATGCCAAATTTAAGCATAAAGATGAATGCTTGGCGATTTTTAACAAATATTTTAAAGTTGTAGGAGAATGTGAATATAAAAACAAGCCGCGGACCTATGATTTGAAAAAAGAAGCTTACATTGATGTAGGTGGTACTGCGAAACCAAAATATTTACTTTCAGACGGTACTTGTTACCACACAACTATAAATTCCGGTAGATTAGGATTTTCATTTGATATGAACGGTCCGGATAAAGGCCCAAATGCTTTAGGGCATGATATATTTTCGTTTTGGGTTAATGATAAAGATTATTTAGAGCCCATAAAAATGACGGGATACTATACTGAGGAAGAACTTGCCAGTGCGATGGAAAATTGTGAAGGTAATACTTCAATCCCAAGTTCAAACAGTTGTATAGCAGGAAATGAACAAAATGGTCGTCCATGTACTAAAAACTCATCACAAAAAGGGAATGGACTTGGATGTTCTTGGTATGCATTAAATGATGTTTGTCCTGATGACGAGACAAAAGGTTATTGGGATTGTTTGCCTAAGTAATTAAAATTACGGATGACCTTTTAACAGGCTAGTCTTTTATATTCGTTCTTGAAAAGTTTTTTTAGGTGCTTTTTGCTTGCCTTTTTGTTGGAAGTCACCGTATTTAAGTGCTTCTTTTATATATTCATCCAACAAATCTTTTGGTACATTTTCCCCGTCAAATTTTTGAAAAACTTTGTAACCTATTCCTTTTAGTTTTCCTTCAAATTTTGCATCTTCAGTATTTGGAATTGATAATCTTGCAAATCCTGTTTTTTGCTTACTTACAATACTGTTCGGATAAAGTGAAACGAGGTTTCTTAGTTTATCTTTTTTAGCATTGTTTGTTCCGGCTTGTGTTATGGGTATTCTGTATGTAGATGTAAAATTTATGTTCATATATTCTCCTTTTTGCTTTTAAAACGTGTAAAAATCTTTTTTGCCATGACTTTTTGTGCAAAATCATTAAATAATTTGTATGAAATCAGTTATTTTTTCTACATAAAACGTATGATTTATTTGTATATGTTTGAACATATTGAACAAATTTACGTTAGAATATAGAAAGAAAGGCAGGGCAAATGAATAACTTTTATCCGCATTATGACTTGGCAGGGAGAATACAGCATACAAAACTTGATACCGGGCTTAACGGTATGCCATCTGCTCGCCTTAACAGGGTTGAATCTAATGGTTCACCTGATTTTAAACAGGTAATGTCAGGTCTTATGGAGAACTTTAATGCAGAATTGAATGCACCGGATAATTTACTAAAAGATGCGATGTCCGGCAACGGTAATGTTGATATTCACGATGTAATGACTGCTATGGCAAAATCCGAAATCAGTGTTAACGTTGCAACTCAGTTGGTAGGTAAAGTTATTCAGGCATATGATAAAGTTATGCAAATTCAAGTTTAAAAATAGTGTTAGTTAACAGGTAGTGGGACGGAAATGGACTTTCAAAAACTTCTTGAAAATAAACCTTTATTATACGGGATAATCGGTGGCGTTGTACTGATTTTGGCATTGTTTGTTACAATTGGAATTGTTAGTTCTTCAAAATCAGGTAATGGTGCAGCCAAAGTCGTTAGTGAAAAGGTGATTAAAGAGCCTTTGGATCTACTTACAACTGATAATTTAGGTAAGGCAATAGAGATTCAGGCATTACTTGCAAGAGAAGGTATTGACGCAAGCCGCAAGCTTGACGGTACAAAGTCTACTATATTTTTAAAACAATACACCCAAAGCCAAAAAGACGCTGCACTTCTTGCAATTGTAAAAAGCGGTTTGATGGACCAAAATGTAGGTCTTGAAATCTTTGACAAAGGTGATTTTACATCTACAAAAGAAGATAAAAGAATACGTCTTGCAAGAGCAATTAATGGTGAACTTGCAAGATTAATCCGTAAAATTCCTCCAATAGAAAATGCTTCAGTATTCATATCAATTCCGGAACAGACAATGTTTACATCAATGCAAAAACCTGTTACGGCAACTGTTCAGATAACTATTCCTGCAGGTGATAAGCTTGATCAGTTAAAAGTTAAGGCAATAACAAATCTTTTATTAGGCAGTGTTACAGGTTTAACTGCGGAAAATATCGCAATAACTGATACTAACGGTAATGTATACACAAGTATTATTGATGCACAAGATGAAATGCTTGAAAAACTTCAAGAAAATGATAAATACATGCAACAAAAGGTTGCGACGCAACTGGATAGACTTATCGGTAAGGGTAATTATGTTGTTACTGTAAGTACTTTCTTAAGACAAGCTCCTGTTGAAAAATATACAATCGAATATGATCCTACCAAAAAAACGGCTGTATCCGAACAGAATTTTTCAGAAGGCTTAGGGGATCAAACTCAAGATTCAAATAAAAATGTGAGTGCAGTAAGTGTATATTTGCCAAATGGCTTGCAGCAAGGTGGCTCTGATTCATCACAAAACAGAAGTTACTCTCGTTCTGCAACAGAGACACAATATGGTGTTACAAAAACTCAAACAAATGAATATATAAGACCTGGTGTTGTAGAGGAAATATCAGTTGCTGTTACTTTGGAAAAATCAGCTATTCCTGCTAATACTACCCTAGAAGAACTAAAAGAGTTAATAGCCCATGCTGCAAGTCCGAAAGTTGATCCTGAAAATGTATCAATTGCATTTTCTGATTCTACAGACCCGTATCTTGCATCTGACAGACCTGTCAATCTTCCAAAACCTGATGAGACAGGTAATCCATGGTGGCTTGCAATTGCTCTTAGCGGTGCCGGTTTGTTGATATTATTCAAGGTCGTTTCTGATAAAGTTCAACAAGTCCAAGAAGCTAACAGAAGAGAAGTGGAACAATTAAGGCAAAAAACTGTTGAACAAGAAAGACAACTTAGTGATATCAATTCGAGAGCTGCTCAATTAACCGAACGTCAAACTGAATTGGCACAAAATTTATTAGAGCAGCAACAGAGAGAATATATTCCACAACAAGATGAAGGAAAGTTGATTGATTCTTTGGCTAATATGTCCGCAGAAATGTCAGATATAGATCCGGAAGAAGCGGCTGAAAAGATAAAGAGTTGGATAGAACAAGGTTAATATTGGTAAAAGTTAATGGCTATAAAAGGTTTTAATTATCAAGAGTTTGCACAAAATTTGACGGCACAAGCAAAAGAGCTTGTGCCACAGGATTTTCAAGATATTGAGAAGCAGTATGTTGTTAATACTCTTATGAATTTTTCAGCTCTTGCCGGTGAGGCCCTTTATAACGATACTGAGTCAAATTTCACTGCCGATCAGGCAATGATGATTACGCAAATCATTGCGGAGTGGGCGTTCCACAAATCAGTTGATCTTATAAGATCTAAAATCCCTCAGGAGTTTTGGGATCCTATAATGCAAAAAATTGCGTTTACAATTTTTGAAATTGCAAAACAAACATTCAAACAAGGATTACCTCAAGACCAGATATTACAGTTGATAGAGCATCACGTTAAAAAGACTTATCTTGATGCAATTGCAGAGTTAAAGGATAAGGGTTTTATAGATCAGGGCTTGATGGAGCAAGCCTCCAAGCAATCTAATATTGATGCTATGATGCAGCAAATGAGTGAAGAACAAGCTGCCGCAGAAGCAGCTCAAGCGCAACAAGCACAGCAGGCTCCGCAAGGTCAAGCTTCAGGACAATCTGCAGCTATGCAAAATCCGCAAGGTGCAACCAGTTCTAAAATACTAAAGCTTGCTACGGTAGCGTTACTTTTCCAAAAAATGAAACAAGAAAAAGTTCAAACATTTCTTGATAAATTTAGTCCGGATGATGCGCAAACAGTTATTAAGTATATGGGAATGCCTGATTTGGAGAGTCGTGTTAGTGTGAACACCGCTCTCAAGTGTTTAAGTGAAATAAAAACACAGTTGCCAAAACCTTTGGAGTTAAGTCCTAATAAGATAGTATTAAAATTACAAAAAGTTACAGAAGGTATTGACAGACAACAACTGGAAATGATTCTTAAACCAGAGCGGATGAAGGTAAAACGCCTTGTTTTCAATGCTTTGGAAGGTGAATATTATGAAGTTGCCCCAAAAGTTGCTAACATTATTGCCACCCATATACAAGATAGTGTATAATAATATTGAATCATGATTATTAAAAAGAAAAAAATACAACCGGAGGAGCTCAAAACGCAAGAAGTTGTTCAGGATGCTTCTGCACAAAATGCGGTCGATGAGGAAATTGTCGATCTGTTTAACCTTGATAATATTGATTTTAAACAACGTAACGAACGCAGACGTGGTGATAGAAGGAGAGGTTTCAGGCGTATTGATGACAGAAATCTTATCTCAAGAGCTCGTGAAGAAGCAGATGCAATTAGAGAAGCTGCGGCAAAAGAGGGATATCAGGAAGGATTAACTCGCTCAAAGGAGGATTTGGAAGAGTTCAGGACTTCTTTAAAAGAATTTTTGAGTGCAAAGCAGGAGGTTTTTGATAAAATTGCTCCCGAAATTCTTTCAATTAGTATTGATATTGCTAAAAAAATTATTAAAAAAGAGTTAAATCAAGCGCCTGAACTGCTTGCGGAGAGCGTTATGGAAATTTTAAAAGGTTTATCAAAAGAGGAAACCAAAATTACCATAAGAACTAATCCGACACAGGTAAGTATGTTGAAGGGTGAAACTCCTAAAATGGCTGAACAACTCGGCTTGGAAGCTAAAATAATGGTTATTCCTGATGAAACCGTTATGGAGGGTGGTTGTATTGTAACAACAACAAATGGTGTGGTAGATGCAACAATTGATACACAGTTGGCAATAATTAGTGAGGCTTTGAAAGAAATTTAATGGCACAGGGTAATTCAGGTAGCAATCCTATAAGTGAAATTTTCTTAGCAGTTTTCGTATTAACGTTACTGTTAATTTTGCTTGTTGAAATGCCGACTTGGGTAATAAATTTTTCCATAAGCTTAAATATAACTCTTGGTATAGTACTTTTGATGATTGCCTTGTATGTGCAAAAGACTCTTGAATTGGCAGCATTTCCGTCAATTATATTGTTAGGTACAATGTTTAGGCTTGTTCTTTCAATTGCATCAACGAGGTTAATTCTTGCAAAAGGTGAGGCCGGAGAAGTTATTGAAGCGTTTGGAACATTCGTAACCGGTGGTAACATGGTTGTCGGCGGTGTAATCTTCTTAATTATCACGGTTGTACAGTTTATGGTTATCACAAAAGGTGCTGAACGTATCGCCGAAGTTGCTGCAAGGTTTGCGTTAGATGCTATGCCGGGTAAACAAATGACAATTGACGCGGACTTTAATGCCGGTTTAATATCGCCTGAGGAAGCAACCAAAAAACGTGAGGATTTGCAAAGAGAATCAAATCTTTTCGGTTCTATGGATGGTGCTATGAAGTTTGTAAAAGGTGATACCATTGCTGGTATTATCATTGTAATTATAAACATCGTGGGCGGTTTGTGTGTCGGATGTTTGATGAATCAGATGTCTATTGAAGATGCTATTGCTAAATATACCATTTTAACAATTGGTGATGGATTGGCATCACAAGTTCCATCTTTGTTGATGTCAATTGCAGCCGGTGTTTTCATGACAAGATCTTCTGCGGCAAGTTCTTCACTAGGTGCTGATGTTGCGGGGCAAATTTTAAGCAAGCCTTATTCATTATTTTTTGCATCTGGATTTTTGATGCTTTTAGCTGTAACAGGTCCTATTACCGGTTTACCCTGGTTTCCGTTTTTGATGTTTTCAATAGGTATAGGTATAGCAGGATTTTCAGTTTTGATTAATGCGGATGTTCAATCACAATTAGGTCAGTTGGAAAATGTTCGTCAAAATATGCAAGATTTGGTTAACCCAAATAGGATGTATGAGCGTCTTGGTGTAGACGTATTGAGTTTGCAGGTTGGCTCAAATCTTCTTGTAATCGCAGACCCTGATCAAGAAGGTCAGTTACTTGCCAAGATTGCGGCTTTGCGTCAAAGAGTCACGGATGAGTTAGGTTATATTATTCCGAACATAAGAATCATGGATTCATCTGCTTTAGATGCAAATGAGTACATGATATCTATTCGTGGTAACACTGTTGCAACTGGATATGTTTATCCGGGAAGATTGATGGTAATTGCAGATCAATGGGATTCTATGCGAAAAGAAGTTCCGGAAGATGCAATTATAGGTATTGATCCGACATATCAGACTCAGGCGTACTGGATTACCGCTGAAGATGCAAAATCAGCAAGATCAGTTACGGCTGTTGATTCAACTGATGTAATTGTTACGCACTTGCAAGAGTGTGTAAGAAAACACGTTGATGATGTTATGACAAAAACAGATGTATTAAAGCTTATGGAGCTTGTAAGATCTCAAGACCCAACCCTTGTAAATGACCTTGTCCCTACAATTATTTCAACAAGTGACTTGAGAAAGATTTTTGTTAACTTAATTCGTGAAAAAGTTTCTATAAAAGATATAATATTCGTCTTTGAAAGACTGTGTGACTATGCAAGATTTTCAAAGGAACCTGATATTTTGTCAGAACGTTTGAGAGCAGCTTTGGGACGTCAAATTTGTTTATCCAATGTACAAGATGACAGAGTTTTATATGCTCTGACGTTATCTCCTGAGTGGGAAAAGATTCTTGATGATAGTTGTCAAAGAACTGAGCTTGGCACAATGTTTCTTTTAAATCCTATGCAGGTGCAAGAGTTAATTGAAACTGCTGCAACAACACTGATGAGAGCACATCAAACCTGCGGGAAACAACCCGTGATATTATGTTCTCCAAGAATTAGGTTGCCTTTGTATCAGTTGCTCGAACGTCATATACCGACAATTGTTGTAATATCCTATTCTGAATTGATAACAGATATTAAAGTTGAAGCAATAGATACTATTGGAGAATCTTATGCTATGGAATAAAAGAGGAGGTAATATGTTTGTCATGACGAGGAACGGGGGGGGGCATCCCATCTAAGTAGATATAGTAAGGAATTAGGCAGTATAGCTAACAAAATTTATAATTCAAATATGATGAATTATAAATCAATAAAAGGTTTTACATTATCGGAAGTATTAATAACCTTAGGTATCATAGGTGTAGTTGCTGCATTAACAATTCCAACTTTAATTCAAAATGTTAGTAATCGTGATGTCGAAACAAAATTGAAAAAGTTTTATACAACGATAAATGAGGCACACAAATTTGCAGAAGCAGAATTTGGAAATGATAACCTATGGTTCTCTGATACATCGGGACCTATTCTTGATAATAACGGAAATCCTATAGAAGGTTCATCAAAGCAACGTATATGGTTTGAAAAATATTTTGCTAAATATTTAAAAATTCAAAAAGTAGAGGTTGATGAAACAGGTACCCCTATATTTTATTTTATGGATGGTACTGCATTAAGTTTTGCCTCTCATACAACGCGAGATTGGATTTTATATACAGAAGATCCTGCAAAATGCCTAAAGAAACATGTTTCAATAGATGATGCTGCGGGTTGTTGTGTTTTTTATTTTAACTATTTGCCAGGGACTATTGAACAATCTGACCCGGAAGATGATTATTGGGCTGATTTAAGGGGCAAGGGTATAGTACCATATAAGTATGCATGGATGGGTAGTATTTCAAAAATGCAAGATAATTGTAAGCCAGGTAATAACGGTAAATACTGCACAGCTTTGATAGCGATGAATGGCTGGAAAATTCCTGATAATTATCCTCGCAAGGTTGATTAAAGTATTTTTAAGAATATAATTTTTCTATGAATATTTTAAAGAAGCTTGTGTTATTTTTAATATCAGTTTATCAAAGAATTTCGTCACTAACTCCGCCCGTATGCCGGTTCTATCCTACATGTTCTGAGTATACGAAGCAAGCGATACAAAAATACGGAATAATCAAAGGCGGTTGGCTCGGGATTAAACGTATTTGTCGCTGTCATCCCGGCAATCCTGGCGGGTATGATCCGGTGCCGTAAAAATAAAAATATGTGAAAATAATGCATATGAACAAGGTTTTCTTCCGAAAAATTTCCGTGGTTCTAATTTGGTTAAGTTAGAGCAGAATCCTGAAGAAGAATATGATCCTAATAGTAATTTTTCAGATGCCCAAAAAATAATTATCCTGTGTTTGTCTTATACGACGGGACCTTATATTATAAAATATCATGACGTGTTATCGGGTTCACCAATATTTACGGTAGATATAAACGGTTTTAAAGGTCCTAACAAATGGGGTTATGATATATTTTCTTTTGAGTTAGCTGGCAATTCGAGTAATGGGATTCAAAAATTACGTTCTGTTGTTTATGCTACTGAAAAAGGGGGTCAAACCTTCCAGCAGATGTACGATGAGTGTTTTAATTAATTATCACCAGTTTTAGTTTTTTAACATTTAGGCTCAGGTATTTTGCGACTTCATAGTTAAAATAATTAAGAACTTTCTTTTTATTTTATGCTATTGGAAAAATTTCTTTTCTTGATATAATCAAATTATGAAAGATATGTTAGACAAAATTCTTCAGATTGAGAAGAAATATAAGGAATTAGGCGAAACACTGTCAGATCCTGCTGTTATACAGGATTATAACAGATTTAGAGATCTATCAAAACAGAGAAAATCAATGGAAGAAACCGTTGAACTCTATTACGCTTGGAAAAAAGCCGTTGATGCCATTGAAGAAGCAAAAGAGATGATTCATGCAGAATCAGATCCGGATATGAAGGCGTTTTTAAAGGCTGAGATGGAAGAAAATGAGGCAAAGTTACCTGAATATGAAGAAAGAATGAAAATTCTTCTTTTACCTCGCGATCCTATGGATGACAAAGACATTATGTTGGAAATTCGTGGTGGTGCAGGTGGTGATGAGGCTAACATTTTTGCCGGTGATTTGGCGAGAATGTATATGAGATATGCTGATAAGCAAGGCTGGCAAACTCAGGTTTTGAGCAAAACAGAATGTGAAGCCGGCGGAGTGTCAGAAATCATTATATCTATGAAAGGCGACAGTATCTATTCGAAACTAAAGTACGAATCAGGCGTTCACAGGGTACAAAGAGTTCCTGCAACAGAATCCCAAGGCCGTGTCCATACATCCACAGCTACTGTTGCTGTTATGCCGGAAGTTGATGATGTTGAAGTTGAGTTGAATATGAACGATGTTGAAATAACAACAGCACGTTCAGGCGGCGCCGGCGGTCAAAACGTTAACAAAGTTGAAACTGCGGCTAGAGTATTCCACAAGCCAACAGGAATTATGATTTTCTGTACCGAAGAACGTTCACAATTACAAAACAAAGAACGTGCTTTGCAGATTTTGAAAGCAAAATTGTACGATATGGAAGTCCAAAAACAAATGAAGGAAATTACTGACTTACGTCGTTCTCAAGTTGGATCAGGTGACAGAAGTGAACGCATAAGAACCTATAATTTCCCTCAAGGTCGTTTAACAGATCACAGAATCAACCAAAACTTGAATGTTTGGACTGTAATTGATGGTGAGCTTGACGAGTTGATAAATTTACTTATGGAACACGATCAAAAGTTGAAACTCGAGAAGCTTGCGCAAATTAATTAAAAGGCGGTATGTGTGACGGATAGAAAATGTGTCGGGTGTGGAATAGTTCAAGACAGAAAAAATATGATAAAAATCACGGCACAAAATCCGCAAAATAACATAGTTGTAAACGGCGATTCTAAAATATTTGGCAGATCGGCATATCTTTGTTATAATAATACTTGTATAGAGAATGCTTTTAAAAAAGACAGATTAAAAAAGGTTTTGAAAGCCCCTGTACCGCAAGAATTGAAAGGGAAATTACTAAATGAGTTATGAAACAGTAAGGATAAATGAATTAGCAAAAGAGTTGAACCTACAGAGTAAGGAGATCATTGATAAGCTTACACAGATGGGTATTACAGGCAAAACTCATTCCAGTACTGTTACTATGGATCAAGTAAAACGCTTAAAGGAGTTTATTGCATCAGGTGGCATCAAGGAAGTTAAAAAACCTAAAGCATTTGTTGTAAAAAAAGTTAAAGCGCCTGAAGCAGAGGAAACTAAAGAAACTAATGAAGCCCCTAAGGAGCCGGTTCAGGAACAAGAATCAAAACCAAAAATTCAAAGAGTGGAAGTTGTTAAGCCACAAAGTCGCTTGGAAATTGTAAGACGTGCACCGCAAAGGGTTGAACGCCCTGCGAATACTGATAAAAAAACGCTTCCGGCTGATGCAGAGAGAAGATCCGCTCGTCCGGATAAGTCAGGCCAAAGACCTGAAAGGCCTGCTAAAAAATTCCCGCCAAAAGACGGTAAACCTGAAAATGGTGAAAAACGCCCGATTCAACGTCATATAATTCCTCAGGATATTTATGAAAATAAAGGTGGCGCAAGAAAAAGACCGGATAATAAAAAGCGTGATAAAGATTTTAATTCTAAGAAAGAAGAGCAAGAAAGAATTTCTTTAGAAAAGGCAGCAGCTCAGAAACATAAAAAGAAAGTACATAAGGATGAAGTTGTTGAAGAAGTAAAACAAATTGTTGTAAATCAGGCAATGACTATTTCTGAGCTTTCAGAAAAAATCCAAAAAACCCCTGCTGAAATAGTAAAGTTTTTGATGCTAAACGGCATTATGGCAACAGTTAACCAACTTATTGATGTTGATGTTATTAAAAAAGTTTGCGCCGAATATGAGCTTGAAGTTTTAGATGAAGACTTGGAGGCTTATATTGAAGAAGAAATGGAAAAAGAACAAAAGCAAAAAGCTTTGACTGAAGTGGATAAAAAGTTGCTGAAAAAACGTGCACCAGTTGTAAGTATCATGGGTCACGTTGACCACGGTAAGACAACTTTGTTGGATAGCATAAGAGCTTCAAAACACAAAATTGTTGCAACTGAAGTTGGTGGAATTACGCAATCTATAGGTGCCTATACGGTTTATTTAGATAACAACAAAGAAAAGAAAATTGTATTTGTAGACACCCCTGGTCACGAAGCTTTTACCGAAATGCGTGCTAGAGGCGCAAAAGCAACAGATATAGCGATTTTGGTTGTTGCAGCAGACGATGGTATCATGCCTCAAACAATAGAAGCAATAAGTCACGCTAAAGCTGCAGAGGTTCCTATTATTGTTGCAGTTAACAAGATTGATAAACCCGGTGCAAATCCTGATAAGATTTTGCAACAACTTACCGAACACGGCTTGGTCCCTGAAGAATGGGGCGGAGATACAATTACTGTAAAAGTTTCCGCATTACAAGGGACAGGTATTGATGAGCTTTTGGAATATATATTGCTGGTTGCAGAAGTTCAAGATTTGAAGGCTAATCCAAAGGCTGAGGCGTCCGGTGTTGTCATTGAGGCTAACCTTGATAAAGGTAAAGGTCCGGTTGCAACACTGTTGGTTCAAAACGGTACATTACGCGTTGGAAACTGTATCGTAGTAGGCACAGCTTGCGGACGTGTCAGAGCATTATTATCAGATAGTGGTGAAAAAATTCAAAAGGCAGAACCTTCAACTCCTGTTGAAATTTTAGGTTTGACAGAGGTTCCTCAAGCAGGTGACTATTTCGAAGTTGTTAAAAATGAAAAAGAAATGAAGGCAATTGTTGACAAGCGTAAAGAAAAAGCTCGCGACAAGCGTCTGGAAGCTATGTTACCTGCTCATATAAGACGTGAGGCTGTAGCTGGTGAAGATGATATTCCTCAATTGAACTTGATTATCAAGGCGAATACTCACGGCTCTGCAGAAGCTGTTTCTCAAGCTATTGCGCAGCTTGAATCAAAAGAAATTAAAACGAAAATTATTCACGTAGGCGTAGGTGATATTTCAGAAGCTGATGTTATGTTGGCTTCTGCATCAGGGGCTTTAATTCTTGGATTTACTGTAAAAGAAGACGGTAATGCGCTTGCTGCGGCTGAAAGAGAAGGCGTAACAATTAAGAAATATGATATTATTTATCAAATTCTTGAAGATATTGAAAAAACGATGCTTTCATTGCTAGAACCTGAGATTAAGCAAGTTGAACTTGGTAAAGCTGAGGTTCGTCAGATATTCACCATTGGTAAAACTACAAAAATCGCTGGCTGTTATGTAACAGAAGGCAAGATTGTAAGAAGTAAAGATGCCGTATTGATTCGCGATGGACAAGAAATATTCAAAGGTGCAATTGATCAATTGAAGAGATTTAAAGATGATGTCAAAGAGGTTGCGCAAGGCTTTGAATGCGGTATATCTTTCGCAAAATGGAATGACATACAAGTTGGTGACGTAATAGAAGTTTCAACTACTGAAGAAGTTGAAAGAGCTTCTTTATAAAAGCTGTTGTAGTTTTTTTATATACTTGTAAGTTGCTTTATTGTAGACTTTTACATCGAGTATTGTCCCGAGTGTTTCATATATCAGCCGTAACAGTTAGTATTTAAAAAGTTACTTTGGATAATTAAAAAAAATCATTTTGTGTTATAATTACGTTTAGGTGAAAGGAGACGATTATGACATTAAGAAACGAACGTGTCAGAAAAGAGTTAATGAGAGATATTGCAGAAATTCTTCGTAAAGAAATACGCGGCCTGGAAGGTGTTGTGTCTGTTGTAGACGTAGAAGTTTCTCATGATAATTCTTTTGCAAAAGTTATATATAGTGTTTTAGGTTCTCCTGAACAGATTGAAAAATCTAAAGAAGTTATTGAAAAAAATACCCCAAAAGTAAGATATGAAGTAGGAAAGCGTATTAGATTACGCTTGACTCCTGAATTGAAATTTGTCTACAGTGATTCCTTCGAAAAAGGTTCAAGAGTCACTGAATTGATTGACAAGATTTCAAGAGGTGAAATTTAATTGTTCGGCTTTTTGAATGTTTATAAACCAAAAGGGATGACATCTCATGATGTTGTTGCTAAGTTGCGCAAAATTACCAAAATCAAGCAAATTGGGCATACCGGAACTCTTGATCCTTTTGCGGAAGGAGTTCTACCTATTTGTATCGGAAAAGCTACTCGGTTGATTGAATATTTGCAGGATGATAAGGAATACGTTGCGACTGTTCAGTTCGGCAAAACGACTGATACTTATGATTTGGAAGGGTCTGTAACCGAAGAATTTAATAAAAAGGTTTCAAAAAGCGAAGTTTTGGAAAAGTTAAAGGAATTTGAAGGTGAAATTCAGCAAATTCCGCCGATTTATTCGGCAATTAAGTTGAATGGCAAAAAATTGTATGATTATGCAAGAGCAGGGCAAACAGTAGAAATTGAACCCAGAGTTGTTTTTATTTCTAAAATTGAACTTTTGAGTTTTGATGAAGAAAATCAACAGGCAGAGATTCTTGTCGCGTGTTCTAAGGGGACTTATATCCGATCAATTGCATACGATTTAGGCAAAAAATTAAATAGCGGTGGTTATCTTGTAAAGCTTATAAGAACAAAAGCCGGTAAATTTGGAATTAAAGCGGTTGTTGCTTTGAGTGAGTTTGATTCGACTGAAAAAGTTTTGGAGAATTTGATTAATCCTATAGATATTCTTGATCTGCCAAAATTATATATATCTGATTTTGAGCACGAAAAAGTTCTGCAGGGGCAGTTTTTGAAAAATAATACAGAATTTTGTAACGTTTTTGTTCTTTTGATTTATAATGGGAGCGTGGATGCTGTCGCATTTGTCGAAAAGGATAAAATAAAAGTTAAGAAGGTTTTTGTATGAAAAATAAAATATTGTTGGTTTTAGGAATTTTAATTTTTAGTATTGGTAATGTTTTTGCGGCGGAATGCAAGTGGATGCAGTGTCCTGAACCGTATGATTTAAGTAACGGTGTATCCAGATTTGTGAGTGTTGCATCAGGTTCAAATTTTCTTGCTTCACGTGTTGCAGAATCCATATTGAAAAAGGAAATTTCCAAAACGGTAGACGGTAAATTAAGTGTCGGTATATCTTCATATAGTCTTATGGATTTGAAAAAAGGGATTTTTAAGTCTTTATCTATCAAGGGTAAAAATATAGTAGTAGAGGATGTTTATTTCACTTCTTTGAATATTCAAACATTATGCGATTTTAATTACATAGCTCAAATAGATACGAAAAATCCTGTTATAAAAGAAGACATGCCTCTGGCATTTTCTGTTGTGATGAGTGAGGATGATATAAACAAAACAATGCTGGGTGCTGGCTACAAAAAAGTTCTTGATGACTTAAACATGTTAGGCAGCAGCTTAGGTGTGTTTAAGATTACCAGCAGCCAAATAAAGATTAAGGACAATAAATTTTATTATATTTTAAAAGTTGCTATTCCGTTTGTTAGAAATATTCAAAACATAGTTATTACCTCTGACTTAAAAGTTTCAAGAGGACAAATTGATTTGACCAATACAAAATTGGTAAATAATAATATGTTAATTGATTTAAAACAGTTGGATAAAGTGATAAATTATATTAACCCACTTGATTTTTCTTTAAATATACTGGAAAATAAACATGCAGATCTAACTGTACAAAACATAAAGATTCAAGATAATAAAATTTATGCAAATGGTTTGATAGTGGTACCAAAGGAATAAGGGTTTTAGTATGGATGGTAAACAAAAATTATTTTTAGTTATTCTGGGCATGATCTTGGTGGTTATAGCCGTAAGATATGGTTTGAGTGTAATGAATCCGGGCGAAATATTACCGGAAGAAGTAACTGTTTCGGAAAGAACTACTCAAGAAGAAGAGGTGGAAAAGCCCGAAGTTAGTGTTCAAAAGGAATATGTAAATGTTTTCTTTATAGGACAAAATGAGAATAAGGAAGAAGTATATAAAGCTGTTAAACGCGAATATGATCCCGATATAGACGGAACTAAACTTAATTTTGCAATAAATTCATTAATTGCCGGACCAAAACCTAATGAACGTGCAAAAGGTGTTTATACAGAAATTCCTGCCGGGACAAACGTTATTTCAATAAAAGAATTGCCTGATAAGGCTATTATAAATTTATCTTATGATTTTCAAACCGGTGGTGGCACCGATAGTCTTTATAAAAGATTATATCAACTTATAAAAACAGCCAGAAGGAATTCCAATGTTCCTGTTTACTTGTATATTGAAGGCCAAAAGGCTGATGTTATAGGTGGCGAGGGCATTATGTTAAATCAACCATTAAATGATAGGTCTTTGGATGGCTAATAAGGATTTGGATTATTACTTAAATTTGAATTGGACGCTAATTGAGGGAGAAGATTTGGATTTTGACGGAAATCCATATCATTATATTGAAATAAAAGAAATCCCTAGTTTTGTATTTTGCGCAAAAACAATAGAAAAAGCACGCGAAAATTACAAGCGTCAGTTGAAATTGACTTTAATGGTTATGCTTGAAAATGGTGACTATATAGTTGAGCCGGGTGAGGAAGAGGAAGAACCCGACTGGGAAAGTCTGTGTCCATAACATATTGCACGCAAATGAAAAGCGTGCTACAATCTTTTTAAGGAGGGAAGTGAATGAAATATTTCAATAAACATAACGGGGGGGGGCAACTCTCCTAGCTAATAATAATGAGGATTTTGGCAGTATTATTAAGTTAAACTATAATTTAGCCGTGAAGAATTATAGTTTAAAAAAAGGTTTTACTTTAGCAGAAGTTTTGATAACCTTGGCGATAGTTGGGATAGTCGCCGCAATGACAATTCCTACACTTGTCCATAAATATCAGGCAAAAGTCTTAAAAACACAATTTGTAAAAGCATATTCTCTTTTTTCTCAGCAATTAGAGTTTGCACAAAATGATTATGGTATTAATTTAGGTACATATTGTTCCAAGTTAGACGTTAATCTGAATGCATATGTGAACAAAGAAGAATGTTACAATATATTTGATAATTATCTGAAAATGGTTGGTAAATGTGAGTATAAGGGTAAAAATAGAAATTACAGTTTATCAAAGGAAGCTTATGTAGACATAGGAGGACATGTTTATCCTGATAGGTTACTTTCAAATGGAGTGTGTTACAAATTTCGTGTAAATTCCAGCAAATTAGGGGTGACTATTGATATAAATGGGGCATCAAGTGGTCCAAACGCCTTGGGACACGATATTTTTGTCTTTCATGTTGCAAAAAATAAAAATTATTTAGAGCCTATAAAGCAGACTGGCACTTATGATGATGATTATATAGAGGAGCAAAAAACATTATGCAATGCGCAAAATCCTGAAAATACAGCTTCGTCAGTTTGTTTAGCTACTGCTGAACAAAAGGGTTATCCTTGTTCAAAAAAATCAAATCAAAAAGGTAATGGAATAGGCTGTTCTTGGTATGCATTGAATGATGTTTGTCCTGATGACGAAACAAAAAGTTACTGGGAATGCCTTCCCTAATTTTTATAACTTTCCGCATATTGAGGGTTTACGGCGAGCCACTTAAACACTTGTTCTTCCATTTCAGGAACGTCAATTACAAATGTTCCGCCATAGCGTCCTCTTGAAAATGCTAAATAGCCCTCTTTTGCAAGGTTATGAAAGGCTTTCCTAATTGTATTAGGGCTCAAATCCATTTGTTTTGAAAGTTCCATTATTGAAGGAAGCTTTTGTCCTATTGCATAATTTTCGGCAATCATTTTTTTGATATTGTTTTGAGTTTTTTCATAATAATAAAATGCGGTGTCTTGCGCCGCTGCAAAAATTGAAGTTTCGCGTCTTTGTTCAACTGCCATTTCGTTTGGCATTTTTATTACTGATGTTCCGTAACGTCCTCTGCGGGCAAGCAAAATACCTTCTTCAGCAAGCACATGCAGTGCGTCGTGGATTGTCTTTATGCTGGCTTTTAACTCTTTTGAAAGTATGGCGTGAGCAGGAATTTTGTCCCCTACTCGTAAATTTTTGGTTATATATTCTTTAATATCATTTTTAACTTTTGATACAAGCGTTTCATTTGTGTTTGTATTGTTTACTTCAAAATCTATGTTGTTTAAAATCCAGCCTGTTTCTTTTGAATTTTTGAACTTATGTGTAAGAATTCCTATAGAACACATTGTTTCAAGCGCAATCCTTGTTGTGTTTGCAGAGCAGTTTATATTTTCTGCAATTATTCTGGATGAAGGCAGGCTTTCTCCAGGAGTGATGTTTGTTTTGAGTATATATTTTTTGATTTCTTCAATTGCAAATTCTCTTTTTGAAGTAAGTTTTCGCATGGTTGACTTGCTCTCTTTTTCACCTTTTACAAGGGTTCCGATACATTGTTTTGATTCGACGTATCCCAAATCCTCAAGATATCTCAATGCGTTTTGCATTGTGCCGATACTTACACCTAAAAGGTATGCAAATTCAGCCTTTGATGGCAACAAATTGTTGACTTTTATATTGCCGTTTGAAAGATCTGTTTTTATCCAATCAGCAAGCCACTTGCCTATGACTATGGATTTTGATTCTTTTATCTCCTTCAAGTCAGGTAATTCAACGGTAATATTGTTGATGTCAATTTTTTGCAGATCACTTTTTTTGATATAAACTTGCATACACACACGCCTTCCGTTTTTTAATGATACACTATGTGTAAAAAAACATCAAGATTTTTTTTGTTATATTATTAAGTATTATTTACAAAAATAGAAGCCCCTGAGTTAAACCCAAGGGCTTCTATTACGTTTCCCATAAATCCTTTTCTTCCAACGACCCTATTGCAACAATGCTTCCAAAAGTTCGGCATTTTTACCGGCAGTAGTTGATTCCCGCACTTTTTGTTTGTAAATGTAAGTGCGCAGAGCCTCTCTAATAAGTTCACTGCGTGAACGATTTTCACCGTCAGCAACTTGATCAATTTTGTTCAAAAATTCTTCGGGCATAGAAATTAATACTCGTGCCATATATTCTCCTTTTTACTTGATAATGCTCTGATATATTATTAAAAACATTTTTGTAAAAAAAAGTGCTATTTTTTATATAGAAAATATATACTAAATGTAAAAAATTAAGATATTATTGAGTTTAAGAGCTTTAATTAAGATTAACATAACTTAACGATTAAAGATTTACTATTCTTGAATTACTAATTTGTCTGTGATATTCTTTATGTGCTTAATTACAGAAAGAAGGAATGATATGACAGAAGTTAGAGTTAGAATTGCGCCTTCTCCAAGCGGCAATTTGCATATTGGTACCGCAAGAACTGCGCTTTTTAATTATTTATTTGCAAAAAAAAATCAAGGTAAGTTTATTTTAAGAATAGAAGATACTGACGCAGAGCGTACCAGTCAGGCTTATATTGATAATATTTTTGACAGCTTAAAAGCCTTGGGTTTGAATTGGGATGAAGGTCCGGATGTAGGCGGTCCTTATGGTCCTTATACGCAATCTGAAAGATTCGATATTTATCCTAAATATGTTCAAGAGCTTTTGGATAAAGGGTTTGCTTATGAATGCTTCTGTACTCCGGAAGAACTGGAAGCAGAAAAAGAAGAAGCTACAAAAAATAAAAAGCCATATGTTTATTCAAAAAAATGTGAAAATTTGACTGAAGAAGAAAAGAATAAGTTAAGGGCTGAAGGCAGAAAGCCTGCAATAAGATTCAACATTGCAAAAGCACAAAAAGCTTTCCATGAAGGCACTATGTTGAAGTTTGATGACCTTGTAAAGGGCGAATTACATATGGATACAAGCCTTTTGGGTGATTTCGTTATTATGAAATCAAATGGCTCTCCAACATATAATTTTGCTGTTGTAATTGATGATATGTTGATGAAAATTTCTCACGTAATAAGAGGCGAAGACCATATTTCAAATACATTCAAACAAATTTTGATTTTTGAAGCATTAGGAGCTGAAGTTCCGAGATTTGGTCATTTGGGTATGATTTTGGCACCTGATAGAAGTAAGCTTTCAAAAAGACATGGCGCAACTGCTGTTTCTGAATTTGTTGAAAAGGGTTACTTGACAGATGCTTTGATTAACTTCGTTGCATTGTTGGGCTGGTCACCTTCTGACGGTCAGGAAATCAAGACTGTTGATGAAATTGCACAAGATTTCAGAATCGGTGAAATATCTTCTTCTAATTCAATTTTTGAATATGACAAGTTGAACTGGATGAACAGCCATTACATTAAAATGCTTGATATTGAGGATTTGAAAGAAAGATTGAAGCCATATTTAGCTAAATATGACTTGTCTGAATTGACAGATGCTCAATATACAAGAATGGTTGAAGTTACCAGAGAACCTTTGACTTTATTATCTGATATTACTGATGCGGTTCCTTATTTCTTTGGCGAAGATGTAGAGATTGAGCCGAAAACTCAGACTGATGTTCTTGATACAGAAGTTTCTCAAGATGTATTAAAAGAATTCTTGAGACAGGCTGAAGATTGGGAGTTCACTGAAGAATGCTTGCATGAAAAATTGGAAGCCTTCAGAGCTCAATACAAAGAAAAAGGTATTAAGCCAAAGGTTACTATGTGGGCTATAAGAGCTGCCGTTACCGGTAGAACTTGCGGTGCGGATATGACAGCTATTTTGGCTATACTTGGTAAAGAAAAGGTATTCCACAGGGTTAAAAAGGCAATTAAGTAATTTTGATTTGTAAATAAATGTTAAAAATCCCGATAATTTTCAAAGATTATTCGGGATTTTTCCGTATAAACTCGATGAGATAAAGAATCGGAGGTTTATATGTCTATTCAAAACCGAATATCGAACAAAACTACATATGATGAAGTTATGGATTTTTTAAATTCATTTGAAGATGTTGATGGTATGCTTTTAGATTTTTTGGAAGATTCTAAGCCTTCAATAAAGGTCATTAGCGGTAATGAAGAAGCATCGTATGATTATGATACCTTCTTAAAAATATTCGATGATGTAGGCTTGGAAGGTTTATAACAAATGTAAAAAAATATTAAGAAAAGGTTCAGGAATTAAAGTTTTTGAACCTTTTTTCCGTATATAAATCTGTAAGTCTGCATCAAATACGGGATATTAGGAGAAATGGAATTTAGGAAGAACATACTTTTAATGCTTATGAGCTGCGTTGATAGGCCTTCGAAAGAGGAGATAAATACTGACGAGGATATGTCAGATATTTTGGTAAGGCTTCAAAATAAAAGAATGGCTGAAATAAAAGAAATTGTACAAATTATTGATCCAAACAATAATAATTCGGTAAGTTATTCTTACGATAAATTTATAGAAATTTACGATAATTATGGTCTTGGCGGTTTCCTTTTTTGATGATAGAATCTTCATATGGAAGAATTTAAGCATTATACTGTAATGAAAAATGAGGCTGTTGATGCGTTGGAATGCAAAGACGGGCTTGTTTATGTCGACTGCACACTCGGTGGCGGCGGCCACAGTGAACTTATTTTACAAAGAATTTCCCCCAATGGTCGTTTAATCGCCTTTGATATAGACGATGACGCAATTCGTGCGGCTTCTGAAAGGTTGAAAGATTATAAAAATCTGACTATTGTTAAATCTTCATATACAAATATAAAGGATGTTTTAAAAAATCTCGGAATTGAAAAAATTACGGGCGGAGTGCTGTTTGAT
>CALVBY010000008.1 GCA_944325905.1 Candidatus Gastranaerophilales bacterium | reverse complement strand
GCCATACAAAACGTTCATATTCCTGAAGATACCAAAAAATTCCTTTCAAGACCAAAAGATGTCTAGTCTATTTGGTAGTCTATGCAGTATTTTTTGAATAAGTTATTATAAAAATCCTTGTTTTTTAGAACTTTATCTTTTGTTAATTCCATGTGTACTGAATGGATAAAAAGTCCTTGTTGTTCAGGTTTTGATAAAATTTTTGATGCGGCGATTGTATAATCATTTAAGATTTTGTTGCCTAATAGTTTTTTTGCTTGATATGAACAGTTTCCGTTAAGTATAAAATTGGCTTGTTTGGAATAATCTTGCAGTTCAGGAATGTCATTATACTTTATCCTGCTTATGTTTAGAAAAAGTTCATGATCCCAATCTCCTACGGGATAGTATCCGAATTTTGTATGGAATGGGATGGCGCTCGGGGCTGAATTTAGCTTTATTGTGTCAATGTTATTTTCTAACATTTCTATGATGTTTGTCAGGTGCATGCAAGTTCCAAGTCCGAAACTTTCCATCTCTGAATCCATTCTGTCTATAAAAAGGTGATTTCTTTCAGGATGAATTGAAAAAAATTCTTTTGCGGTTTGTCCTATATAATCGTTTGTAAAAAATATTTTATAATGGTTTGGATTTCCTTTTTCAGTTTCGAATATACTTATATTGTGCATTGTATATTCGGGGTCACTCGATCTGCATATGAAATCTTCAGGAATTTTTACACCTTTGTTGTTTTTTATTCCAAGTCCATAAAAAGATAGGGGAGTTATATAATTTACTTTCATAGTCGCTATAAGTACGGTAAATGTTAAAATTTGCTACTGTGTTGATAAGTTTTATTTTTTGTGTATAATGTACTTGGATTTATATATTTAGGGATATAAGGAAATTTTAATATTATGACAGTTCAAGATTGGTTTGAAAAACGCAAAGAAGCACAAATACAGCGTCGTGCATTAGAAGCAAAAGCTGCACAGGTTGTTGAAAATCCGGATTTGTGGACTAAATGCGTTCATTGTGATGCACAGTTATTAAAATCTGATATTGAAGAAAATATGTTTGTTTGTCCTGTGTGTGATTATCATTTTAGGATAAATGCAAAAACTCGTATCAAACAGCTGTTTGATGAAGGGTCTTTTGAAGAACTATTTTCTGAAATCAAACCGACTGATCCGTTGGATTTTGTTGACACAGAACCTTATAAAGACAGATTGCAAAGAGCACATGAAAAGACCGGTCTTGATGAAGCTGTTATTACCGGTTTGGGTGCTATTGAGGGGAATAAGGTAGCTGCTGCTATTATGGATTTTGACTTTATGGGTGGCTCTATGGGCAGCGTCGTAGGTGAAAAGGTTACAAGAATTATTGAAAAGGCGCTAGAGTTGAGATTGCCTGTTCTTGCTATTACTTCATCAGGCGGTGCAAGAATGCAGGAAAGTGCTTTGAGTCTTATGCAGATGGCTAAAACCTCTTGCGCTTGTGCAAAACTTGACGATGCAGGTCTTTTATATATCAATTTATTAACTGAACCTACTTTTGGCGGCGTAACAGCAAGTTTTGGTACACTTGGGGATATAATTGTTGCAGAACAAGGTGCAAGAATTGGCTTTGCAGGAAGACGTGTTATTGAGCAAACCATTAGACAAAAATTACCGTCTGATTTCCAAACGGCTGAGTATTTATTGAAATACGGTCAGGTGGATGTTGTGTCTTCACGTAAAGATTTGAGAAAAACTTTGGCAAATATCTTGTCAATGCATAGTGCTAATATTGGTTAGTAGAGGTAAAAATGACTACAATTTTGGATTTTGAAAAGCCTATAATGGAAATTCAGGAAAAGATAGAGGAACTAAAAAAAATAAGTTTGGAGTCCGGCATGGATTTAGATAAAGAAATTGAAACTTTTGAACAACAAGCAGATGATTACAGAAAAGAATTGTATTCTAATCTTAAGCCGTCTCAAAAGATGCAGATTGCAAGACACCCTGAACGACCAAATTTTCTTGATTATGTAAATTTGATGTGTCAGGATTTTGTTGAGTTTCATGGCGATAGAGAAGGTATGGACGATAGAGCCATAATTGGTGGTTTGGCGAAAATTGACGGTCGCCCTGTTATGATTATCGGAACTATGAAGGGTAAGTCAACCAAGGAAAATCTTGAATATAACTTCGGTATGCCGCAACCTGAGGGTTACAGAAAGGCTCTTAGATTGTTTAAACACGCAAACAAGTTTAATATTCCTATTGTAACTATTATCGATACTCCTGGAGCTTATCCTGGTATTAGTGCGGAAGAAAAAGGTCAAGGTTCTGCTATTGCGGTTAATTTGCGTGAAATGGCTAAATTGGAAGTACCGGTTATTGCTATTATTACAGGTGAAGGCTGCTCAGGCGGTGCGTTGGGGCTTGCTGTTGCAAATAAGGTTTATTTGCTTGAGCATGCTTATTATACTGTTATTTCACCGGAAGGCTGTGCTTCTATTCTTTGGCGTGATGCCTCTAAAAACAATGAGGCGGCTGAAGCGTTGAAGATTACGGCACCTGATTTGATGAAGTTTGATATTATTGATGGCGAAATCAAAGAGCCTGTTGGTGGTGCTCATTCTAATTATGAATTTACGGCTGAAGAAATGAAAAGAACTATTCTTGGTGCGTTGGATGAGTTGGGTTCACTTTCAGGACCTGAGTTGAAGTCTCAGCGCTATCAAAAATTCAGAAAAATGGGAGCTTTCCTTTAATGAGGTTCTTGTAATGGATAGTTCTTGCAGACCTAGTACTAAAGGGCAAAAGCTTTATTTTGAATTGTCTTTGAAAATAAATCCCAATATGGCAGACGTTATTTCTGAAATTTGTTTTGAAAATCTGCCTTGTGAGGGTGTGATTTTAGCGGAAGAAGCCTATAAAGATCTTGAAATGGTTTCTACAACTGAAGGGACTTTGAAAATTTTTCTGACTGATAATGCAGATGTGAAAGGTGTTTTATCAGAACAGAGAAATTTATTGAAATCAAGAGGTTTTTCTGATGAGGATTTGGGCTCTTGGGAATATGTGCTCGAAGAAAAAGAAAATCAGGACTGGTCACAAAAATGGAAAGAAAAGTGGGATGTGACGCATGTTTCCGAAAAAATTACGGTTGCCCCTGATTGGATTGACTATACACCAAAAGCTAAAGATGAGGTTATTATTAAATTAGAGCCGGGTTGTGCATTTGGAACAGGTACTCATGCTACAACTCAGTTGTGTATGTTGGCTATTGAAAGATATCTCAAAGCTGGTGAAGCTGTTGCAGATATTGGTATGGGGTCAGGGATTTTGGCAATATGTGCTAAAAAATTCGGCGCCGGATATGTTTATGGCTGTGATAATGATGAGACAGTTATTGATGTTGCAAAGGAAAATGCGCATAAAAACGGTGTTGAGTGCAAATTTGAGTTGAATACTGCAGACAAAATCGAAGAAAAGTTTGATTTTGTTCTTGCGAATATCTTGCATAATGTTTTGGCTGAGATTATGTCTGATTTGAAAAATATTATGAAAGATAACGGAATACTAGTTTTGAGTGGTATATTAGATGAGAAAAAACAGGTGGTTCTTGATGCTATAAGCAGATGTGGTTTAGTTTTGTTAGAAGAAAGTCACATGAATCAGTGGACTTCATTTGTTGTAAGGAGAGAAAAATGACAGGCAGCACAGCAATTATAATCCCGGCACGTTACGGTTCAAGCAGATTAAAGGGAAAGCCGTTAATCGAGGTTAACGGAAAACCTATCATTCAGTGGGTTTTTGAAAAAGCTGTGAAGGCGTCTTTAGCTGACAGAGTTATTATTGCTACTGATAATGACGAGATTTTGTCAACTTGTTTGATGTTTGGGGCAGAGGCTGAAATGACTTCCGAAGCGCACAATTGCGGTAGTGACAGAATTCAAGAGGTTATGGAGCGACATCCCGAAATTGAGTATGTTGTTAATCTTCAAGGTGACGAGCCTTTGATTAGGCCTGAAAGTATCGATGAAGTTATTCGAAATGTTAAAGATGATCCGAATGCTGATATATCAACGCTTATACGAGTTTTGAGAGATAAAAAAGATATTGAAAATCCTAATTTGGTAAAGTGTGTTGTCGATAATAACGGCTATGCGTTGTATTTTTCTCGTTCAAAAATACCTTTTGAACGTAACGAGGGACATGCAACTTTTTACGGTCATTTAGGAATTTATGGGTATAAAAGAGAGGCGCTTGAGCGTATGACAAAGTTGTCTCAAACTTCTTTGGAGCTTTCTGAAAGTTTAGAGCAACTCAGAGCTTTGCAAAACGGTATGAAAATTAAGACAAGTGTTGTTGATTTTACACCTGTTGGTATTGATACGGTTGAAGATTTGGAAAAATTCAGAAAAATAGTTGCTTCTCAGCTCTAAATTTCTGGGCATTTTTATAAAAAGTACTTGCAATTTTTCTTTACTTAGGTTAATATATCGTTATAAAAATACAAAAAAATATATAATTTGTAATATTTTTTTAAAGTTAGTGGTGTAAGATTTATAAACGTAAGGAAAAGACTATGACAGAAAATGCTGAAATGCCTAATGAAACTGAAGATCGTCAACGTATTTTGTTGGCTGATGATGAAGCAAGTATTAGACGTATTTTGGAAACACGTTTGAAGATGGCCGGATACGATGTTTATACTGCTCAAGATGGAGAAGAAACTGTTAATGCATTCAATAAATATAATCCGGATTTAGTAGTTTTGGATGTAATGATGCCTAAGATGGATGGTTACGGTGTAACAAGAGAAATAAGAAGAACTTCAGACGTTCCTATTATTATACTTACAGCATTAGGTGATGTTTCAGAAAGAATTACGGGTTTGGAATTGGGTGCTGATGACTATGTTATCAAACCTTTTAGCCCTAAAGAGTTGGAAGCTCGTGTGAAAGCTGTTTTGAGACGTACTAATAACAGAGAAGCGGCTGCACCTACCGGTAAAGTTACTAAAAATGTAATCACAACAGGTAATATAAAAATTGATACAGCTCGTCGTCAAGTATTCAGAAAGAATGAGCGTATCAGATTGACAGGTATGGAATTCAGCTTGCTAGAGTTGTTGGTTAATAATTCCGGTCAAGCATTTTCTAGAAACGAAATATTGCAGCATGTTTGGGCTTATCCGCCTGATCATCGTATTGATACAAGAGTTGTTGACGTACATATTTCAAGATTACGCTCAAAACTCGAATCTGACCCTGCAAATCCAGAGTTGATATTGACAGCTCGTGGTATTGGTTACATGTTTCAACGTATAAGTTAAACAAAATATGTAGAAGGTAGAAAGTCCCGTTAAAAAAAACGGGGCTTTTTTATATAACTCTTGATTTAGATAATGTTTATGTTAAGATAGAATATGTAGATGGCGCCTGTCGTCAAGCGGTTAAGACCTCGGATTGTGGTTCCGATATGCATGGGTTCGAATCCCATCAGGCGCCCCATTTTTAAAAATTGACCCGAAAGGGTCTTTTTTATTGAAATCATTGAATTCTGGAGTTCGAACAAATTTTAAAAAACATACAACCCCTTAATGGGATTCGAACTCTTTAAAGTTGCTGTTTATATTCAAGATAATTATTGATTAGTTCTAATGATTCTTTATAATTTTTTACTTCTTCTTTTGAAGCATTATTTTTTACTAAACTATCAATATGACCTTCAACTAAAAATTTTAATAAATTTACAGAAGCTAAAGTTTGTTCTTCCTTAGTTGATACACCGTCCTCAACTTTAATCTCAACAGTAATTCCATCAATTTTCCATCTTTTTATTAACATATTTATTATATAATTATTTTTAGTAATAAATCAATTTGAACTTTGAATAATTAAACACGGGGTAAAGATAAGCCTTTCTATAGGAAACCAACCGACAAAATTATTGTAGACCTCGGGTTAGTTCCCGACTAGAAAGGGGGCTGATATGGATAATTTCAATCTAGCATTATTTTTAATCTTTTTGATTTTATGCGTATTAAAAAACGGCTCTCATCTTAATAGATAAGAACCGTTAGACCTCTACAAGGCTTATTGGTAGCTTGAGAAACTACCACCCTGTGTTTTTATTATAAATTATTGCATTTTAATTTTCAACCCCATTAAGATAATTTTCTATTTCTAAATAAAGTATAATCGTATGGGAAGATGATAAAACTGGTTGTAAAGTTTTATTAAAGAGTTCGAGCAAAGTCCCACTATCCGCCCCATTTATTAAAAAGACGTTTCTAAAGCGTCTTTTTTTTATGTGTGCGACTGGGGTATTCTCACCAAGTTTGGCTATCGCCAAACGGGTTCTTCCCTCTCGCAAAACAATACTTAATTGTTTTGCTCGGCAGAGTCATCAGGCGCCCCATAAAATCGGTTATAACTTAATGTTATGACCGATTTTATTAATATATAAATTCCGTCTCAAATGGCCGCTAATGTTTGGAATATACCGTTTTAAATCTGACATAACTTAAGTGAACTTTATCTTCCGCTGTCATCTACAAAGTTAATCTAAACTTCTTTATAAGCAAATTTATGGGAAGATAATAATTCGTTTGAGAGGAATTTTCTCCATGTTGAATGGACATGCACCCCCAGGTGTTTTGGATGCAGAATATACTAAGGCTATTGGTGTAGGCGATAAAATAGTTATTTCATTTTGTTCACCCTTACTGTTTAGCAGATTTTCATATGCTGTATTATGGGAGCTTATAATTTCTTCTTTGGATATGTACCTGTCATTTATATTGTAGTAATCTTCTAATTCATTGAATCTTTTGCCATTAATTTGTTCCATTAATATTCCATACTCTTCGTCTGTTAAGCTTAGTTGTTTTTTGACTAATGATGCAATCTCGCGTGTACCAGTACCAGATATTGTTTCTACAAAATCATTATATGATTTGCCAAATCCTGAATCTAAATTATTATGACTGGTTTCTGCAATATTTCTACTGTCAAATTCAGAAATAATCCCTTCTGTTCGCCCAGCAAATGTTTTGGCTGCATCTGGTTTTATCAATGAATTTGAGAAAAATACTTTGTCATTTTTGTTACTTAACAAATCATACAGGTATTCTACGCCATGTTCAGTAAAATGCCCCATTAAATAAAAATCATCTGGCAATTTTATCTTTCTTAAATCAATAACTTGACATTCCACTCCATCAATTATTAGGGTTTCCCAATACGGCTCAAGATCTTCTGCTGTTACAGAATTAATCTTTTGCATATTTTGGTATACTTTTTTCTGTGCAGCCTCAATTGCTCGAATATCTATATTGTTATTTGGATTTATTACATCTTCTATAAGTTTAGATAACCTTAATGTTCCAAATCTAGTATTTACGGCAACTTTGTTAGCATTATTTTCAGGATTGATATCTGGATAATCCTTTACTCCATTATGTGCAATCCATTCGGTCTCATATTCCCTTGCTATGCCAATATCAACTACTCCGTCATTAAATTCGTTACTCCAACCTGAGTGTGCAACTAGGTCTGTAATGGCATATTTTTCTTCGTCACTGAAACTAAATCTTTCTAATATTGCCCATGCATAATCACTGTTTTTATAACGCTTGTGTTTTGTTTTGATGGCAACTCCATCATTGTCAACTGTAAAGGATTTTTCAATAATATTTGGTGTCGAATCTATGTCTTTAAATGCTCTGAATAACAGTACCAGTTTTGCCATTTTTTGTTCTTTTTTAGGTAAAGCTTCATATTCCGGATTGTTCAATAATTTTTGCATTTGTTTTAATACAGTAACTTCAACTCTTTGGCCTGCAGCATCTATTTTGCCTACGAGCATTGAAAATTCTGGAAAATCATGAGTTAAGGCTGTGTAAACTGTATTCAGTGAAGGATCTTCAGTTAAAACTTTGTTGTTAAGAAAACGCTCTATGCACTGTTTAATTTTTTTATCTAAGGTTAAAAAATCTTTTGGCACTTCTATTTGAGGGGTACAAATTACTCCCTCTATTTTGCCATCTTTCAGTGTTAAACCATATAAGTTTAATATATCGTTAGCTCTTTCTAATGGTAGATTTTTAGTTGCATCTATAATATCTTTTTCAAATGATTCTCTTGGATATTCAAGTTGAATACCTTCGTTTACATCTGAATTCAGTAAAATATCATCTAATCCTTCAAGTGTATTTTCAAATCGACTTTGGGCTTCTGGTGAAATTTCGGATTTTTTATTAAACTGATTTTCTTTTGCCTTAATAATATAATCAATATCATATCCGTACTTAGCCAAAACAGCTTTATGTTCTTGGGTTAGTAAATTTTGTGCAGACCAATTATCATTTTTTGATGGCGTTTCTCCTTTGATATATGGTAGTAACCAACGGTTTTCTTTTATAAGTTCATATAGCTCTGTAGGCAAAGAAGCATAATAATTTAAAGTCTTTAATTCTATACGTTTACCGTTAAGGTCTAATGCTTCAAATAGGCCAAACGAGCTGCATTTTTTTGCCGCTTCTAGAATTTGAGCTGACATTTGCGGATTTGCCTTTATTGTATTGTATAGATTACATATAATACAACGATTAGTTGCATTATTACATTCTAGGTTAAGTATTTTAATTAATTCTCCAATTTCTGATTCCACGAATTTTAATTTTTCAAAATCAATTGTTCCGTTACTCAGGTAATGTGCGGATATGTCATAGCTATAGTGTTTATCGTCAAGTTTACTGTAATAATCATCTCTATATGTCATTGCACGTACATTTGGTGAACTTTTTAATATATCTAAAACTTCTTGATCTACTTTTCCATCTTGACCATACAAAATACCAAGCTGGTTCAATTTTTGTAACGTAGCTAAGACTCCGGTTTTTTCATAGTCATTTTTTTCATTTTTTATTAAATGTAGTATCGTCGTATTAAGGATGCCATCTTGATTACGATATATTTCTAACATTTTTACGACATCACCTTTAGGTATTCCAAGATTATTAATCATGTAATCAACAGCAAAACAGTTCTGGACATCAAGTTTACCTCCAACTGTACATAATTTTCGTAAAGGTTCTGCATATTTATCATAAACAGTTTGGGTTTCAAATTTGTATGTTCTATCATTAAATTCGCTTATTTCTTTTGTGGATTGAAAATAAGATTTTTCGACTTTTTGTATAATGTAATCTTGTGCTAATTTATCAATATTAGATAAATCCACTTCATTTGTTAGATTGTAATGTACATAATCTCCACGAGTATCTGATTCAAGCAATAGAGTACCAATTCTAAATCCTATGTCATCAAACTGTTTAATATAATGGCCATTGGCATCTTTTTCATAGCGTGTAGCGTTTTGGGCTATCTCAGAAATAATTAGTGAATATGAAAAGCCATTATCATTTTTTCTACTTTCAATTTTTTGCTCAAACATTTTGTAAATTGAATCAAATGCTTTTTGATTAAAAGTGTATTCGGTTTCTTGACTCCCTTCGATACAAGCATTAATGATATCATAGACAACGCCATTTCTTACAGTTGGATTTGAGAGCAATTTTTTTGTTGCATCAATAATTTGACGTGTCGCAATTGGGGTTGAATATTTTAATCTTAAATTTATGATGTTTTTTATAGTACTGTCTGTATTTGATAAAAGGATGCTATCTTTTCCTGTAGGTATGCAATTTATTAATTCTTTTGCATAATCAAGAATTTCTTCGCTTAATATTTTGCCACTTGAATCCCTAGATATTTGTTCAAAAATTTCAATGATAAAATTATTACGGTCATTCGCAACATTACATAGTTCACTATTCTTTATAGTCTGCAGTAAGGCTTTTGCTGCAGAACTTACCTCACCATTTTCTCGTTCACATAATTTTTGTCCTATTATTTGAAATTCAACATCAGTCATTTTGGAAGATATTCCGGCGGGTACATTTCGGTGGATTTGTCCATATTCGTCAATAAAGTATTTTGAACCGTTTATTTCACCGCGTAATCCTTCGATATTGCTTTTTTCTTCTGGAATTAGCCATTCTTGTGCTACGCCTTCGACATTATTGCCAAGTTGTTCTGAACCTAAATGGTAGGCTTCTCTTTCGGTTGTTTGATTTACATAAATTTGTATGTTTTTATCCGGGGCAATTGGATTAGCAAATTCATCTTTGTAAATTCTTTTCAAGTATTCATTCAATGAGCCGACTTCTGACTTTTGTAATATGTCATAATTTTCCAGTAATTTTGCGGTAAATGGACTTGTTAAAATTTCTTTGAGGGTTGATTCTTTTTTGGCGGCTGGTATACCTTTGTCATTCATAATGACTTCTCTTAATCCTTGTTCGCCGTATTGAGCAAGAATATCCCTGTATTGCAGCATGTGGGTAAATTCATGTGATATTATCTCTACTAATGTTTTTGCATTATTTACATTTTTACCGATTTGAATTGTGCCTTTTGGCCAATTTGCCAATCCATCAGCACCTTGGGTATCTATAAATTCTATTTTAGGTTCATAGCCTTTCATTCCCAATTCTTCGGCTAAAATTTTAATAATATTTTCTGCAAATTGTTGTTTGTCATTTTTGCTTTCTTGGGCAAGTTTTTGAATTTCTGAACTGTGTTTTTCTGCTATATCTTTGAATACATTGCCTAATTCAGTATAATGATTTTTCAAGGTTTCTTTTAATTTTCCTGTAAGTATTAATGAAGTAACTTCTCCATTAACTTCAGGAAGTGCTTCTTTTAATCCTGCGTACGGGTCCAGATTATATAAATCAATCGGCTCAAATTTAGGCTCTTCTGTGTTTAATCCATCTTGTAGCCATTGCTCTTTTACTTTATCACTTATTATTTCAGCAGGATTTTCAGTTTTGGCATTTTGTATTATTACTTCTTCTTCTCTTATCATGCCTTTTGGGATACCAGCTTCTGTGCCGTTTGCTGTATTCGCTTTTTGTGCATTTAAATTGCCTTCGGAAATATCATCCATAGCTTTAAGAATATTTTTAGCATCACCTTCCGAAATACCGTATTCTTTAAATGTATCGTGGATGTACTTAATTTTTGATTCGGTATTCAGATGTTGAAACTGTTTCTGTAAAACGCCACCGGATATCGCAAAAGTAATAGAATTAATAACATCAATTGGTAGTACGTCACCGTTGTTCATTACTTTGTTTAGCAGGATAGTGCTTCCTATATCAAGTGCGGCCTCTTGGGATACTTGAAGGGCTTTTGCTAGATTATCTATTTTCTTAAAGCTTTTAACTATATCACTTGGAAATTTTACCGGATTGGATTTTACCATAAGAGCAATTTCGTCTGCGTTTTTACCGGATTGTTTCAAAGTCTCTACTAGGGCCTTTGTTTTGTACAATGCAGCTCCTGACTCTGCTAATTTGCTCACACCCATACCTACAGTCATATATATTGTATTTTGTAGTACACTTTTGCCCCAGTTTGACCATTCTTCCGGGCTCATGCCGTTTTCTGAAAATATTTGTTCTATAAGTTCTACCGGTCTAACTGTCATTCCTGCCATTACAAACGGGGCTGCAATTTTTTGTGCGCCTTGCATACCCTTTGCAACTTTATCGGCAACTTGTAGTCCTTTTACAATTTTAGAGCCGGAAGACAAGCCATTTGCAGCTTTTAGAGCCCAGCCAGTGGTTGCTGCTGCGCCACCTGGAACAATCATCAATGCCATACCCAGCATATTTAGACCCATTTCGAAATATGCAACACCCTGTTGTTGTTGGTGTATGTATTCTTCGGATAGAATTTTTAGATCTTTGCCTCCGAATGCTTTCTTAAAGCTGTCTTCGTATTCCTTTTGATATTTATTAAAAGTTTCTTCAGCCAATAAATTTATTTCTTCAGGGGTTGTATCTTCTTTGTATTCAACGCCAAGAGCTTGGGTGAAAGTTTTATCCAAGCATGCGCCCATTTCGCTGGCTATAATTTTTAATTCTTCATTTGTTGCTTCGACATTTCGACCATTCGGCGTTGTGCGCATTATGACATACTGTCCTTTATTATTTTTTTCTAATCTAAAATTGCCGCCGTATTTCATTATATCAGGGTGATTTTTGTATTGGTTCTCAATATCGGCAAGAGTTTTATTGATTTCTGATACTGAATTTATACCGGACATTTGGAATGCTTTTATGATTGCTGCAGTGGATTTTTGAGGATTCATTTGACTTTTGACATCCCCAATGGTTGTTGCACTTAGGCTTTCCTTCACGGTGTTTATCATGTCATAGATGGTTTTTATTTGCGCAAATTCGTGGGCTTTTTGTATGCAATTGTTTATGTTTTCTTCGCTGAAATCGACACCTCGTCTATCTTTAAAGGTTTTTTCAAAAGATTGTTTTGTTGGATCAACCCAAAATCCGTAATCAAGAGATTCGCCATTTGCAGCTGCCTCTAATAAAATTAGATCAGCTTTGGTCTTGGTAATTTCACCCTTGACGTGTGACTTTGAGTATTCTTCATTGAATTTTTCTTGAAAAAAGTTCACTATAGCTGAAATTGGGCCTGCTTCTTTCTCCCTTTCTTTTACGTTAGTGTCAGCTTGAGTTGTAATTTCTTTTAAAAAATTGATTGCATATAACTGAGCTTCAGTAGCTTGAATTGTTGAACCGGTGTGCTCAATAGAAATTCCTGGGTATAAATTTTGATTGCCCGCATTTAATCCAAATAAACTCAGTTGTTCATTTGATGAAAGAGGTTTTGAGTAATTTGAATCAACAAGGTTTTCAAAACCAGGATATATTTTGCCGGTAGATAGCATCTCTTTTTGCATAATAGACACTACGGCATCGTCAGAAATAACATAGCCTAGATTGTTATTTTGTCTGTATTGGTCAATTATTTTTTGTTGTTGTATACTGTATTCTGACATTCTACACACCTTTACATGTGTCAATGTCGGCAAAAAAGCTCGGGTACTTTAATAAATATCTGTATTTATGTATTTTTTTTACATTATTTAATATTAACTTGTGCTTGAAATAATAAACGTTGCTGGTGAATTTAATATTTTAGGGTTGCCATATTAAAAATATTTCTGTCAATTTGGTTAAAATCGGTTATAATTTGCGAAACTCCCGGAACATTTTTGTAAAATTCTTTTGGTTCACGCGATGCTATTGCAATAATTTTGCCTATATTAGCCAGTCTTGCAGCCTCTATACCTGAGAGTGCATCTTCTATTACAATACAATCTTGCGGTGCCAAGTCTAAATTTTTAGCTGCAATTTCATAGATATCCGGTGCAGGTTTTCCAGGTATTTTGCCATTCGAGTATACAATTTTATCCAAGTCAAACCAGCGGGCTAATTTGAATTCTTTTATGTAAAATTGAACATTACACCACTCAGACATAGTCGCAATTGTCATTGGAATATTATTTTCTTTAAGATAGTTTAAAAAATCTTCAGCATGCGGGGCCAGTTTGAATTCTTCAGGCTTTTTGAGGCACATATTTCTATAGTATGCTTCTTTTTCTTCCGCTAATTTTTCAACTAATTCTTTATCCGGTTTTTTGCCTATAGCATAGGCTATAATATCTTCATTCGTTCTGCCAAACATATATTTAAGCATCTCTTCATCGCTAAAAGGTTTCCCTCTCAGTTTTGCCGAAAATTCACGCCAAGCGTCAAGGTGTAATTGGGAATCCCAAAACAGCGTTCCGTTAAAATCAAATATTATGCCTCTCATTTATTGTCCTCGTTCTATAAGTTTGTTATAAAAATCTAAATATGTTTTTGCTTGTTTTTCTTTGTTTAATTGCTTAAAAGTATAAGCTAAATTGTAATGGAAATCGGGTACTTGATTGTTTAAATCAATTGCTTTATAAAATTCCCATTTGGCAGATTTTACTTTGCCTATTTTTAAATACGCGCAGCCAAGGTTATAGTATCCGTATGCAAAATCAGGGTTATATTTTACAGCCTTTTTATAAGATTGAATCGCTAGATTGGGTTTGTCTTGCAACATATAGATGTTACCCAGATTGTAGTGGGCTTTGTAGTATTTTTCATCAACAGATATTGCTCTATTATACATAAATGCAGCATCATCAAGTTTGCCTTCATCTTGCAGAATATTTCCCATCAAAAGCCAGTTTTGTGAAGTACGTTCTTCCTCAGGAATACTCAAAAGAAGTGTGAAAGCTTCTTTAATGTTGTTTTCTGCATACAAAATGTTTATCTGATCATTTGTAGTTGAATCAGCAAAACATGTTCCTATGTTTATGGCAAGCAATGCAAGTATTATTAATAATTTTTTCTTCATAACAAAATTATATACTAAAAAATTTGCCTATTCAATTTGACTTTTAAAAAACATATTCCATAATGTTGGTGATGTCTCTTTTACTGATATATAATGCCCGTGGCTTACTCCTTGCCACGGGTATTCTTTATCAAAAAAAAGGCCGTCTAATTTAGCCGACCTATTACACACATTATATCTACACACTTTTACGATTTAAGGGTTTCTTATTCTATTTGCTTCCGAATATGGCTGCTGTTGCTGCTGCGGCACCTATGATACCTGTATATATCCATCCGCATTTAGGAACTTTTTTCAGCCAACCGAGGTTTTTAGCAAGGAACAAACCTCCACCGGCGACTGCGGCTCCGCCTGTTGCAAGACCGGCACTTTCTTTAAATTTATCCCAGCGACTTACAGGTTGACCTGTTATTTGAGATATGTTATCTTCGGGAGTTGTTTTGTTGTATAATCCAAATGTTAATCCTTTATATAATCCGTGAGTGAAGTTATCGTGACCGTATTTTCTTAAGTCATCTGTTATTGTTGAATTATATAATTGTTGATAATTACTTTTTGCTCTTGCAACTATATTCTTTTCAGATTCACCCGGATATTTTGCGGCTACTGCCTCTATGTATGCTCGATATGCCTGTTGAACCTGTTCTTGCTCGTTTGCTACTATTTTTTCGTTAAGTACTGATGCAGCATTTCGTATGGCTTCATCCGTACCGTTTATTCTTAATTCGTTGCGGCGCTGATTTTCGACTAATTGCAAATTATAGTCTGAGGTGAAGTTCAAATAGTCTTTCATATTGTTGAAATATGAGTCGTAGTTCATACCGCCGCCGAATGATGGCATAAATGGCATCATTCCGCCGCCGAATATACTTCCGTACATTCCCATAGGGTTATAATCCATGTCGTACAGTCCGCTTAATGCTGCTTGGTTCATATAGCTGTTGTACATAGGATACATACCGCCCAATGCTGCTATACCTGACATATTCCTAACCTCCAAATTGAGTTTACTAACCTACCTTACTTATATAAAAAATATCTTTGATGCTAAATTGCTTTATTTGTAAAAAAATGCTTTACATTTTGTAACATTCTCTTTTTTAACATATTTGCCACTTGGTCAAAATGATTGTATTATTTAGACTAGAGGTATTAAGTGAAAATTAAACTTTACAAGTTATTTTTAGTAATAATTGCAGCTTTAATGGCTGCTGTCGTGTTTTTTAACCAGTCTTGGTTTTTGAAACAGTACGATAAAATTTGCAGTATGTATTATATCCATAAAGGCGATAAAGCATTTGCAAAATTAAAATTGCAAAAAGCCATTGATTACTACAATACGGCCCTAAAACTTTTTCCGGAACATTATAGTGCCTGGTTTAATTTGGGAAATATTTATGTAGTTTATGAAGATTACTATTCCGCCGTTGACGCTTATGAGCAGGCGTTTACGTATAATCCGAAGATGATGATTGCACGTATGAATTACGGAATTGTTTCAGCAGAAAAATTAGGCGATTTTGATGGTGCAATTGACCAATATAATGAGATTATTAATACTAAAAGACACCTTATATCGATACCGTTTGTTTATAGCAATAGAAAAAGTTATAAGGCAAATAAAGGAATTGCTTACTATAATATGGGACTTGCATACAGGCAAAAATCATTGTATTCAGGCGATGACTGGAGATTGCAAAGGCAAAACCTTGAAAAAGCGATTGACGCATATAAACATGCCGTAAAAATTTTGAAAAAAGATTATGATGCAAGATATAATTTAGCACTTGCATACCATTTGTTGGGCGATTATAATAACGCAGGTCTTACATATTGCAAGGCAATTGAGATTGACCCTATGAATTATGAAGCACATTATAATCTTGCAATACTTCTAAGACATATGAAATATTATAAGGAAGCTTTGGATGAATTGGAAAAAGCAACAGCTTTGATTACTGATAGTCAAGGTAATTCTAACCGCCAAAGGTATGTGTTTGATGTATTAAATGATGTGACACGTACAATTTTGTACGATAAAGAAGATAAAATGGTTGACAAATTGGGCAATACCGTTGTGAATTACGGTTCTCTTACCTATGTCAACGGCAAGTTGGTCTCTGCCGAAGAATTGGATAAAGCTATAGAGAAAAACTTTAGAACTTGCGGTTCTAAAAAGATATTCCTAGATGAAGATTAGCCTTTGACGGCACCTTCATTTTCACCGGAGATAAAGTATTTTTGCATTGCTAAGAAAAATATTATTATTGGGATTATTGAAATAATTGAGCCTGCTGCAATAAACCTCCAATTTGAGCTAAACATTCCTTGCAAATTGTTTACTCCTACAGGAAGCGTATAGAGGCTCTCTTTTGTTAAAACAATACTCGGCCACAAAAATTCACCCCAAGAGCCTATAAATGTAAATATTGCAAGGACGGCCAAGGAAGGTTTTACCATGGGTAAAAGTACTCTCCAAAATATTTGAAAAACATTGCATCCGTCAACTATTGCAGCTTCTTCCATTTCTCTCGGAATTCCTAAAAATGCTTGACGCATCAAAAATATTCCAAATGCACTTACTGCAAATGGCATTATAAGACCTATATATCCGGCTGCATTGCTTACTGTATCTATCAAATGAAGTTTTATTGTAATCAGATAAACTGGGAGCATAATTGCTTGAAAAGGTATCATTATCGTTGCAAGAATTGCAAAAAATGTTATTTTTTTTCCTCGAAATTCCATTCTTGCAAGCGGATATGCGGCCAAAGAAGATAAGATTAGATTTAAAATTACCGTTCCAGCGGCAACTATCATGCTGTTTATGAAATAACCTAAAAGATTAACTCTGTTCCATACTCCAACGTAATTTTCAAAAGTAAAATCCTGCGGAATCAGAACCGGCGGATATGCAAAAATATTTTCACCTGCGCCCTTCAAAGATGTTGAAATCAGCCATAAAAAAGGAAATATGGATAAAATTGATGCTAATATTAAAACGGAATGTGTTCCTATTTTCGCTAATATCTTTTTCATAGTTGATATTTATTCCTTTCAAAGCACAGAATATTAATCAAAGAAAATACCATAACGATTATAAGGAGAACAACAGCCATTGCTGATGCGTAACCTAAATCAAGATTTTCAAATGCTCTTTCATAAATATAATATACAATTGTTTTGCTCGAATCTAAAGGTCCGCCCTTTGTCATTACATAAATTTCCGCAAAAACTTTCATCGCTGAAATTGAGCTTATTGTAACGATTAATGCAATAGTTGGCATAATATAAGGGACAGTGACGTTTAGGTGTTTTGTTAAAAAGTTCGCCCCATCAATATCGCAGGCTTCGTATAATTCTTTTGGAACACTCATAAGCGCTGCAAGGTATATCATCATATAATATCCTATACCCTTCCATATCGTTACTATTATTACAGAATATATTGCCCATTTGGGATCTGTCAGCCATCCGATTGAAGAAAATCCGAGGCTTTGGGCCAGGTAATTCAAGATTCCCTGTTCAGCATAAAGCCACTTAAAAGCTATCGCTGCCACAACTATTGATACAATTACCGGTAAATAAATTAAAATTTTGTATAAAGTTATGCCTCTTATTTGCTGGTTTAACAGTATTGCCAAAAACAGAGGAATTATCGCAAGAATCGGGACTGCTACTACAAGGTATATAAATGTATTCAAAAGAACTTTATAAAAAATTGGGTTTTTAAAAAGTTCGATATAATTTTGCAGACCAACGTATGTTGCGTTATAAATGTCGTAAGTATAATCTTGAAAGCTTAGTATAATCGTTTGAAAAAACGGTATAAAGAAAAATACGACAAGCAATAATCCCGCAGGTAACAAGAATAAGTATGGAACATATTTGCCATAATACTTAAACATACAGTTATTATATCACAAATGCTATTATTTATTTGTATTGTTTTTTTCATCTATCTTATTTTTTATAACAAAGACGTCGGATTTGGTGTTCTCAACAACTCGTTTGCTTACGGAATCCAGCAAAAATCTTTGCATTTTTGTTTTTATTTTTGATCCGGTTACTATCAAATCGATATTTTTTTCTTTTGCAAAATTCATTATGCTTTGCGCAGGTATTCCTTCTAAAATTTGACTTTGTTTTACTTCTATTTTGTATTTATCAAACAGTGCCAAGATTGTCTTTATTGCATTATCCGAATAAATTTGTTGTTGAGTTCTTATTGCCATCATCCAATTTGCATCAAGTGTTCCTTCTAAAAACAGTAAGTCAGGGTTCTCGGTTACGGTACAGGCGTAAATATTTTTATCTTGAAGATTTAGCATATTAACTGCTCTTTCTGCGGCATCAAGTGAGTCTTTTGAACCGTCTGTTGCAAAAAGTATATTCTTTGAATTGTTAGGGCTTTTTGAAATATAAGTGGGAATTTGCGATGCTTCCAATACTTCTCTTGATACAGAGCCTAACCAGATTTGTATTCCTTTCTTGCCATGTGAACCTAAAACTACAAGGTCATATTTTTCTGATTCCAGTTGATCCAGTATACTTTCTATTGCAGCTCCGCAAAGTTTAATCTTTTGCCCCATAATAAATCCTATAGATTTTATTTCTTTTTCGGTATATTCAAGTATGCCGTCCGCGACATTTCGGCAACTGTTTACAAATTCTGTTCCCTCAATTACAGTCTCATCCGGTAAAAAACTCCAATCTATTACGCATATTGCATCGACTGTTGTTTCTTCTTTTTTTATCCAATGTGAAAAATTATATAGTGCGTTATAGCTTATTTGAGAGCCGTCTGTACAGAATAATATCTTCATAATTTTAATTCTCCTTTTTTGTTTAAAATAAGTTATGTTAAGCAAAATTACATCCTCTTGTCCGCTATATTTTTTTCTGATATTATGTAGATGTAAATTTATGTTAGGGACTGTTCCATGCCGGCAAAGCCAAAAGTTAACTTAAGGGATTATAAAGATTTAATAGAAATGATTGCGAAGGTGGAGTATCAAAAGTTCTCTGTGTCTCATCTTATTGAGCTGCCGGAATTGATTAATATTGGAAATCATACTCTTTATATCCTGTTTAAAAATAACAATCCTGAAAATTTTAATAATACCTATTTGTCTACTGCTATAAAATGGGCTATAAGAAACGAAGTCAGAAGACGTTACAAGTGGTATTCTTTGAAAAATAGAAAGCAAACTGAAGAAGAATATGATACCAATGTAAGAGAAGAAGTCTACAAAACTATTCTGTCAATTGATGAATTACAGGATGCTGAGGTTCCGACTCAAATCAAATCTCAAGACAGAAACCCTGAAGAAACTATTGAGTTTGTTGAATTAAAAAAAGAGATTATGGAATCTATGAAAAAGCTTTCTGAACGTGAAAGAGAATTGATAGAATATAAGTTTTTCAAAGAAAAAAAATTGAGAGAGATATCTGAGGAATTCAACATTTCGCAGTCAAGAATTTCTCGTATTATTCAGGCTGGTTTAGATAAGATTAAAAAAGACTTGGCGAGACAGGGGATTATTTAATGAAAACTATATTTGAAAAGTCAAACGGTACGGACGGGATAAATTTAACGGATGAAAAGATAGACCTGTCTTTTCTAAAAGAATGTGATTTAAGAAAAGACGATATTGGTTTGCCTCAAATTGGTGAGCTTGAGGTTATGCGTCATTATAAGGAGTTGTCTGACAAGAATTTCTGTATTGAAAAAGGATTTTACCCTCTAGGTTCTTGTACTATGAAGTATAATCCTAAAGTTAATGAATTTTTGGCATCGTTGGAAAATTTTGCTAACCTTCACCCGATGGCTGATGATGAGAGTTCTCAGGGTGCGCTTGAATTAATGTATAATCTTCAGGAATCTTTAAAAGTTCTGACCGGAATGGATGCTGTTACATTGCAACCTTCTGCCGGTGCTCATGGCGAATTGACCGGCATGATGATTATTAAAAAATACTTTGAAGTGAAGGGTGAAAAGCGTAATAAGGTTATTATCCCTGATTCTGCGCACGGTACAAATCCTGCAAGTGCTAAAATGTGCGGGTTTGATATTGTAGAGATAAAATCTAACGCAAAAGGACAGGTGGATGTCGAAGCATTAAAGGCTGTTTTGGATCATGATGTTGCCGCTATTATGATGACAAACCCTAATACTTTGGGTATTTATGAAGAAAATGTTCTTGAAATTTCTGATTTGATGCACAAAAACGGATCACTTTTATATTATGACGGTGCAAATTTCAACGCGATTATGGGATATACAAACCCGAAACTTATGGGGTTTGATGTTGTACATTTGAATTTGCACAAAACTATGGCAACCCCTCACGGCGGTGGCGGCCCGGGAGCTGGTCCTGTTTGTGTTGTTGAAAGCTTAAAAGAATTTTTGCCGGCACCTGTTATTGCTTTTGACGGTAAAAAGTATTTTAGAAATTTTGATTTGAAACACTCAATAGGCTCTGTTAAGGCTTTTTACGGTAACTTTGGGGTGCTTGTTAAGGCTTATGCTTATATTTTAATGATGGGCAAAAATCTTAAAAATGCATCAGAAAATGCTGTTTTGAATGCAAATTATTTAAAAGAAAAACTGAAAAAATACTATGATTTACCTTATGATGAGCCTTGTATGCATGAATTTGTTCTGTCAGGAGAAAGACAAAAGCATGAATCAGGTGTTTCCACTTTGAATATTGCAAAAGCTCTTATGGATGAAAATACTCATCCGCCAACAGTTTATTTCCCTCTTATCGTTCATGAGGCTATTATGATAGAGCCGACAGAATCAGAGACTAAAGAAAAAATGGATGAATTTGTTGCAACAATGATAAAAATAGCTGAGGAAGCGAAGGTTAATCCTGATAAATTGATTTCCGCACCTCACACTACCCCGGTAAAAAGAGTCGATGAAACTCTTGCGGCAAGACATCCCGATTTAAAATTTATGGAACAGTGATATGAAAAAAGAAAAGAAAAAATTAAAAAAAGTAGCATTTCCCCACATGGGATTAATTTATGTAGCATGGTCTGCTGCGCTTAGAAAAGTTGGTTTGGAGCCGTATATTCCTCCATACACAAGTAAAAAAACATTGTCATTGGGAACAAAGCATTCGCCTGAGGCTATATGTTTGCCTTATAAATTAATTTTGGGTAACTTTATTGAAGCATTAGAGGGAGGAACGGATTACGTTGCAATGATTACCTCTCCCGGTATTTGCAGATTAGGTGAATACGGAAAATGTATACAAAATGCTTTGCATGATTTGGGATATGATGCCAGATACATTGAATTACAATTGTATGATGGCATAGAAGGTATGTACCGTTTCTTGCGTGAAATTACTGGGCAAAATAGACCTTTGATGTTTATTACTGCTATTGTAACTGCCATCAGAAAAGTTTTTTTGGTTGATGATTTGGAAACAAAGCTTGCATATTTACGTGCTCGTGAGATTAATCCCGGGGATGCTGAAAAGGCTTTCAATAAAGCATTGAAAATCGTTGAGGCTGAAGATTCTTTTTGGAAACTTCACAAGGCTAAAAAGGAAGCATTTGCTATTATGGATAAGGTTAAAATTGATCCTAACAAAGAGGTTCTTTACGTTGATATTACGGGAGAAATTTTTCTTGTTTGTGATCCTTTTTCAAATCAAAATATTGAAAAAGAACTTGGGCGTATGGGAGTTCAGGTTAGAAAAAGTCTTACGGTAAGCAGCTTTTTGAAAGATGCCATTATTCCAAAGATTTTCAGAAAAGGTGAAACTCACCTGCAACGTGCAAATAGGCTTGCAAAACCTTATTTGATGCGTGATATCGGCGGTGACGCTTTGGAATGTGTTTCAGATGTTGCTTATGCAAATGAAAGAGGTATCGACGGAATTATTCACATAAGTCCTTTTACATGTATGCCGGAGATTATGTCACAGAATATTTTCCCTGCAATGCGTGAAAATTGTGAAATTCCTATTTTGCCGCTTATTATGGATGAGCAGACAGGTAAAGCGGGTTATTTGACGCGTTTGGAAGCTTTTGTTGATTTGATGAAACGCAGAAAACGCAGAAAAAATCTTGAGAAAAAACAATTAAGTAGTACGGCTATATAAAAAATTGTATTATTGAGGTATATACAATGAGCATGAGAAAACTTTTTAGAGAAACGGTTAAAATTACTAACGAGAATATTATTTTGGCAACACCTTTGGTTGTTTTCATGTGGATATTGACCTCGTATGTGTCGTTTTCTCAACAGACAGTTAATTCAATGCCGCTGCTTGTTTTGTCCTCTGTAACAGTAATTGTTATGACTGCTGCGTTTTTCGGCGGGTGGTTTTATATGGTCAAAAAAGCGGTTAAGCTTTCAAAGCAGGTTTTTGTTCTTGATGCTGACAGAGCTAAGGCCACTTTTAATTTGATTAATTATATCCCATCCGGTATTGGCAAGTATTTTTTACCTTACCTTGGATTAATTTTATGTTCGCTAGCAATTATTGTTGTTGTTTGTGCCGGTGTGTTTCAGTTGGGGATGCATTTGATTGGTGGATTGGATTTGGATCCTGCGCAGGTCAAAAATGTTTTATCTTCGGCTGTTGATATGAAGGCTTTTTTGGATTCACTTTCTTTTGAACAGCTTATGAAGCTTAACAATTGGAATATGTTGTTTCTTGCTGCTACAACTATTCTTTCTTTTTTGTTTATGCTTTGGATTCCGGAAATTGTATTTAAAACGCCTAATCCTTTTAAGGCTCTCGTTTATTCAATAAAAAGAATTTTTTCAAAGCCTATGAAATCATTTAAATTGTTTGTTTTCATGACTGTTTTGAATTTTGTTCTTTCTTTTATAAACACATTTTCCATAATAAACCCGATTTTGTATTTTATTATGTTGGTGGTTTATTTCTATTTCTTGGTGTACATCGTAATGTTGATTTTCTTATATTATGACAGAGAATTTGGAGAATAAAGTTATTGCAGTTGTCGGTCCTACCGCAAGCGGTAAGACATCTTACGCCATTGAATTAGCTCAAAAACTCGGCGGCGAAATCGTTTCTGCGGATTCAAGGCTTGTGTATAAAGGGTTTGATATTGGAACAGCAAAGCCTACTTTAGAAGAACGGTCAGGTATTCCTCATTATATGATCGATATTGTAGAGCCTGAGGTTGATTATTCGGTTGGTTTGTATGCGGATGGGGCTAAAAAAGTAATCAGGGATATTCTTTCAAGAGGAAAGGTTCCGATAGTAGTTGGTGGCACGGGGTTATATCTTAATGTATTGCTTATGAACTACGACCTGCCTGGAGTTGAGCCGGATTATGAATTAAGGGAAAAGTTGCGTGGTGCGGATAATTTGTACGAAATTTTGTCAGATTTGGATATTGAAGCTGCCAAAACTATTGATAAAAATGACAGAAAAAAGCTTATACGGGCAATTGAGGTTGTAAAATCCACCGGATTGCCGCTTTCACAGGTTCGTGGCAAAAAATCTGAGGAGTTCGAGGTTGAGTGGTTTGGTTTGAACTTTCCAAGGGATATTCTTTATTCAAGAATTAATGAGCGTGTGGATTTGATGGTTAAAAACGGACTCGTAGAGGAGACAGAGCATTTGTTGAAAAAACATGCCAGAATTAATAATTTACTTTATACAATAGGTTATCAGGAAATGATTGCATATCTTGACGGGTTATTGACATTAGAGGATGCAATGGATAAGCTTAAACAAAATACAAGGCGTTATGCGAAAAGACAGCTTACTTGGTTCAGAAAAAATCCCGCGATAAAGTGGAATTTTTATCCTGAAAAGTTGAAAAAATAATTAAAATTTGCTATTATTGTTGAAAAAAGGGGTTGTGTTATGGATTTGAATAAATTTAAGAAAACGGGTATTATAGCGGGATCTGTTATTTTATCTTTGTACGTGATATTTTTAATGTTACCGTTAATTCTTTCACCTATTTTAAATTCTTACAATGAGCAGATTGCATCTATGATTGAAGAGGCGAGCGGGTATAAGGTTAAACTGGAAAAATTAGGCGTTGTTACAACTCCAAAACTTACAGCCGGCATAAAAGTCGGCCACATTGAGCTTATGATTCCGACCGGTGAAGAGTTTTTTGCGGCTGATAACGTTAGAGCAAAGCTCTCGCTTTTGCCCTTGTTAATCAGAAGAATAGAGGCCGATGCGATTTCTGCTGACAGTTTGGAAGCTACTTTGCAGGTAAGACAAGACGGTCATTTTTTGATAGAAGAATTTTTGCCTCAGCCTGATCCTGATTCGGCACAATCTCAACAGTCTATGCAGCCTTTACCATTAGGTTTCAAGCTTTCTAACAAGCTGCCAGATATAAAAGTTAAAGAATATTTGATTACTTTTGTCGATATGGCAACGAAAAGTGAGTATACTATTTCCGGTACTGATATGAAATTGACCGATTTTATTCTGGATAAAAAATTCAAATTTTCTGTTAAAGGTAATATGACCTTGAATAATTTGGAGCAATTCACGTATGATGTAAAGCTTTACAATAAGCTTATGCCGGATCTTTTACTCAATGATTTGGTTTTTAATCCTCAGTTAAATGAAAGTGAAAATAAAAACGAAAATTTTACATTTAATATTTTAGATATTTTAAAGCCGCTAAATAGGACGCAACTCACTTCTGATTTGAAGGTCGATTTGAAAACATCAGGAACGTTTGAAGAGCCGGAAATTCACGGAAATGCTAATTTGCAAAATATTTCATTGCTTGTGGATGGACAAAAATTACCGGCAAGTTCCGTTATTTTCGCGTCTTCCGGCAAAAAAGCGTCTTTGGTTATGAATTTGTTTTCTTCAGACAATGAAAAGACGGTTCTTGACGGAAAATTCAAATTTGGCAAAAACCCTTCTGTAAAAATGAATTTTGTATCAAATGCGCAGTTTAATAATCTATTTAAAATAATTGACAGTGTTGCACAATCTTTTAATTATAAAGATTTTGCAAGTCTTTCGGCAACTGGTGGTATAGATGCTGATTTTAACATTGAAGCAAACAAAAAACATATAAATTCTGACGGATATTTCAAGATTCCTACATCTTCAATTAATTATAAATTGTATAACATTGCTATTAAAAATATTCATGCTGATGTGGATTTTAACAATATGGTTGATATCAAGGATGCTGGGTTGGAAATTGCAGGTCATCCTTTAAAGATTTATGGAACTGTTAAACATAATGCAGATACTGATTTGCATGTACAGGCACAAAATCTTTTATTGAAAGGCCTTGTTGCCGCTGCAGGTCAGGTTCAGTTGTTAAAGGATAATCGTTTTAATTCGGGTACACTCTCTTTGGATGCGTCCTTGACCGGCAAATTATCCTCCATAGTTCCGTCTTTGAATGTTTTGGTAAGCAATCTTGATGTTAAAAATTTACCGTCTGACACAAGAGTTACTATGCCAAAGGCTTCTTTTGTAATTGATTCTGACGGAAAAGCCTTTAAAGGTGATTTGAGTGCCAGTGATTTAAAAGTATCAAACCCTATGGCAGTTATTTCTATGCCTGAAACAGAGGTTATTATTGGTGAAAAAAATATTGATATCAACAAGGCATACTTGTTGTTCAATAATTCAAGAATTGATATAACAGGTAGTATTGCCAACTACATAAATGATAAAATAAAAATCGATGTTAGTGCTAATGGCTCTATCTTGGCAAGTGATGTTCAATCTGTTATTCCAAAAGATTTGCGATATATGTTTCCAAGCAAAGGTAAGCTGCCTTTGAGTTTGGCAATAACAGGAAATAATAAGGTTCAGGATATTCTTTTCAACCTGACGGCTGATCCCGGTAATTACGTTTCTTTAATAAGTATTGACGCATTGAAGGGTAAGAAAACTATTGTAGATTCCGCTATCAAAATTACAGATGATTGCGCAAAGATTACTGACACCGGAATTTATGTTGATACATTGAATAATCCTATATTAACAGTTAACGGCTCTGTAAATAATATATCAAAAACTCAGAAACTGGATCTGCGTCTATCTGTTCCTAAAAAGAATGTTATTGCAATTCCGGGTTTTAATAAGTCAGCAGTTGCTGTAAGAGGTGATATTGATATAACAGGTACTGCCGCAAATCCGTATTTGAAAGGTTTGGTAAGTGTTCCGAGTGTTTCAATTGAAGATGTTGCACTAACAATGACAAATCTTGTGGCAAACCTTAACGGCCCTATTTTGAAGGGAAATGCTACGGTTCAGAACTTTAAATCAGGTGGTATTGAGGCGCAAAATATTGCGACCGAATTTTTGTTGAAAAATTACAGTGTATTTTATTTGAATAATCTTGTTGCGGATGCCTTTGACGGAAAGATTGCAGGGAATATTTCTTATGGTATTAATGACGGAAAGATTTCTGTTAAAATGTCAGGCTCTGAGATGAATGCTTTGAAAACTATCGAGGGAGCTGCGGGGATTAAAAATGCTTTGTCTGGTACTTTGAGTTTTAATGCAGATATAATAACTAAAGGTGCTACTGATGTTGATATGATGAAAAATTTGGCAGGTAGTGCATCCTTTGATATTAATAACGGTAAGCTTCTCAATCTGGGGCGTTTCGATAAGTTGATTCTTGCACAAAATATTTTGAGTAATGCTATTTTGAAAACTGCCGTAAATTCAGTTACTTCAACACCATTAATTCAAAGTACTGCTGAATTTAAAAATATAAGTGGCAAAATGAATTTTGCAAATGGTTGGGCTGATATTAAATCAATAACTACAACAGGACCGCTTATGGCGTATTACATAACCGGTAAGTATAATCTTTTAAACGGTACTACAAATGTTATTGTCCTTGGTCGATTGGATGAAAAAGTTGTTTCTATTTTGGGACCTTTAGGCGATTTATCTGTTGATAAATTAACTTCATATCTGCCGAAATTTGGTGCTTTGACAGCTGTTTTGGTTGATTCTATGACGACAGATCCTGCAAAGGAAAATACTGCAAATATTCCTGCGCTTTCAAGTGGTAGTACAAATTATAAGGATTTCAAAGTTGAATATAATGGCGGTATCGATAGTTCAAGTGCCGTTAAATCGTTTAAGTGGCTTTCAAATTGTGATACCTCTGCAATTGATTTGATGCAAGAGTTTAGCAATACAACGGAAGCTATCAAAAACACAGTAAATGATACTAAACAGCAACTGCAGGATGCTGCTGAAGGAATTAAAAATTTATTTAAGTTCTAATTACAATATGCAGGCAAGAACCATCAGTATGAGTGTGCCGATTTGCATTGCTGTTGCCATGTTTTGTGAAAATTTATTGTTATCGTATTTTGATGCACTTTTTTGTGCTTTATAGGCACTTGCAATTCTTTCGGCACGTGTTTGGTTGTCGTCTTGTGTGAATTCTGTCCCAAACATTACATTTTCAAGCCTAGATAAACGATTTTCCATAGATTCATTTTTGAATGATCGATTTAAGATACCATTCTCTACTGTTGTTATGTTAGCCTTTTTGAAAGGAAATGGATTGCTTGGATTGTGTGCTGCATTATATGCATCGTAGTCAAATTGATTTGGAGATTCATATCTGTCTAAGTGGTAATTTTTTTCAAGAGCAACTACATCCTCATTGTCAAAAAAGTCGTTTGATGATTGTGCTATACCATTACCCATAAGACTATTTGGGCGTATTTCTGCTTTTAATCGATCAACCCTGGATGCTAAATCATCATTAAAAGTTTGTCCAAATGTTTTTTGTTCCAATGCTGAAAGTCTTTCTTTTATGTCTTTAGTAGTAAAACTTTCATTAAATACTCTTTCTTCAAGTTCATCAACAGCAGGATATTGTATGTTTGCATCAGCTATTGGTTCATTTTGAAAGTAAACTTCTTCATCTGCAAAGGTATCTTCTTTAGGCTCTATTTCTTGTCCCATCAAATCAGCTGATAAGTCTTTTTTTAATTTGCTTATTCTTTGTGCGGTTGTTCCGTTTGTTGATGTGCCGTAAACACTATTTTCTATTCGGTCTAATCTTGATGTATCGTCTTCACTGTCGTATTGAAATCCGTATAAAACATTTTCGATTTTGCCCAAAGTTGGAGTATAGGGGCTTGCCTGGGTGCATATACCTGTTATTAGAAGCATTGACAAAATAATAATTGTTTTTTTCATAACCTCTCCTTAAATTTAGGATAGATTTATTTAATATTGAATTCTATCCTACATTTCAGGAGTTTTGAAAAAGTTTAAAACGGGCATTTTCTGCTAAGTAAAAAGCACTAGATTTTGTTTTGTCTAGTGCTTTTTGTCTACTTCTATCTGAAACCTATTTTTTTTCTGTTATTATTTGTTTGATAGTTATCTTCTTTTATTTTTAAATTTTGATTTTTTTCAATAGCATCAAAGAAATCTTCTTTTAGAATAACCCTTCGTCCGTCTTTGCGAGCTCTTGTCGAGGCTTTGTCTGCCAGAATTACAATGGCACTTGTCGGAAAATTATCTAATTTTTGAGCAATTTCTTCAAGTGCAAGCGGAGTTTCTGCAAGCGGTATGCCTTTTAACCATTTGCTGAGAGTTTTGTATAATACATCTTGTCTGGTTTCAATATCCGGCATTCCAATATAAATTTGATCATCAAACCTTCTTTTTATGGCATCATCTACAATGTCGTATTTATTTGTTGCGCCTAAAACTATAATTCCTCTATCTCTGCCGGTTTCTATCAAGTTTAGTAATGTACCGATTTGTTTTAAATCTTCAGCGCTTGCGTCTTTGTCTCTGCCTTTGGTTAAACCATCCAGTTCATCTATAAATAAAAGGCAAGGAATTCCCGCAGCTGCTGAGTAATCTGCAACATAATCAAAGGCTTTTTGATAATTCCCTGAAGTTTGGTTTATATAAGGTGAACCTGCTTTACTTATTTTTAGTTTGAAAAGCGGCAGTGACGCCTCTTGCGAAAGTGCCTCTACAATAGAGGTTTTGCCACATCCCGGAGGCCCATACAGCATTACTCCTCTTGGAGGTCTTTTGCCGTATTCTGCTAAATCAAGTTTTGCTTCTTCCGGATGTAATGCAGGATATATAATTTTATCAGTTAATTCTTCTTTTAGTTGATCCATACCGCCAAGGCTTTTAAATCCTTCAGGAGAAGAAAATGTTGGCTCAAATTTTTCTATAACATCCGGAACTTCTTTACCTTTAAGTTTTTCTGATGGTGTGGAGTCGGCTTTATTTGCTGTATCTGTTTCTACAGCTTTTTCACCATTTTGGGGTTCATCTTTGTATGTTTCGTATATTTCTTCTATATCACAAAGTTCACTAACAATTGCGCTTTGCCATGAATCAAGTTTTTTATTTTTTATAACTTCTGTTTCATACGCAATTTTTTCTCTTTTAATGTAATTCAGTTCGGGATATTTTTCATGTACCAGCTGTGCCAGTGCAACTTTTGGTGATACAAAAGCCAAGTACATAAAATTTTTTTTTGCACTGTCAACTGAATCGTAACACCTCAACATATCTTCAGAATTGATGCAATAATCATTCAATTCTTTTATAATTTTTGCGGAATCATCATTTTCACCCGCTTCAGCTAATTTCTTGTTTAATTGTGTATTAAGCCTTTTATTATAACCAAATGTAGGCGAATTAACATTTATCTTCTGTATCTGCATCGATTTCCCCTTTTTCATATTAAATCAGAACAGAAGATTTTTTGCTATTTTTTAGGTGTATATTTTACAATTAGTAAAATTTATTTTGTTTTTAATGCTTTTAATGCTGCAAGTTCGTCTTGATACGGTGATATTGCGGTAATTTTTTCGATAATTTGCGGCATTTTTTCGCATACATAATCAATTTCTTTTTCAGTAGTAAATCTGCTTAAAGAAAATCTTATGCTGCCATGGATTGCCGTGAATGGAACATTCATAGCTCTTAAAACATGGCTTGGTTCAAGAGAGCCGGATGTACATGCACTGCCTGAGCTTGCACATATTCCTAAATCACTCATGTGCAAAAGTATAAGTTCACCTTCGACGTATTCAAAACCTATGTTAGTTGTGTTTGGAACTCTGTTTGAAACGCCTGTATTGAGTCTTGCATTGTATATTCTTTTCAAAAGAGTTGTTTCAAGTTTATCTCTCAATCTTTTTACTTCCGTTGTTTCATACTTAAGAGCATCTTGCGCTAATTCAGCTGCTTTTGCCATACCTACAATGTATGGAACATTTTCAGTACCGGCACGTTTACCTCTTTCCTGGTGTCCGCCTACGATTAAAGGGGTTATTAGGGTTTTTGAATTTACATACAAAGCTCCGACCCCTTTTGGTGCGTGGAATTTGTGGCCTGAAATACCAAGCATATCAATACCCATATCTTGGACATCAAGAGGAATTTTGCCTGCAGCTTGGACTGCATCAACGAAAAATTTAGTTTCAGGATTTTTAGATTTTATTATTTCTGAAATCTTTTTAATCGGGAAAATTACGCCGGTTTCGTTGTTTGCCCACATAACTGATACAAGTGCTGTGTCAGAATTGATTGCGGCCTCAAGTTGTTCCAAATCTAAATCACCGTTTGAATTTACTCCGATGTAGTCTACTTTGTAGCCCTGTTTTTCAAGTGTTTGGTACAAATTTAAAACACATGGGTGTTCTACTTTTGTTGTTATAATATGTTTTTTAGCTTTATTGTAATTCAAAACGCCCTTGATGGCAGTATTTGCACTTTCTGAGCCGCAGGATGTAAAGATAATTTCTTTTTCATCCTTTGCGTTTAGAAAGTCCTTCAACACACCTCTTGATTCTTTTAGCGCATTAGAGGCTTTTTTGCTAAAATTATAAATACTTGATGGGTTGGCGTATTCTTCCTTAAAATAGGGCATCATAGCCTCAAGTACTTTTTCATCAACTTTTGTTGTTGCGTTATTGTCTAAGTAAATCATATTTCTATAACCTCAATATCCTCATCCATAGCCGTTCTGAGAGTTTGTTCGACAAATCTCTTTATTGTAAGTGTTGCATTTTTGCAAGACGAACATTTGCCGTGGAGTTTTACATAAACTTTATTTCCTTGAATATCGACAAGATTTATGTCACCACCGTCTTTTTGAAGTTCAGGTGAGATTTGTGTTTCAATAATATTATTTATCTTCAAAATTCTTTGTGTTGGTGAAAGTTGGTTTTCTGTTTTTTCTTTTGCGTAATATGTGTCGATTATATCTTTGATAAGCCCTTTACATTTTCCGCAAGCTCCGCCGGCTTTTGTGTAATTAGTAACTTCTTCAACTGTTTTTAGTCCGTTTTGTTTGATAGCATCCCAGATAACATTTTCTGTTACGCCAAAACATGTGCAGACAATTTTTTCGGCTTTTTCAGGTTCTCTCAAATCATCCAAATCCTGATAATCATCGCCATAACCTTTTAGAGCATCCTCAAGTGCTTCATAGCCCATTACTGAACAGTGCATTTTTTCGGGTGGAAGTCCACCTAGTTGGTCTGCTATATCTTTGTTGGTAATTTTTCTTACTTCATCAAGAGTTTTGCCAATTATCATTTCAGTCAAAATACTTGAACTTGCAACTGCTGAGCCGCAGCCAAAGGTTTGAAATTTGGCATCTGTTACTACGTTGTTTTCTATTTTTAAATATATTTTTAACTGGTCACCACAAGCCAAAGAACCCGCTGAACCCACTGCATCGGCATTATCAATTTTGCCGACATTTCTCGGGTTTCTGTAGTGATCCATTACTTTTTCTGAATAATCCCACATTTATTTATACTCCGTTAATCTATTATCTTTTAAAATTGTAACCCAAAAATTTGTTAATAGAAACATAATTAATATAAACTTAATTTTTTGATAAATGTATACATTTTTCGGTTAATTCAGCCATAGCCCCATAGGGTAATGTTATTTTTTCTTGGGCGTGTGTAATTTTATAGCCGCCAACTGTCGGGACGTTCAATTTTTCTACAATTTCAGTGAATAATTCATCCAGCCACTTTTCGTTGTCTACATCCAAAAAATCGCCTAAAACTATTCCTTTAATATTTTTGGTAAATTTTTCTATGTTCATTAATTGTGTCATCATTTTGTCGATTTTGTAGACATCTTCGTTCAAATCTTCTGCAAAGAATATGAAATCTTCATCGGGTATAAAATCTTGTCCGCAAAGTGATACGATAGTTGCTAAGTTCCCGCCCCAAAGTATTCCTTCGGCCTTCCCGTTTTTGTAGATTTTAGTTTTTTCAGGCTTATACGTTATTTCGTTTTGTGTCACGGCATTAAAAAATGACTCGGTTGTGAATTTGTTTGGATCATCGACTCCAAAATCACTTTGAATCATCGGTCCCCAGTACGTCATAAGGTTTGATTTTTTTAATAGCATAGCTGAAAGTGCCGAAATATCAGAGTAACCGCAAAAGATTTTGGGGTTGTTTTTTATTAGTTCGTAATCGATTTTTTTGATTAATCTTATTGCACCATATCCGCCGCGCATACAAATTATTGCGTCAATTTCAGGGTTTTGGAAGAATTTGTAGAGTTGCTGAATTTTAACCTCATCCGTGCCTGCTAAATATCTGAATTGGTTAAAAACATTTTCGCTCAGGATTACCTTATAGCCCATTTTTTCAAAGAATTTTTTTGCCCTCAACACGTTTTCATCATTCTCAACTGCGCCTGCTGTTGCTAAAATTCCGATTGTGTCACCCTTTTTTAAATTTTTGGGTTTAATTAAATTCATATATTGTCCTTTTTTCCTATCTTTTGTTATAATTGTATCATGAATGATAAATATATTCCTCTATACCGTAAATATCGTCCGCAAAAGCTTGATGAGCTTGTAGGGCAAGAACATATTAAAAATGCGCTTTCAAATGCAATTAAGTTGAATAAAATTTCGCATGCATATTTGTTTACAGGTCCCAGAGGAACCGGCAAAACTTCTACCGCACGAATTTTTGCAAAATCTTTAAACTGCAAAAACGGTCCTACAATTAACCCTTGCGGAGAATGCGAAAGCTGTATTGATATTCAAAATGCTGTCCCGATGGATGTTATAGAAATCGATGCGGCAAGTAATCGTAAGGTCGAGGATACTCAGAATATTCTTGAAAAAATACTTTATGCACCTGTTTACGGTAAGTATAAAATATACATCATAGACGAAGTCCATATGCTTTCTAACACAGCCTTCAACTCTTTGTTGAAAACACTTGAAGAGCCGCCTGAAAATGTTATTTTTATCCTTGCAACAACCGAGGTCCATAAGGTTCTTGATACCATCAAAAGCCGCTGTCAAAGATTTGATTTCAGAAGAATTACCACATCCGATATCGTTAAACATTTGAGATATATTTCTGATAAAGAAGGTATCAACATAACCGATGATGCGCTGTTTACGATAGCTAAAAATTCTGCAGGCGGTATGCGTGACAGTATTGCTTTGCTTGATCAGTTAAGCGTATTGGGCGGCGAAAATGCAATAACGACCGATGATATTAATAAGCTCTTGGGCAGAATTTCTTTTGATGTTTTGAATAAACTTACCTCCTGTATTTTATCTTCAAAACCTCAAGATGCTATTGAAATGCTTGAAAATATTTACAATTCCGGCAATGAGCCTGTTCAAATATTTTCAAATTTGTTGGATTATTTGAAAAATCTTTTGATAGTCAAAAATTGCCGCGAGGAAATTGTTTTTGAGCTCACACAGCTAAATGAAGCTCAGCTTTCGGAGTTAAAAAAACAAGTAAAAGAGGTTGAAACTCACCAGTTGGTTGCACTTTTGGATAAGTGTGCAAGTTATATAAAAGAAATAAAGCTAACAAACAATCCGAGATTGTGGCTGGAAGTTGGAATAATTGATTTGGCCAACTTGACAGAAAATACCAAGCTTGATGATATGCAAAAACGTATTTCAATCTTAGAGAGCGGAAATATTCCATCAAACCATCAAACGGTTGCAGCATACAAAACTCCGCCTGCACCTGTTATGAAAAAAGAAGTTATGCAAAAAACTCACGCTGAAGAAGAAAAGCACCATGCGCCATCTGAAAGTGTTTTAGACGTTGTTGAAAATAAAAATATTGAAAATGCGGAACCCAAAAAAGGGCACAAAGAAGAGGTTAAGGTCGTTGAGGAGTTTTCTCCTATGCCTAAATCTCAAACTACCGACTCTGATAATGATATCGCAGTTCTTTGGGGAAAATTACTTGAAAATATTACCAGCCCTCCGACCAAATCACTTTTGAAACAGTGGGCAAATCCGGTTGAGCTTTCTGCTGAAAAAACTGTTATCAGTATAAATAGTGAAAATCTTTTGAAGCAATTTATTGAAGGAAACAAACGAAAAGTCCTTACGGATGCTGTTAATAGACTTTTTGGGCAAGAAGATTCAAATATTGTCGTTAGGTTGCCTCAAGCAGGCGATAAAACTGTAAAGGAAAAAGCGTCCGTCCCAAAGCCTAAAGCGGCACAAGTGCCGCCACCGACTGTTTCAAATGATAACGCGGCTACAAAAGCTGATGCTGACATTCCGTCAAATGAGGAGATTCAGGAAGCTAAAGACGAGGTATTGCCTGAGAAAATTAGTGCAAAAGTTCCATCAATGCATTCAGATATGGTAAATATGGTGGTGGATCTTTTTGATGGCAAGTTTTTGGATTAGTTTTATGCCAGATACCAACCGCTATAGCCGACTACATTTGAGGTATCTCCATTTGTTTTTGCAGAATTTGTGTATCCGGTACGTATAAAATTCAGGTTGTGTTTTTTGGCAAATTCTATTGCGCCACATATCCCGACCGCTCCGTCTGCAAGCTCGTTGTCAAAGTCTTCTGTTTGCTTTCGCTCAATCATTCTTGAGGTTTGATCATCTAACTTTAAGGCTTCTCTCTCAGGTAAAAAGCGGCTAAGATTGGATGATATTATAATTAGACTTTTATCAATCTCATTTTCAATAATTTTTGCAATATTTTTATAATCTTCACAACCGTATATTATCGGTGTTAAAGTGGCCTTAGGATAAAAATATTTTACAAAAGGCAGTTGCACTGTCAAAGCTGTTTCGGATGCAAAAATTTTGTTGTTAATTTCGGTGTCATAAGGTTTTATTGCTATTTTACCAAACGGAGTTACAAAAGCCTCTGCATCTGAAGTTACTGTGCCATACACCAGATTGTACGTGGCCGGTGCAAATATTATGACATTTTCAGCAGTATCATTAAGTGCAGAGTATGTTTTTATGGAAATTTCCCGTATAAATTCAAATCCTGCATGCGGTACTATTATCAACCTTGAATCTGATGAGTTTGGCGGGGATTTTAGCTCTTTAAAAAGGTTTAATAATTCGGATTTATTATCAGGATAATATTTTCCTGCAGCAAGCGGTTTTATTTTCATAAATGCAGTATAAATTTGCTAAAGCTTTTTATCTATTGGATAGTAAGTTAATAAAATATCCGGCTCAAAAACTTTTATTTCATCAAATTTGAATTCTTTGCACTCAGATATATCGGCTATTTTTCTATAGTCAAAACAGGATTTTGAAAGGTTGTCGCCAGTGATTTTAGGTGCAATAAAATGGTAAATTTTGTCAGTGTATTTTAATGCTTTGCCGTTAAGTTTGCCTCCGCATTCGATTAAAACGCTTCGCATACCGAGTTCGTAGAGCTTTTTGAATACAAATTCAAGGCTTATTTTGCCATCTTTGACAGGGGTTTTGATTAAATTAATATTCCCATTCAAGTCATCAACTTTTTCATTGAATACATAGATTTCGCCTTGCTGGTATATTTTTGATTTCAAATCAGTTTTAAGCTCTCTGTCAAGAATAACTTTTTTTCGATGCTCCATTGTCGGATTATCGGCAATGACAGTTGTGGAGCTTGTCATTATAGCATCGTAGCGTTTTCTTATCTTATGAACTTCATCGCGTGCTTTTTCTGAGGTAATCCATTTGGAAGAGCCGTTTGATGTTGCAATTTTTCCGTCAAGTGTGGTTGCTGTTTTTAGTGCAACAAAAATCCTGTTTTCTGTCATATTGGTAATGAAAACTTCATTTAGTTTTTTGCATTCTTCTTCAAGAACGCCTGTTGTCACATCTATGCCTGCTTTTTTAAGTTTTTCTATCCCTGAAACCAGTGGATTTGGGTCAAGCATACCTACAACAACATGTTTAATCCCTTTTTCAATGATTAAATCAGTGCAGGGCGGAGTTTTGCCGTAGTGTGAGCAGGGTTCTAAGTTTACATAAAGCGTATCGCCGTCGCCTTTGTTGATTTTCAAAAGAGCATCTCGTTCGGCGTGGTTTTCGCCGTATTTGTGATGATATCCTGTCGCAATTACATTGTCGAATTCATCGGTTACAACACACCCTACAAGCGGGTTTGGTGAGGTCATTCCCTCGGCTTGTTTCGCCAGTTCTATGCACTTTTCCATATATTTTTGTTGCATAATTGTATTTTACATAAAAATATGGTAGATTTAAAGGGTAATGTAAAGGAGTATTATTATGGTTGATATTAAGTATATAGGGCACAGTGCGTTTCAGATTACTAATGGTGAAAATGCGGTTATAATTGACCCTTATGTAAGTATTAATAAAAAATATGACTGGAAAAAAGAGCCTTTGAAGGATATTTTGTTGACTCACGCACACGGTGATCACCTTGGGCAAGCTATTGAAATCGCAAAGGATTTGGATATAGAAATAACGGCAGTTCCTGAGCTTGCTGCATATTGTAGAGAGCAAGGTGCAAAGGCAAAATCTGTATCTTTAGGTGCTTGGCTTCAATATTCTTGGGGGCGTGCTATATTTTTACCGGCATTCCACTCAAGCTCATTACCTGACGGACGTTATGGCGGATGTCCTGCAAGCATATTTTTGGATGTTGCAGGCGCAAGATTATACCATGCCGGCGATACTTGTTTGAACTCTGAAATGAAGACTATCAAGGAATTATACGCCCCTCAAGTTGCTATGCTTCCGATAGGCGGAAATTATACTATGGATGTCGAACATGCAGCTATTGCGGCAAAGTGGCTGGGGGTTAAAACGGTTATTCCTATGCATTATGGTACATTCCCTGAAATTGAGGCTGATGTCGAGAAGTTTATTAAACTTGTCAATATGAACAATACCTCTGTAGGTGTTTTAAATCCTGACCAGATATAATATTGTTCGGTTGAAGTGAGGGCTTATGAATATTTTATTTGTTATAGACAGAATAGAACTTAAGTATTTTGAGTTCAATGATTTAGTTACGAATTTTTGGATGATAAAGGAATTTTTGGATCGCAAAAACAATGTCTTTATCACTACAATTGATAAATTGTCATTAAAGGACGGAATTCCTTATACATCCGGTTTTGATGCGTACGTTAAGGATGGAAATATATTCTTTGATAAGGCAAAAGAGTATCAAAAAGAAATAAATAATTTTGAGCTTGTTATGTTTAGACCGGATCCGCCGGTGGATTTGGATTATATAAATGCGACTTATGTCCTTGATTTTGTTGATAGAAATAAAACGGTTATATTAAATGATACAAAGGCTATTCGCGATTTTAACGAGAAATTGCATGCGGTTTATTTTAATGATTTGTTGCCCAAAAATATTGTAACTGCTTCAAGAAAAGATATCCTTGAGTTTTTGAAGGAAAATAATGAGATTATTTTGAAGCCGCTGAACAAATGCTTCGGCGCTGGTGTTATGTATTTGAAACAAGGAGATAAAAATACATCTGTTATTATTAATTCTGTGACCAACAACGGTACAAATCTTGTAATGGTGCAAAAATATCTTCCGGCAGCTGTTCATGGCGATAAGCGGGTGCTCATTATCGGTGATAAAGTCTACGACTATTGCGTCAGAAAACTTCCGAGTAACGATGATTTTAAATTCAATGAACACAATGACAGCTGTGTTATTGGTGAAAGTTTATCGGAGGTTGAGAGAAATCTTTTTGAGCCTTTGGCGAAGAAACTCAATAAAATGGGAATCTATATGGCAGGGTTGGATGTTGTTGATGAAAAAATCCTTGAAATTAACGTTACAAGTCCTTGCTATTTTATAAAGGAAATAAATAATGCCTTTGGTATAAATTTTGAAAAAATGCTAATTGATAAAATTTTAAATATTGCAGAAAGTAAGTTATACCATAAAGTTATGTAAAAATTTCTTGTTGCGGTAACAAAATTTTAATTTTAGACTGTTATTATATCCGTAAGGAGAAATTTATGCCTTTAGTTCATTCAATTAAATATGCGTTAGGTTTATCAAACGTTTATATATCTCGAAAACTTCCAAAATATACCAAAAAATATCTTTCCGGTATGCCAACTTTCGAAAAATATGTAAAAAGACATGGGGTAAAAGTTAGTTTTTTACCTTCAGCTTCGAATGATAAATTGAAATATGATTCGTTTGCCAAAATGGAAGCGACAGTTAAAAATAATAATGAAGCAAACCCCCTTTCCCATAGAATTTTTCTGACAGATGTTCCAAGGGATAGAGTTGAAATATTTAACAGACTCGTACGTTTTGTTAGAGGAGATTTCCAATTAAGCTCTTGAAAATACTTCAACATCAACATCATCAAATGTGTCTGTGTTAAAGTATGCGCAGGATGCTACCATTGCGGCATTATCCGTGCAGTATTTCATAGCTGGTGCATTAACTTTATATCCTTCATTTTCAAGAGAAAAAATCTTCTTTCTGATTTCTGAATTTGCCGCAACTCCGCCTGCTATTACAACTTGTTTGTAGCCACTTTCAAGCAAAGCTTTTTTTACTTTTTTAAACAAAGTTGAAGAAACACATTCCTGAAAGCTCGCGCAAATATCATTTACCGGGAGCTCTTTGCCGTCAAATGATTTTACAAGTCTTAAAACTGCTGTTTTTAAGCCGCTGAAGCTGAAATTATATCCGTCAACTTTAGCCTCAGGAAGCTTAAATGCAAAAGGATTACCTTCTCTTGCTAACTTGTCTAGCACAGGACCACCTGGATATGGAAGTCCTATGAGTCTTGCAACTTTGTCGTAGGCTTCGCCGACTGCATCGTCAATTGTCTCTCCGATAATTTTTTGTTCAGAATATGATTTTACGTCTATTATTTGTGTATGGCCGCCGCTTACCAAAAGTGCTATATAAGGCGGTTTTAAATCTGTATCAATATAATTTCCGCAAAGATGTGCATTCAAATGGTTAACGCCGATAAACGGTTTGTCATGTACTAAAGCTAAAGTTTTTGCGGCGTTTAATCCGACTAACAAACATCCTACAAGCCCGGGTCCTACAGTTCCTGCAAATGCTGTTATTTTATCAGGTGTCATATTTGCCTGTTTAAATGCTTCATCTATGACAACGTTAATTGCTTCTAAGTGTTCGCGAGCTGCAATTTCCGGTATTACACCGCCATATTGTGCGTGTGTTTTGATTTGTGATGCAACTACATTGGAAATTACTTCTCGTCCGTTTTTTACAATTGCACAAGCTGTTTCATCACAGCTTGATTCTATTGCCATGATGTAATTGTCATAGCCGCTTTCCGGCCCAATATTTACGGGTTTTTCACTAAATAATGTATTTTTTATCATTTTCATAGTATTATTGTAATACAAAGAGGACAATAAATGCAATTTTTAGACAAAACTCGTATAAGAATTATTTCAGGTCGTGGCGGAAACGGTATGGTAGCTTGGCGTAGAGAAAAATACGTAGACAAAGGCGGCCCGGCTGGCGGTGACGGTGGTTCCGGCGGTGATGTCTATTTAGTTGCGGATGAAAATATGTCCACGTTAATGGATTTTAAGTATAAATCTGTTTTTAAGGCTGATAACGGTGAAAATGGCAGTATTAAAAACATGCACGGGCGTTGTGCAAAGAATTTGGTTATAAAAGTTCCCGTCGGAACTGTTGTAAGAGATTTAAAAACAGGTAACGCTATTGCTGATTTGACTGAGCATGAACAAAAGGTTCTTGTTGCAAAAGGCGGCAGAGGCGGTCGCGGAAATGCAAGGTTTGCTACAGCACAAAAGCGTGCACCTCAATTTTGTGAACCTGGTGAGCCAGGTATTGAAAGAGAGTTAGAACTTGAGCTTAAATTGATAGCTGATGTCGGGCTTTTAGGGATGCCTAATGCCGGTAAATCTACGTTGATTAGCAGAATTTCATCTGCAAAGCCCAAAATTGCTGATTATCCTTTTACAACTCTTATTCCAAATTTAGGTGTTGTAAGAAAACGTTCAGGTGACGGGTATGTTGTAGCAGATATTCCTGGGCTTATCGAGGGAGCTTCTGAAGGTGTTGGTTTGGGACATGATTTTTTGCGTCATATTGAAAGATGCAGATTCTTGGTTCACCTTGTTGATTCTACTGCAGAAAATCCTGTTGATAATTTTAATATTATTAATTCTGAGTTGGCAAAACATTCTGAAAAATTGGCTAATTTATATCAGATTGTCGCACTTAACAAAATTGATGCAATTGATGAAGATAGAAAAACCGAACTTTACAGTGAATTTGAAAAGCTTTCAGGGGATGTATTCTTAATTTCGGCTGTTACAGGTGAAAATATTGAAAAATTGGTCGACTTTATGTCTTTAAAAGTTGATGAAATTGAGCATCATGTCTCTGATATTGTCATTGAAGAAGATTTGGATGCTTATAACAATGATGACAGTTCTTATGAAATTTATAAAGTTGCAAAAGATACATATATTGTTGATGGTGGTAAAATCAAGCGCCTTGCAGCAGTTACTGATGCCAGAAATACAGAGCAGGTTATAAGGCTTCAAAATATTCTAATCGGTATGGGAGTTTTTGAGGAACTTAAAAAACTAGGTATAAAAGACGGTGATACTGTTGTTATTGGACATTTGGAAATGGAATATTGGGAAGATCAAATGTATTCGTAGTTTTTTCCTTAACACTCTTGCTTTTTTGATTTAAATTTGTTATTCTAATACTTAGGGGTGACAGCATGAAGTGTTACAAATCAAGATGGATATTAACTTCAACGGGTGAGGTTTTAGAAAATAAAGCTATAGTTGTCGATGAAGGCAAATTCGTCGATATTATTCCTAATGAAGATGCTTCTAAGTTTGAGGAAAAATATGTCAAAGATTTAGGTAATGCCGTTGTTGTGCCTGGTTTTATTGATTTATTTACTCAGTATCAGTACACGGATGTCGGCCTATCAAGGCCACATGGTGTAAAAAATCGCTTGAAAAAATTCTTCCAAACAATTGCTAAAAATTATACTTTTGCAGGTGTTAGACCTGATAATTACAGCAGAAAATGGGCTGATATCTTGAGTGCATATTTTGTTTTAGACAGAAGTGAAAAAATTAAATCTTTTAAAGAGGGGCTTGAATCAGCTATCAAGGCCGGAACAACTTGTATTGCTCAGGTTTCAAAAGAGGATAAGTATTTTGAAATAATTAACAAGGCCCCTATAAAAAATTACATGTTTTTTGAAGTTTTCGCTGATAGCTCAGATAAGAGTAAGAAGAAATTTAAAGCACTCCGTGATAAAGTAGAAAATTATGTTTTCCATAAGGGTGAAAATACTCATATAGGTATTATGTTGCATTCAATTTCAGGTGTGCATAAAAAGTTGTGGGAACTTTTTTCTAAATATTGCAGAAAACATAATATGCTTTTGATGACTCGTTTTGCTGAAGCTCAAGATGAGATGGAGTGGTTAGAACATGGTTTCTCGGATGTGGATTTGTTACACAAGTTTATGGGATTTAGAAAAATTACTCCGTATAAAAGGACTGAAAGTCCTGTTGAGTACCTTGATGATTTAAAGGTTCTGACTAAAAAGGTCATTGTGGCAAATGCAAATTACTTAGACGAAGCTGAGTTACAAAAATTGGCAGATACGGGTGTTAAGTTCGTGTATCAGCCACTTTACAGTGACGAAATTTGTAATAAAAAATTGGATTTTGCAACTGTATTGAAATTTTTTGATAAAAACTTTGGTTTTTCATCTCAAAGTTTTAAAACTGAAAAGGAATACAGTCTTTTAAAAATTGCTGTTGAATCTAACAAATCAGCGCATTTGGATGTAGTTGAACTCTTGAAATATTTGACAATTTATCCTGCAAAAATTCTGAGATTAGAGCATATAACTGGTACAATCGAAGTTGGCAAAGATGCTGATTTCAATGTATTTAAGCTTGAAGACGGTGAGGATTATCATGCTATTTTAGGTAAACACTTCCCATATTCAACATATTCAAAAGGTAGAAAAATTGTTAAGCGCGGAGATATTAGATTCACACTATGACTTTAATTTGTGAAAAATTCACGGTTCATACAAAAGGTAACACAGATATAGTTGATATTACGAATGATGTGAAAAATCTTGTTTACAGACATTCACTTCAAAATGCCGTTGTATATGTTTATGTGGCCGGTAGTACGGTGTCGATAACAAATATTGAATTTGAACCGGGCTTGTTGGTTGATTTGCCGGAAGCTTTGGATAGAATTGCTCCTACAACAGGTGTTTATCACCACGATGAAACTTGGCACGATGGCAACGGATATGCTCATATTAGAGCGTCTATTGTCGGAAGTTCCACAATGGTGCCTTTACTTGAAGGAGCATTACATTTAGGACAATGGCAGCAAATTGTGTTGGTTGATTTTGATAATAAAGCGAGGACGAGAACCGTATATGTTCAAATTTTGTACTAA
>CALVBY010000007.1 GCA_944325905.1 Candidatus Gastranaerophilales bacterium | reverse complement strand
CGCATTAAACGGCAACGCTCTCATCACCTCCGCAAACTCAACGTTTGCGTTGTTGATGCTCGTCTCTCGCTCCGCTCACTCCTCTGCTCTCGCTTTTCGCTCTCGCATTAAACGGCAACGCTCTCATCACCTCCGCAAACTCAACGTTTGCGTTGTTGATGCTCGTCTCTCGCTCCGCTCGTGCCTCTGCTCGAGCGACAAAAAAAGACCTCCTATACAGAGGTCAAGGTTGGTTATTTTTTAGGTTATATATAGTATTATGTCAGTTTCTTTTTGCATATTTTTTAATTTTCCTGAAGATTTTATATTGCCTTATAACAAAAAAATGTTTACAAAAATTAATAATTAAGAATGTATAATGTTATTATGTTCCTAAAAATAAAAAAATGGTTTTTATCTAAAATATTAAAGAAAAAATACTACCGAACCGGCAAATGCAAAGCCTGCGGCAAATGCTGCACACAAATCTACGTAAAACATTACAAACACGTACTCCAAGACGAAAAAGAATTCGAAAAACTTCAATATCTGCATAGTTTCTACAAAAATTTAAAAGTAATAGGCAAAGACGAAATCGGTCTTATTTTTGAATGCCAAAACCTAGACCCCATAACCCACAAATGCAAAGTTCACTTCTGGCGTCCCGGCATATGCAGGAGATACCCTCAAGAAGAATTATTCTCCATGGGCGGAGCCCTCTCTGATGACTGCGGATATAAAATGGAACCTATTGTCCCCTTTAAAGAAGTTATAAACAAACTATCTAAAAAAATGAATTTAAGATAATTAAAATTAAAAGACACTACTTTTTGGCAATGTAAAACCTCCCCCAATAAGTTATTCTGCATATATAACAACTGGGGGACATATATGAAAAATTTTCTGATATTACTTACAATTATTTTATTAACACAACCTGCAATTGCATCCTGCAGTATCGATTCAAACGAACCATGCACAGCATCCGTGTTGGATAAAGATACACTTCAAGAACGCTACGATCCTGATAACCTTGATGAATTAAAGAAAACAGATGCTTTTCAACCAAGATATACAAAACCATATTACAACGAACTAATTAATACAACTCCACCTCAGAGCACACAAGACTACAATTCTAATTGCCAATTTGGAGTTTGTTTACCGGGAGAAAATGCCATGGAAGGTGAAATCTTAGAATAACGCAAAAGGCTCTGCAAAAGCAGAGTCTTTTTACATTATAAAAATATTAATTTTTTGTTTATTTTTTAATGATTTAAAAAAAACGATGTTATAACGATAATATAAAAAGACAAATTACATGAAAAGGAGATAAATTATGGCAAAAACAATAGGTATTGACTTAGGTACAACAAACTCAGTTGTAGCTGTCATGGAAGGTGGTAAACCAACCGTTATTGCCAACGCAGAAGGTTCTCGTACAACCCCTTCAATCGTTGGTTTTTCTAAAACAGGCGAAAGACTTGTCGGACAGCTTGCAAAACGTCAAGCTATCTTGAATCCTGATAAAACAATCGCATCAATTAAAAGACACATGGGCGATGATTATAAAGTAAATATTGACGGAAAAGACTATACTCCACAAGAAATTTCTGCAATGATTTTGAGAAAATTAGCAGATGATGCAAGTGCATACTTGGGAGAAAAAGTTACTTCTGCCGTAATCACAGTTCCTGCTTACTTTAATGATGCTCAAAGACAAGCAACAAAAGATGCAGGTAAAATTGCAGGCTTAGACGTTTTACGTATCGTAAACGAACCAACCGCAGCTGCTTTGGCTTACGGACTTGAAAAAGAAAAATCTGAAAAAGTTTTGGTATTTGACTTAGGCGGCGGTACATTCGATGTATCTATCCTTGAAATCGGTGATGGTGTTCACGAAGTTCTTTCAACATCAGGTGATACTCACTTAGGCGGTGATGACTTCGACCAAAAGATTATGGATTGGATGTGCGATGAATTCAAAAAACAAGAAGGTATTGATCTTCGTAACGACAAACAAGCTATGCAACGTGTAAAAGAAGCTGCTGAAAAGGCAAAATGCGAGTTGTCATCAGTTATGGAAACAAATATCAACTTGCCATTCATTACAGCTGATGCAAACGGCCCTAAACACTTGGATTTGAACTTAACAAGAGCCAAATTCGAAGACTTGAGCCGTGATTTGTTAAACAGATGTAAAACACCGGTTGAAAATGCGTTGAAAGATGCAGGCGTTACAAAAGCTGATATCAACGAAGTTGTATTGGTTGGTGGTTCTTCAAGAATCCCTGCTGTTCAACAGTTGGTTAAAGAATACACAGGCAAAGAGCCTAACCAATCAGTTAACCCTGATGAAGTAGTTGCAGTAGGTGCTGCAATTCAAGCAGGAGTATTGGCCGGTGAAGTTAAAGACATTGTATTGTTGGATGTAACACCTTTGACATTAGGTATTGAAACTTTGGGTGGCGTTATGACTCCTTTGGTTCCAAGAAACACAACAATCCCTGTTTCTAAATCACAAGTGTTCTCAACAGCTGAAAACAACCAAACTGCCGTTGATATTCACGTACTTCAAGGTGAAAGACCAATGGCAAGAGATAACAAATCATTAGGTATGTTCAGACTTGACGGTATTCCACCTGCAATGAGAGGTTTGCCTCAAATCGAAGTTACATTTGATATCGATGCAAACGGTATTGTAAACGTTTCAGCTAAAGATAAAGCTACAAATAAAGAACAAAAAATTACAATCACAAACTCTTCTAACCTTTCTGAAGCAGATATTGATAAGATGGTTAAAGAAGCAGAAGCTAACGCTGCTGAAGATAAGAAGAAAAAAGAAGAAGCTGAAACTAAAAACAATGCAGCAAGTTTAATCAGCTCAGCTGAAAGAATTGTAAAAGATTTCGAAGGCAAAATTGACCCAGCTGATCAAACCAAATTGAATGAACAAAAAGAAGCTCTTCAAAAAGCAATTGATGAAAACAAACCTGCTGATGAATTGAAGAAATTATCAGATGAATTGCAACAAACAATGTTTGGTATTTCTCAAAAGGCTTACGAAGCGGTTCAAAAAGAAGGCGAAAACGCTCAATCAGCAAACAGTGAAAATGCTTCATCAGAAGAAACAAAAAATTCAGACGATGACGTAATTGACGCTGAATATACTAAAGAATAAAGATTAAAACAATAACGAAAAAGGCAGGTTTTAAAAAACCTGCCTTTTTACTTGACAAAATATGCAAAATAATCTTTAATAGAGGGAAAGGAGATTTGTATGAAAACGATTGATACAAAAGCGGTTCAGATAGTCGCCCCCCCCCGATTCGTGCCCGGTCTTTAGGTTTTACACGACTTGACAAATTCGTGAACCATAACTATAATTCTGGTATGATGAATTATAAATTTAAGCATTTTCATGCTTTTACACTTGCTGAAGTTTTGATTACCTTAGCTATAATTGGAATTATTGCAGCTTTGACAATTCCGACCTTAATTGTCAATTATCAAAAACGTGAATTCGCATCAAGACTATCCCAAACTTTCGGTGTACTATCTAATGCCGTTAAAATGGCACAAGTTGAGTATGGAGATGTCTCAACTTGGAGTTATCAAAAAAATTATGGGACAACCATCGCACCAGGTGGCAATAATTCACAATATGTAAAACAATATGCTGAAAAATATTTTTTGCCATACCTCAAAGTTGCCAAAAACTATGGTTGGATTAAAATAAAAGATGCAGGTTATTCTGGTTATAAAAGCAAAGATGGCCGGACATATTATAACGATAATCTGGAAATTTACACTGTAGAATTGAATAACGGATGTACTTTATTCTTTGGGTATAATGGTGGCAGAACAGAAGTAGATGGTACAACTACTAAATACATTACAGATCCAATAATTTATATTGACGTAAATGGTACAACAGGACCTAATATACTTGGTCGAGACTTCTATATGGTACAATTATCTACATCTAAAAATAAGTTAACAACCTGTGGATCAGGTAGTAATCGAAACACAATGCTTGAAAAATGTAGTAAAAATCCTGAAGGTAATATTTACGATAACTTATATTGTACAGTTTTAGTTCAAATTGACGGCTGGAAATTTGCGGATGATTATCCTTGGTAAAATTTCATAACTTTTTATGTTATACTAACTTTATGAAGATTTTAGGTATAGATCCTGGTATGGCAATTGTAGGTTACAGCATCGTAGATTTTGATGGTGAAAATGTTAAGCTGCTTCATTCCGGTTCAATTCAAACATCAAAAGACGACAGGGAATCTAAAAGATTGTTAGAAATATTTGAGGATATGGAAACAATTGTCGAAAAATATCAACCTGACGAGGCTGCTATTGAAAAGTTGTTTTATTTTAAAAATCAAACAACCGTTATGCCCGTATCACATGCCAGAGGGGTTATTTTAACCGTACTTGAAAAGTATGGAATACCCATATACGAATACACTCCAATGGAGGTCAAGCAAGTATTAACCGGATACGGCAGAGCTGACAAAAAAGAAGTTGAACATATGGTAAAATTGTCACTTGGAATTGATAATTTACCCAAACTTGATGACACTGTTGACTCTATTGCAATTGCAATTTGTCACACAAGGAGTAATATATGAACAAGAATGTTTTAAAAAAGATTTGCTTGCTTAGTTTATTTTTAGGGGCAGCGCTGGGTGTTATTACGGCAATTCCATACATAGGAGATATTGCTTTTTGGATTTTGATGTGTATTTCATCAACAATTGTAATCATTTTTATGACAAAACTTGAGATGTTGAAGATTAATACAGTTCAAGAAAGTGCTGTTTTAGGTGCAATCATTGGATTTGTCGCATTTATCGGATTTTCAGTATTTTATATGCCTTTGATTATTGCTCTTGCAAAATTACTTCAAATCTATCCAAATTACGGAGTTTCAATGGCACTAAGCAATGCAAGTTTTGGATTGATTACAGTTCTTGTTATATTTATGGGAGTGCTTTCTGCAACAATAAATGCTTTCTCGGGATTTTTAACGTACTACGGTATTGATTTTTTCCAAATGTTAAACCAAAAAGACGAAGATGAACATTTTAAATTAAAGTGAGGAAATAATGACTGAATTCAAATCAAAAATAAGAACTATACAATGGATTGACAATTATTCAAGAATGGTGGATCAAACTCTTTTTCCATATGAATTTAAATACGTTGACATAAAAACAGGCCAAGAAATGTTTGACGCAATAAAAACCATGATTGTAAGAGGAGCACCGGCAATCGGAATTGCAGGCGCTCATGGCGTTGTACTTTACGCTCAAGAAATTGCCAAGGAAAGTTTGTCTCGTGAAGATTTTGTAAAAAAACTACTTGAAAAAGCTGATTATATGGCAACATCTCGTCCAACAGCCGTAAACCTAATGTGGGCTGTAGAAAAGCAAAAAGAAGTAATCAAAAATTCAAAATCGGACATAAAAGGCATAATAGAAGAATTAAAACAAAACGGTATAAAACTTGAAAATGAAGACATTGAAATAAACAAAAAAATAGGTGATTACGGTGCAGAAGTTGTTCCAAAAGGTGCAACAATCCTTACCCACTGCAATGCAGGTGCTCTTGCAACTGTAGGTTATGGAACAGCATTAGGCGTAGTCCGTTCAGCATTTGCAAATGATCCTACAATACAAGTTTTTGCAGACGAAACACGTCCACGTCAACAAGGTGCAAGAATCACTACTCTTGAACTTACAATGGATGGAATTCCCACAACCTTGATAACTGACGGTATGTGCTCATATTTTATGAAAAAAGGAATGATTGATATGGTTGTTGTTGGTGCAGATAGAATTGCTGCAAATGGTGATACCGCTAACAAAATTGGCACCTATACAGTTGCAATTGCCGCAAAATACCACAATATTCCGTTTTATATTGCAGCACCACTATCTACAATAGATACAAGCATCAAAACAGGTGATGAAATTCCGATTGAAGAACGCTCACACGATGAAGTTACACACATAAACGGAAAATCAATATGTGCAGATGGGGTAAAAATAATCAATCCTGGATTTGATGTTACACCACACGAACTAATAACCGGAATTATAACAGAAGTTGGAATATTAAGACCGGATTATCAAAAATCAATTGCAGAGGCATTTAAAAGATAACAACTAAAAATCTGTTAAACTTTTAGCTTCATTAGTATCAGCTTTTTTCATAACAGAAACAAGCTCTTTTAGCTTTGCTCTTACAAATTCTTCAGATTTTGGAATAATTCTTTTCAACTTATCATCATCACCGACTGCAATAATCGAAGATGCCGAATCTTTACCTTTAATAATTTTTAAAAATAAACCTTTATTTCTGTTTGTTAAAAGTTGTTGGACTGATAAAAATGCTTTGCCGTTCAATTCTACAACATCAAATGAAACATTTGGATGAGTATCTTTTCCAATCTTACTACTTAACTCTGTACATGCTTGTTTAACATTATTTATTGCATTTGCCGAAAAATTTATATTGTTATTAATATTATTTATCATAAATACCTCGAACTTTTAAAAGTTCGAGAATATTTTTTTTGAACACAATAGCAACAATTTGTTACAATCAATGATCCAGTTTAAATAAATTTTTTATAGATAAAATTTTAGGAATACCCTCAGTCGGATCCGGCAATTCCGGGAATAGCAAACCTTTTTCCTCAGCATTCTTCAACCTGTTCCATATATCAGATAAATAATCATTATAAATTTTATCTGTTTTCTTATTTTTAGCAACAAGAATGTATTTTTCTTTCATCAAATCGAACAATTGTCTTTGCTCACTTGATAATTTACTCAAATCAGGGTTGCCAAAACCTCGCATATCATAGAGATAATGCTCAACTTCGCCAAAGCGGGTTGTATATTTCCCGCCGATTTGGAACTCTGTTTTTACTCCATTGATAAATATATCCATATTCGCCCTTGTATATCCGGCTTTTTTGACCTTATTTAAAACATTGACATGTCGTTCCAATCCTTCAATGCTTTTATAGGACAACTCTTCGAATTGCCTTAAAAAATTTCCGTTTATATAAGGGTTGATATTATTGCCTCTGTAATTCTCAACGAGTGAAATTTTTATCTTACCTTCATTATGAAGATTAATCAAACGTTTTATAAGTTTTGGAACATCCTTTGGATTATTTATTATAATCCTTGCACCGTAACCGTCCCCCATAAGGTTAGTCACTTTGCCAAGCATTAAATATTCCTTAAATTCATCCAACGTCAGCTCACTCATAGCTTTAGGAATTTTACCGTTTATCTTAGGAATTTTTTTCAACCTGCTTCCAAATTCACCCAAATCGTCACAAATAGGCTTCAATATAGCATCTGCATTAGCTTTAACCTTTCCGGATGCGGCAAAAATATCCTTACTGAGTTTCTTTGCCATATGAGGTCTTGAATTAAACTCCTTAAAAGCATCAAAAAATATTCCTCGGTTCCCTCCTGTCGAATAAACCAGTTGCCGAGCATTTGATGATTTTAAAGCCTTTGTAACAAGACCGCCTATTTTAGCTACGTTGGCCAAAACATTCCCCTTTTATTAATCCCCTATATTTATATAAAGAATTTTTAAAAGGAAAAATTGCCTAATCTAACGAAATGTTAATTGCACCTTGTCGGAAAATTTTCAAATCATCACCGAAAACACCACAAACCGTAGATTCCATCCCTTTACATTTACAACCGTAATCTTCAATGACAAGGTCCGCAAGGCCATCCATATTCTCAAAAGCCTGTTCATAAGTTTTTGCTGAAGGTTGATGTGAAAGATTTGCACTGGTTGTTGCAAGCACATGCCCAGGGATAATCTCACAAATCCTTTTAAAAACTTCATTATCCGGAACCCTTATTCCGACAGTATCCATTCCGGAGGTTATATAATCAGGCGTATTCTTACTCTTTTTCACTACCAACGTCAAAGCACCCGGGAAATATTTTTTTATAAGCTTGCAAGCAATTTTAGGCATAGGTTCAACGTAATCCAAGAGATTATAAACCTCATTAGACATCAATATAAGCGGTTTTTGCGCTTCACGTTTTTTAATTTCATAGATTTTTTTCACAGCTTTTTCATTTTGAGGCAGACATCCCAAACCCCAAACCGTGTCTGTTACATAAGCTATAACTCCACCTTGATTTAATACTTCAACAATCTCTTTTTCATTTTTTATTTGCATATCTTAGCCCTTACTCTATCAAACAATTCAATCGCATAATCCATTTTTAAAAGTAAATTTAACCAAATATAAGTAATCAAACAAATTGCACCAACAATTGCGATTTTAGTTATCTCAAATACATATTTCGGTAAAACAACAAATAAATCAAAAATGTTGCCTGCTACGGTACATATTACAAAAACTATAAAACCAGCAATACACATCTTGAATAGATTTTTAAACAAAATACCGTAATCCAACTTTATTTTTTTAGAAATCAGAATGCCTAACATACACGCATTAAACAATGTCACAAGTGAAGTTGAAAGTGTAATTCCGCCAATTCCCATATGCAAAACATTTATCAGTATAATATTCATAAAAACTTTTAAAACAATTGATGAAAAAGCTATAACAAAAGGTGTTGCAGAATCATTAAACGAATAATAAACCCTTGTTATACTATCTCTAAAGACATAAGGAATTATTGAAAAGGACAAAAACCACAATGCCTCAGTTACCATATACGTTGCGCGCTCATCGAATGCACCTCTTTCAAAAATCAATCTTATGCCATCAAAACCAAGAACCAAAATCCCGATTATTATAGGTATTGCACCAAAAAATAAAACACCTACACCTTTGTTAAAATAATTCTTTATTCCCTGCATATCGTTATCAGCAACAAGTCTTGAAAAAATCGGGAATAACGGTACCAAAAATGCCGTAACCAAAATTCCAACAGGAAACTGAAAAACTCTGTTTGCATAACCTATTGCAGTCCAAACACCTTCCTTTAAAGATGATGCAAAAAACATATCGACATATATGTGTATTTGTCCGACAGTAGAACTCAAAACAGCAGGGAAAAGGAGCTCACATATATTTTTAAACTGTACATTATTTAAAACATCCAAATTAGGAACAAATTTAAATCCCAATTGTCTTACTTTTGGATATTGAAGTATAAATTGACAAACCGCACCTATTGTAGTTGCCCATGCAAGAATAACACCTGCATTATCGCTTTTTGCAGTAACAACCATTGCAATAATAACCAAACTCATAATAATCGGTGACAAGTTCGGCAACATAAAATATCTGTAAGTAACAAGAATTCCGTAATAAATTCCGACAATCCCGCCAATTATCAAAACAGGTGACATTATCTTCAAGTGTTCTGCCGCCAAATTAACCAATTCTGCACTACCACCTGATGCAATAACACTCATAATAGGGTGTGCAAAAAAGTAACATATAACCGCCAAAACAGTGAAGAACAAAATAGTTGTTGTCATAAACGTAGAAAACAACTTTCTGACTTCGTCTGCCGGTTTTTCTCTTAAATTTGGAATAAGTTTGGAAAAAACAGCTACTGTAGCACTATGAAACGGCCCGCCAACACCGCCTAATAATATTATCGAAAGTGCCGGAATTTGATACGCATAAAAATAAGCATCTGATACAAGAGATGTCCCATAATATTTTGCAATAATAACATCTCTTATAAAGCCTATTAGCTTACTAAATATCGTAACAATAGCAATAAGCCAAGCTGCTTTTAATACGCTGGTTGTTTTATCTTCAGAACAAGTTGTCATCTTTTCCTACCAATTCCACAAATAACCTCAAACCCTTATTATTGTCTTCATCTTCAGGATAATAAAAAGTTATCGTGTTTCTTCCGTTTTTAATAAATTTCGAAATATCAATCCTTTCCACTCTATTAAAGAAATTTTTAGAAAGTTCAATATCCTTTTCCTTACCATTTATATTAACCAAAAAATGCGATAATTGATACTTATTATCTACAATAAGTTCCGCGTGTTTATTTTTAGTATAAAAAGATTGAACCACAACCTTTTTTCCGTTAGTTGGTGAAAGTATTATAGGTTTTGTCGCAAGCGTAATATCAGAATAATAGTGTTTTAATATTTTTTCATAAGGCATTTTTAATTCTGTTGCCATAAATCCCGCACCATATTGGCTTAAACCGACACCATGCCCGTAGCCGCCGCCATATGCCTTAAGCGATAACAAATTTCCATCGTTGTCATATTGAGGCTCGAAAACAACATTAGCACTTGGTAAAGCCTTACCGTTATTGGTAAATAAGCGTCTTATGACAAGCTCTTTGTAGACTTTATACGTTTGAGTTTTTGTTATAATCTCAAGCTCAATAATCTTGCCCGATTCACCTCGTTTTTTAACCTCAATTTTAACAACATCACTAAGTTTATCATTTTTATTAAGTGCAGGATGAACAAACCCCGTTGCGGATTGGGACGGAAGATTGGTTTGCAAAGCTTTTTGCAATTCATCTTTTGTCCAAGTTTTTTCCCACCTGTAATAAGGAGATTTCATATCATAAGAATCCGGTTTTGATTTATAAAATAAAGCAGCATCCGCTTCCACATTCAATGGTTTTTGACTAAGTATATCAGGTTTTGCAATTAAATAAGGTTTTGAAACAGAGGGAAAAGCCTTTGTTTTCGGATCCGAAAATACATTTGCAAAACTCTCCGTATACCCGCCTGCGGTTGAGGAATATTGAGCCAATATCAAATCCCAATTGTACAATGCAACCACACCTTCTGTTTCTTCAACAGCACGGGTTCCCAAATCTTTTTCAGAACCTGCACCAAAATAAACTTGACTAGCAACACTATCTACAACATCAAAAGCATCATAAGCTTTCACTCTTGGAGATAATACATAATTTCTTGCGGCAACACTTTGAGCTTTCAAAGCTTCCAGTCCGAAATGAACCGGCATTTCATTTGGCACAACCCCTTTGAGATAATCTTCAACCTCAATTACGTTAACAATGTGGAACCTTCCGAGTTTTTTGTTGTATTTTGTAATTTCAATTTCACCCCTATAAAGCGCCTGACTCCCGACTCGTTTTAAATTTTTAACCCCTAACCTGCCATTTGGAGATAAAAATCTAACAGGACCCTTAATTTGATCAATTACTTCGCCATTATCGTAAGTTAGAACAAACATATCAGATGATAATTTTATATTAACCGTCTTGTACGCCGGAATACTTGCAACAAAATCGCTTCCATCCAATACAGTCATTTCCGCTGTTGCAAAAATTCCGGTGTTATCATAATCATATTTATTAAATGAATTGTCGCCAATTCCGACACGGACAATTTCTGATTTTGGCTTTTCAAATGCCGCTCTGATTTCTGCTTCACGTGCGATTTGTAATGTTGTCTCAGGAACGCTTGCCAATACAAATTGCCCTAAAAATATTAAACTTAATGATAAAATTGAAACCCAAACCTTTTTTTCCATATAAACATTATATGACAAACATTGTACTTAATTAATTAACTAAAAATAACAATCTTGACAAAACTTGAATAATAACTTTTAATTAAAGAAAGGACAGCTTATTAAAAATGAAGAAAATAGGTTTTACTCTTGCAGAAGTTTTAATTACTTTAGGTATTATTGGTGTTGTAGCAGCTTTAACAATACCTACACTTGTTAACAATTACCAGAAAAAAACTTACGTCACGGGTCTGCAAAGGGCATATGCACAACTTTAACAAGTTTTTAAACTTGCTATGGCTCAAGATTCCGTAGATCTTTTACAAAATACAAATTTAATAAGAAGCATCAATGGTGATAATTTCTTAAATGATTATGACCAAAAAGAATTTGTATCAGAACTTGGCAAATATATAAAAATTCAAAAAGTATGCTACGGCATGGATTTCTCAAATGGATGTCATAATATTGAATACTCCGACTTAGTTGAAGATATAAATACACCAACGAATAGGGGCGGAGATTTACAAATATATATGGCAGATGGTACAATTTATTATTTTAATGGAATGGGAAAAACAGCTAGTTTTACTGGAGAAACTCATTGTAACGAAATAAAAAGTGAAGGTGGAAGCATGTGTTCTTCTATCGGACACGTCCGTATAGATATTAATGGGAAAAAAGGACCAAACAAGGAAGGTAGGGATTTTTTTGCTTTTGAAATTGATGGATACGGGAAAGTATATCCTTACGGAGCCACTACCGTATATGGTAAGTCTGAGAATTGGTCATATTGGGGCTGCAGTGAAGCTGAAAATGATTACGGCGGGTTTGCCTGTGCAGGAAGAATATTTGATCAAGGCTGGAAAATGGATTATTAATAAAAATAAGGTTGGAATTTATTATGCCCAACCTTATTTTTTTATAAGTTTACTTTGCCTCAAGCACTGTTCCGTCTTTGGAATCTTTAACCAGAATTCCAACCTCATCAAGCGCTATACGAATTTTATCAGCCACTGCCCAATTCTTTTCCTCACGGGCTTTTTTACGGAATTCAATTAATTCTTCCATTGAATTGAATTTTTCGCCCAAAACACTTGAAACATGTTCAACAGCTTTTTCAAGTTCTTCTTTTGAAAGCTCAGCCTTATCAAAACTAAAACCTAAAACTGATGCCAACTTATACAAAACTGTAAAAGCATCTTTAGCATCTTTGTTCGCTTTATTAGCAAGCTCAAATAACACTGCCAAGGCCTTAGATGTATTCAAATCATCATCCATAGCTTCGACAAATTGCTTGTATTCATCAGTTTTTGTAATATCCAAGTCCTCATTAATCTTTGTACGCTTAGCGTTTAGTAAACGCTTAACACCTGCCTGAGCTGATGTCAAAGCTTCATCCGAAAACTCAACAGGCATTCTGTAATGATTAGTCAGAATGAAAAATCTTATTGTGTTTGCATCATATTTTTTCAATAAATCATCTATAGTCAAGAAATTACCCAAAGATTTGGACATTTTTTCTTTATTAATAGTTACAAAACCATTATGTAGCCAATAATTTACAAATTTGCATCCATTGGCACATTCAGACTGTGCAATTTCGTTCTCGTGGTGAGGGAAAATCAAATCCGCACCACCAGCGTGGATATCAATAGTTTTGCCCAAATATTTTCTGCTCATTGCAGAACATTCTATGTGCCATCCGGGTCTGCCAACACCCCAAGGTGAGTTGTAGCCGAATTTTTCATCTTTTTTCCACAATGCAAAATCCAGAGGATCCTCTTTATGTTCCCCAACTTCTATTCTTGCCCCGCTTTCTAACTGGTCGATAGGCTGTTTTGAAAGATACCCGTATTTAGGGAATTTTTTAACCCTAAAATATACATCACCATTTGCCTCATAGGCATATCCGTTTTTTATTAAATCTTTAACAATTGATATCATCTCACCTAATGTCTTTGTTGCAAAAGGTTCAACATCAGGTTTTAGTGTATTCAAGGCTTTCATTGAATTTTCGAATTGCTTATACCAATACTGTGAAACCTCTTCCGGAGTCTTTCCTTCTTTTTCTGCCTTTTTCAGAATCTTGTCGTCTACATCTGTGACATTACGGCAATAGGTTACATCGTATCCTTTAAATTTCAAATAACGATATAAAACATCCCAAGTTATGTAACATCTTGCATGACCTAAATGCGCATAATCATATACGGTAGGCCCGCAAACATACATTTTAACTTTATTATCCTGTATTGGTTTAAATTCCTCTATTTGATTGGTATAAGAATTGTGTAATTTCATAGTAGCTCCGCCTTTTTTTATAATTCTACTACAAATAAAATAAAAAGTTTTGTAAAGTTTATAAAAGTAAAGGACAATTTCGAATAAAAAAATTTGTTTAATAACATATAGAAAAGCGAGGAGATTTTTTATGGCAAATGATGGAACAGTATCTAAAGTAACACCTTATGGTAATGTTGATGGTTATACACCCGTTAAGGTTAAAGATAAAGATTCCGGCAAATCTTTTGTAATCAACTTTAAAAATGCCAGAATAACCGGTAATGAATCATCATGGACAATCAAAGACGGAAAAGTTTACGATAAAGACGGAAAAACAATTGAAGATAATACATTGGAAGTAACACGTTACCAAGCAGCACTTATCGAAGCTGCAGGCAAAAATGATTGTAGCGGTTACAAAAATTATTTAGATGAAGAAGACTTGAATGGTGCAGGCTACGCAGATACTGCGAAAGAAGCACTTCAAAAGTCCAAATCAGGATATAAACTTGATCAATGGACAGCAGGCTACATGTTAGATCGAGAAGGACATCATATCCCTAATACTGTACCTGCAGCCGATGCTACAGAAGGTGGTATAATTGCCGCAGAAGTAGTCAATGCTAAGGGTCATAAAGGTCGACTGATTATTGATATAAGAACCGATGAACAATTAGCCGCAGAAGAACGATATAAAAAAGAAGCTGAAAAATACTTCGAAAAAGCTAACAAACCTTGGTGGAAATTCTGGTAATCAATAATTTTCAAGTAAATTAAAGATTTTGTGTACCGGCTCAATTAAATCTTGAGCCGGACATTCTTCGTCTAACTCAAGAGTAATTGTCGGGATATTTTTTTCAATTCCACAATATGTACCAAAACTCCCCGGAGTTGGATATCCTATACTTGCCTCAACAGGATAATAAATTATTTCGCTAATTTTTTTTGCAATATCTTGAGCAGGGCCATCGTAATTTACAACCTTAAATGGTGCATGCAAGGTTAGTATAATATCTGGTTTGATTTCATTTATAACATCAATCAAAAAATTGGTTTCGATTTCACAGGCCGGAAATTCACCGCCAAAAGATTCATTTTTTTCTGTCAACTCCCAATTTTTAGTTGGGAAATTTCTGTTTAAATCAACTCCATTTGCATTTGTTCTCGTCTCTAAACTCATTCCGTCCGGATTTAAACATGGGATAAAAAAAAGTTTTGTATCAGGATATTTATCCAAATATTCTTCTATTAAAAATTTCCCTTGAGGTTCATCACCATGAAACACACCTATAACAAGTATTTTCTTGTTAATTTCATTACCTATAAGCTGAATTTTATTCCCTGATTTTGTAACTGTCTCTTTTAAAATTTTCATTACTCAAACAATGCCTGTATAAATTCATCTGAATCAAAATCTTTTAAATCTTCCATTTTTTCACCAACACCAACAAGCTTTACCGGAAGCTTCAATTCTTTAGCAATAGCCAAAACTACTGCACCCTTTGCAGAACCATCCAATTTAGTCAGTGCAACAGATGTCAGCTTAATTGCGTCAGCAAAAACTTTTGCCTGCTGTAAGCCATTTTGGCCGGTATTCGCATCCAAAACAAGCATGCATTCGCGCAAATTATCAGGAGCATTTTTGTCAATAACTGATTTTATCTTTGATAATTCTTCCATTAAATTATACTTGTTTTGCAAACGTCCTGCTGTGTCAATCAACAAAACATCATAATTTTCATTTTTAGCTTTTTGTATAGCTTCATAAACTACAGAGGCAGGATCCGCTTTATCTCGTCTTACAATATCAGCACCCGCACGTTTTGACCATATATCAAGCTGTTCTTCCGCCGCTGCCCTAAATGTATCACCCGCTGCAATCAGAACTTTTTTACCTGAATTTTTAAACCTGTATGCTAATTTCCCAATTAATGTAGTCTTTCCAACACCATTTACCCCCGAGATAAAGTAAATATTTAATTCTCCGTCTCGAAAATTAAGTATCGTGCTGCCTGCATCATTCAAAACTTTTTCAAACTCATTTTTAAGGTAACTTTTTACTTCTGAAGGTTTAATTTTATCCTGATTTCTCAAGTTATCAACAAGTTCAGCAGAATAATTGACTCCAAGATCAGCACTTATGAGTAAATCCTCCATATCATCAAGAACAAATTCCGAAAATTCTTCCTCAACCGATATCGAATCCACAACACTACCAACTAGGGCAGACGCCGTATTTGATATCTTCTTTTTGAAATTATCGAAATTGTCAGAAAAGAATTTAAACATTAATTCAATCCGTTATCAATAATAACTTTAGCCAAAATACCATTGATAAATGCTGAACTGTCGTCAGTTGAATATTTTTTGGCAAGTTCCAGTGCCTCATCAACAACAACCTTCATTGGAGCATCTTTTATATAAAGTAATTCGACAATCGCTATGCGTAAAATATCTTTGTCCATCTTAACCAAGCGGTCAATATCCCAACCTTTTGAATATTTTTGGATAAGCTTATCAACCTCTTCATGATTTCTTTGGAACAATTCAGCAATTTGAATTGCATAATTTTTTACATCATTTTGCGAGTCCAATGTCGTAAATTCCGCAATTTCAAGTGCTAACAATGCTTTCTCGGCAATTTCTATCATTTCATCTATACGACCTGTCATATCAGATGTCATAGGCAATGGCACCGGAAGGTTAGCAACCTCTAAAGGTCTGTTGAGATTTATCTCATGTTCAGCTTCATAATCATCGATGCGGTTTTTCATATCAACTAAAGCACCAACTGATATCTTTAACTCATCACTTGCATTGCTTGTAAGTATTCTTACGGATTTCAATATTATATTTTCTAAATCATCTTTTGAATATTTTGTTATTTTTTTATCGAACTGGGAAAACAATATAAATGCCAATTCTCTTGCTGCTCTACGCGCTTGCATAATCAATTCCTCTTTAACTTTTCACAAAGCATATGCTAGCATAAAAAATTTTTATCTACAAGAGCATCCACCAAATGACTTATGCTTAATTTTTATTATTATACATAATATAATAATTATACTATTGAATAACGATATTGTGAATTTTGTCAAGACTGGAGTTATGAAATAATATATATACTATGCTAAATATATATGAAGAAATAAAAGTAATTCTCGTAAGAAACGGGAAATCTATGAGTAAAGTTCTGAAAAAGATGAAAGCTGAAGGACACAACGTGCCATTTCCGAGCAATCTTTCAAAAATGTTCATTTCAGGAAGCATTCGCTTTAAATTGGTGCAAGAATTGTTAGATTACCTTGGCTATGAACTTAAAATCGTAGAAAAAAAATCAAAGTAATTCACTAGCTCTATATGAACTTCTAACAAGCGGTCCTATCTGAAAGTGTTTAATCCCCGCATTTAGAGCCAAGTTTTTTAGTGCCTCGAATTCTTCAAACGAATAATACTTAGCAACTGGCAAATGTTGTTTTGACGGCTGAATATATTGGCCGATAGTTACTATATCACAGCCTACAGAATGCAAATCCTCTAAAGTTTCTTGGATTTGTTCTTCCGATTCACCCAGACCAACCATTAGGCCTGATTTTGTTACTATATTACTATTTTTTTTGACATAGTCTAAAACCTTAAGCGAACAGCCATAATCGCCCTGTGGTCTTGCTACTTTAAAAAGTGCCTTCACCGTCTCAATATTATGATTAAATACTTCAGGTGCAGCCTCAATTATTGTATCTAAAGCTGTTTTATCACCCTTAAAATCCGGTGTAAGTATTTCAATTTTTGTTTCGGGAGATAATCTACGGATCTCCTTTATGCAATTTGCAAAATGTTCAGCACCACCATCCGACAAATCATCCCGAGTGACAGATGTTATAACCGCATATTTCAATCCTAAAGCCTCAACCGCCTCTGCAACATGACGAGGTTCGTCCAAATCCAAAGGTTCGGGTTTTGCGCAAGAAATATTGCAATACCGACAATTTCTGGTGCAATTGTTACCCATAATCAAAAAGGTTGCAGTGTTTTTTGTGTAACATTCGTTCTTATTAGGACAGCGAGCATTTTCACATACAGTATTCAGACACTTAGTTTTTAGAATTTTTCTCACTGTACGTGTTTTATCCGTATCTATAATAGGACGTTTTAAATACTCAGGCAGTCTTTCTCTCATTATTTTAACCTCATAAGACACTCTAAAATACCTTCTGAATAAGTTGGGTGTGCAAAACAAACCGACTTCAATTGTTCAACATTAATGCCTGCCTGCATTGCAATAACCAGCTGTTGAATAAGAGAAGACGCCTCTTTTGAAACTATATGCGCCCCGACTATTTTGTTTTCTTGAACAAGTATTTTCATCATACCATCTAAAGCGTTGTCGCACTGAGATTTTGCTAATGCAGAAATTGGAATCATCGCTTTCTGATAAGTACCAAGTTCTAAGTCCTGTTCACGTTTACCTATCCAAGCTATTTCAGGATTACCATATACAACAGACGGAACAAGAGTTTCATCAAAAGGTATTTCAACTATTTTTTGTAGAGCCTGTTTGCTTGCAAAATGTGCCAATTGAATAGATCCGGCAACATCACCAATATATGTAACTCCATCAATTTTTTCAATTTCATTTGGAACACGACCAACAGCTAATAAAATACAATCTGCTTCTATAATTTTGCCGTTTGAAACATGAACTTTAACAAAACTTTCTTGTTTCTCAATTTTTTCAACAGAAGTTTTTGTATAAAACTCAATACCTTGAGCCTTAAATATTCTCTCAACACGCTTTGAAACTTCTACATCCGCCAGAGGCAAAAGATTTTCAGCAATTTCAATTATTGTAACCTGAACATTAAAAGCTTTAAAAATTCTGGAGAATTCAACACCAATAGCACCGGAACCTATCACAATCATACTTTCGGGAAGTTTTTCCATATCAAGCACATCATCTGATGATAAAACAAACTTGTGATCATATTCCATACCCGTTATAACACGCGGACTGGAACCAACTGCCGCAATAATCTGTTCACACTTGTAAACCTTACCATCGGCTTCAATCGTATTTTTATCAATAATTCTAGCCTCTGAATTAATTGTCATAATTCCTGAATTTTTAAAAGATCTTTCCAAACCATTTCTCAACTTTTCAACAACAGCACGTTTTCTGGCAATTATTTTTGAAAAATCAACCTGACAATTATCCACACAAATCCCAAAATCTAGCGAATTATTAACAGCCTCATAAATTTCAGCGGAATGAAGCATCGTCTTTGTCGGTATACAACCACGATTCAAACAAACTCCACCGATTAAATCTTTTTCAAACAAAACTACTTTTTTACCTATAGAGGCTGCACTTAATGCAGCTGTGTAACCGGCAGGTCCAGAACCTATAATTCCAAAATCAAATTCATTATCCATCATTTACCTCGTATAAACTCTAGGCAATCTCACCTTTAATCTACATGTAAGCTCATAATTAATCGTGCCTAACATTTCAGCCCAATTATCAATAGAATTTTCCTCATCTAAGAGCGTTATTATATCCCCAAGTTCAGCATTAACACCTGTAATATCAAACATCATTTGATCCATTGTAATATTACCGACTTGCGGTACTTTTCGGCCATTTAATATACCATAAATCTTGTTTGATAAAGCACGCGGAACTCCATCTGCATAACCTATTGGTAAAGTTGCAATTATTCTGTTACCTTTTGCTCTATAAGTATATGAATAACTTATTCCGTCACCGTCATGAGCTTCATGGATATTCACAATACGACCTTTTAATGAAATCAATGGTCTTAACTCAGGCTTCTTTTCTATGCAAGGGGGATAATCCGGAGCCAAACCGTACAATGCAATTCCAACTCGACGCATATTAGTACCTGGAATGTTATAGCTCAAGGTACCCGCAGTATTTTGGACGTGCAATAGCAGGCCATCCGTATTAATTTGTGATATTACTTTATTCCATTTGTCGAATTGTTTTTGGGTTTCTTCAATATTTTCTGCCATAGCAAGGTGGGTAAAAATTCCTTGAAGATTTATAAAGTCAGAACTTTGCACTTCTTTTATGAACTCTATAGCGTCACTTACAGAAACTCCGATTCTATTCATTCCGGTATCAAGTTTAATATGGACTTTTGGCTTAATACCAGTTCTTTCAAAAGCTTGCCTACAAGCCTCAATATGTCCTTTTGAAAAAATTGATATGCTCAAATCAGCGTTAACAGCACTCTCAACGGCCCAAACAGGAACTGCACCCAAAACCAGAATTTCACAATTAATTTTAGCTTTTCTTAAATCAACACCTTCATCTATAGAAGCTACGCCAAGCATGTTAATTCCACTTGCAAGAATAGTTGGAGCAAGCATTACAGAACCATGGCCATAAGCATCTGCCTTCACAACACCCAATAGTTTTGTATCATCCGGAACATATTTTTTAATTTCTTTTATGTTATGTTCAAGATTTGCTACATTAACTTCTACCCAAGCATCCCGATGTGTATTTATATTCGTTTGCCTTAAATTTTTCATAACTAAAGTATATGACAAAAATTATTGTGTGTATATTCATTTTTTGTTATAATTTAACTATGGACAGAAAAGAATTTATTGATGCAAAACGTATTGTAATTAAGTTAGGGACAAATATTCTTAGAAATAGTGACGGAAATGTTTCAATGCCAAGAATTTTTTCATTCATTGAAGATATTTCTACACTTGTAAAATCAGGAAAAGAAGTAATTGTTATCACATCAGGTGCAGTCGGACTGGGCAAAAAAAGACTCGGATTAGAAAGCACTGAAGGTACTGCGATGAAACAAGCCTGTGCTGCCATAGGACAGGGAAAATTAATGTCTTTATACGAAAGCGGCTTTGATACCTATGGACTCGTTGCAGCTCAAATATTATTAACAGAAGACGATTTTTCAATCAGAACACGCTACCTTAGCTTGAGAACAACTTTAAATAAACTTTTGGAACTTGGAGTAGTACCTGTAATCAACCAAAATGATACTGTTTCAACTATAGAAATAGCTCCAAGATATGAAAACATGCAAGTATGTTTTTCTGATAACGACAAACTTTCTGCCTTGGTGGCAAGTGAACTTGATGCAGATCTTTTGGTAATATTATCAAACATTGACGGATTATTTGACACCAATCCGAAAGATAATCCTGACGCAAAATTAATAAAAGAAGTTGATGAAGTCACAGATGACATAATGTCTTTAGCCTCAGGTGTTTCCGAAGGTGGCAGAGGCGGAATGGAAACAAAACTTATGGCCGCAAGAATGGTAACAAGATTTGGCGGCAAAATGCTTATTGCAAACGGTACAGTGCCTTATATTATAAGAAAAATTTTCGCAGGAGAAGATTACGGCACAATGTTTTTACCTCAATCAGCAAACCTTCCTGATAAGAAACGTTGGATTGGCTATGCAACTAACATTATTGGGAAAATTGTAGTCAATAACGGTGCAAAAAAAGCCTTAATTGAACAAGAAAAGAGCCTTTTGCCTATAGGGATTTTAGAGGTAATAAATGAATTCAACAAAGGAGACGTAATTTCAATTCTTGATGAAAACAAAAAAGAATTTGCGCGAGGAATTGTCAATTACAGTTCAACATCTTGTCAAAAGCTTATCGGACACCATTCCGATAATATTTTAAAAATTCTCGGATTTAAAAATTACGATGCAATAATTACCCGAGATAACATTACGATTTTATAGGAGAAATTATGGATTTTGAAAGTATTGCAAAATCTGCAAAAAAAGCAGCACTGAAGATTGCTGACTTATCTGCTGATATAAAAAACAAAGCACTTTTAGCTATTGCAAATAATATTGAAAAAAATAAAACAGAAATTTTTGCAGCAAATAAAAAAGATTTAACCGAAGCAGAGGGCCTTGTTGCCAAAGGTGAACTTTCAAAATCCACATTCAACCGTTTAAAACTTGATGAAAACAAAATGCGTGATATGCTTCAGGGAATTCGTGATGTTGCAGCACTTGAAGATCCTGTCAACAAAAAACTTTTCGTACGTGAACTTGATGAAGGGCTTACTTTATACAAAGTAAGTTGTCCTATAGGGGTTTTGGGAATAATTTTTGAGGCAAGACCTGATGTAATTGCACAAATTTCATCCCTTGCAATAAAATCTGCAAACGCTGTTATATTAAAAGGCGGCAAAGAATCAATTAATACAAATAAAGCAATTCTTGGAATCATTAACGAAACCTTAGATAATATTGAAGGCTTTCCTAAAAATGTTTTGCAGCAAGTATTTACACGTGATGATGTGGCGGAGATGCTAAAATGTGATAAATATATCAACCTTATTATCCCGCGAGGCGGCAACAAACTTGTAAAATTCATCAAAGAAAAGACCAAAATTCCGGTCTTGGGACACGCTGACGGTATATGCCATATTTTTACAGATGAAACAGCCGACTTGGATTTGGCAATAAAAGTTATTATTGATGCAAAAACTCAATACCCAAGTGCATGTAATTCAGTTGAAACGCTTTTAATTCACGAAAACTTTCCTGAAACAGAAAAACTTTTGGCAGCATTGCAATTAGCGGAAATAAAACTTGTAGATAATCCCGATTCCTGGGCATTTGAACATGGTGACACCACGCTTGCCTTTAAAAAAGTTAAAAATCTTGACAAAGCCATAAATCACATAAATACGTACGGTTCCGGTCATACCGATAGTATTATCACAAAAAATCTTGAAAACGCCGAAAAATTTATGAACAAAGTTGATTCCGCAGGGGTCTATTTCAACACCTCAACCAGATTTGCAGACGGCTTCAGATACGGTTTTGGGGCAGAAGTCGGAATTTCTACCAACAAAACTCACGCAAGAGGCCCCGTAGGACTTGAAGGGTTAACTATTTACAAATATAAACTAATCGGAAACGGTCATATCGTAAAAGATTATGTCGACGGCACAAAACAATTCCATCACAAGGATTTGCACTAATTCTCAATAAAATTTATTTTACCTTTTAGTTCCTGCTCAATCTCAATAACTATCTCAGATAACGGAATATTTAAACCCTCCGCTATCCGCCATAATGTCGAAAATTGAGGGTCTTTGATGCCTTTTTCTAAATCAGACCATATAGATTTTGATAAATCAATTTCGTTGCAGATTAAACTAATAGATTTATTAGAAATTTCCCTATATTTTTTTATTTTTTTCGATAATATACTTTTTAAAATTTCTTTCTTGTCTTGCATATTTTTTATTATGTACTAAAATAAGAACAAAGTTGTTCTTATATTAGAACAGAAAGGCAACAATGAATATCAACGAATTTTTTGGAAACAAAGTTAAGGAATTAAGAGAAGAACAAAATGTAAGTATAAAAGAGCTCGCTGCGAAGATTAATAAAAGCGTTATATATCTTAAAGGTTTAGAACAAGGAAATAGAAAAGTTCGTATCACGACCGTTTTTGCAATCTGCGAAGCTCTAAAAACCGAACCCTATATTCTTTTTGAAAATTTCAAATAAAGTTTGAAATACACAAAAAATATGCTACAATGATTTTATGAAAAAAATAGGAGTTGTAGGTTTAGGTCTTATTGGCGGGTCGATTTTTAAATCACTCACAGCGCTCGGGTATGATGTTTGTGCGGTGTCAAATTCAATGCAGGGAATTTTGCCCAATATTAGTGCAGACTATAATACTTTAAAAGATTGCGAAGTTGTTTTTGTCTGTACCGCCATGAATAAGGCGCTAGAGGTTTTGGATACTCTTGAACATATTCTATCGCCGGAAACAATTGTGACAGATGTTTGCAGCTTAAAAACTTTTGTATGCCAAAAGGATCGCCCTTATATATTCATCCCCTCACACCCTATGGCAGGGACCGAACACAAAGGGTTTGAAAATTCCTTTGACGGGCTTTTTAAGGATGCAAAATGGGTTATTACACCTTGTTTTATTGTCCCAAAAGAAGCGCGACAAACTTTAGAAAAACTCATTAAAGAACTTGGAGCAGAACCCATCATAACAACACCTAAAGAACATGATGAAGCTGTTGCATTGATTTCACATATGCCGATGGTCGTTGCCCAAGCAATATATTTAGCCGCAAGTGAAAATAAACTCGCGTTGGATATAGCTTCAAGCGGATTTCGCGATATGACAAGACTTGCTATGTCGAATGAAGAAATGGCCTCAGATATGGTAAATATGAATGCAGAAAATATTCAAAATGCAATATTAAAACTATACAAATCTATGGGTGATTTGACATGCAAAAATTACGCTGAGACAATTTCAAAAATAAAATCTCAGCGTGAAAAAATGTTTAGATAAAAAAGCTTAGTTTACATCTGTCTTAAAAACATTATGAACAAATGAACCAACGAGCCCTGTAACAGCACCTGCAATTACAAACGGAGCTGCCGGACGTATTTTTTTCAATGCAGTATCATAAGCACAAATATTGTGTTTTGCAAATTTCTTTGCTGAATTAATATAAGTATCATGTGCCAATGATCTTGTAGGCAAATCTTTTATTTCATTGAAAAATTCGCCTCTTGCTTTTACTGCATTTTTCTTAATTAAGCTTATAACTTGCTTATAATCTGCGTCCATTTCCTGACTTGTAAGAGGTAATGCATATTTTGCGGCATAACCAACTACACCGCCTATTAATGCTGATTTAATACCATGTCCTAAACTAGATTTATTTTGTTGTTCTACACTATTTACTTTCATAATATAAACCCTTATACGTCTACCGTTTAGAACTTTTGAACTAAGTTCTAATACTCTCAAATATGGCAAGATTTACACTTAAATATTCTAAATAAATACTATTTAAAACTGAGTAATTAAATCTTTGTTGGGATTATAAACCAAAACTACTTTTTTGTCAAGACTTTAACTAAATTTAACGCAAACATTATTAACACAATTGCAAGAATATATACAAAATAGTGCTTAATTGTGTTTGATCCCATAAATAATGACGCCAACGCTCCGGCTATAATTGCAACAGATGTCAAGATAACAACCGTTTTCTTTTGAGAAAATCCAGCATGCAATAATTTATGATGAATATGTTCAGCATCAGCAACAAAAGGTGATTGTCCCTTTGAAATTCTTCTCAATGAAGAATAAGTAATGTCCATAATTGGTACAGCCAAAACTACAAAAGGAAGAATAATCGCCAAAGTTGCAGCCTTCATAACACCGGTTATTGAAATCGTAGCAAGCAAAAATCCTGAAAATAAAGCACCGCTATCACCCATGAAAATTTTTGCAGGATTAAAATTATAAGTTAAAAATGCAAGCATAGCTCCTGCCAAAATAAATCCTATCAATGCACTAATAGGACTGGACGGAGTCATTGCAACAGCAATAATCGCAAGAGTTATGGCATTAACAGTCACAACCGAACCTGCTAAACCGTCAACACCATCAATGAAATTAACTGCATTACTTATACCAACAATCCATAACAAAGTTATAGGATAAGAAAGCAAACCTAAATCAATACCTCCAAAAAGAGGAATTTCATTTATCTGTACCCCAAGCAAATATACCAAAGTTGCAATCGCAACTTGAATAAATAGCTTGAATTTTGCACCCAGACCATAAACATCATCAACCAGCCCGAGCAAAAACATCAAGGAGCTACCCAGCAATATACCAGATAATAAACTACCATATGGATAATAGCTCAAAAATACTAAGCATAAGAAAGTCAACATTGTACTTGTCCAAATTGCAACACCACCTATTCTTGAAATAGGTTTAGTATGAATTTTTCTTTCATTTGGAACATCCACAAGCCCTTCTTTTTTTGAAAAACTTATTACCAAAGGCACCAAAAATACACCTAATATATAGGCAATTACCGTACCGATTATATGAGCATGTGTCAATCTGATAATAATAACTATTCTCCCTTTTCGTTTTTATTATACCAAATAAAACGAAAATGTACACAAAATATCTTATTTATTCCTATTGATATAGCGGATACTTTTTGCAAAGCTTCAAGGAACGTTCGCGCAAATTCTTTAAGCCTTGCTCATTATCTGAAGCATATATTGCAGATGCAATAATTTTTGCAACTTCAACCATATCATCTTCCTTAAATCCTCTAGTTGTAACAGCAGGTGTTCCAAGTCTTATACCTGAAGTTACAAAAGGACTCTGCGGATCATTTGGAACCGTATTTTTGTTAGCTGTAATTCCAACTCTTTCAAGAACATTTGCCATATCTTTACCGGTTTTACCTGTCCTGCGCAAATCTAAGGTCATCAAGTGATTTTCTGTCATTCCGCCAACAATATCCATACCTTCATCCATCAAACCTTGTACCAAAGCTTTAGCATTTTTGATTATTTGTTCAGCATATTTCTTGAATTCAGGTTGTGATGCTTCATGAAGAGCAACAGCTTTAGCGGCAATAATATGCTCCAAAGGACCGCCTTGAATACCGGGGAACACAGCTTTATCAATGCCCATAGCGTGCTCTTCTTTACACATAATTATACCTCCGCGAGGGCCTCTCAATGATTTATGCGTTGTTGTAGTAACAAAATCCGCATAAGGTGCAGGAGATGGGTGAAGTCCTGCCGCAACAAGTCCGGCAATATGCGCAATATCAGCCAAAAGCAATGCCCCGACTTCATCTGCAATTTCTTTAAATCTTTTAAAGTCAATTATTTTAGAATAATTGCTTGCACCGCAAACTATTAATTTAGGTTTGTGCTCTTTTGCCTTTGCTAAAACATCGTCATAATCAATGTTGCCATTTTCATCAACACCATAGCTTGCAACATCAAAATAAAGTCCTGAAAAATTAACCGGTGAACCGTGAGAAAGGTGACCGCCATTTGACAAATCCATACCCAAAATCTTGTCACCAGGTTTTAAACAATACATAAACACAGCCATGTTAGCTTGTGCGCCACTGTGCGGTTGAACATTTGCATGATCCATATGGAAAAGTTCACACGCACGTTTTTGTGCTATTTCTTCTATAACATCAACATGCTCACAACCGTTATAAAATCTCTTATGAGGTTTACCTTCTGCATATTTATTGGTCAAAACACTTCCTGCAGCCTCCATTACAGCAAGAGACGTTATATTTTCACTTGCAATAAGCTCTATAGTTTCCTGTTGACGTTTAAGTTCTAATTCAATCTGCTCAGCAACAACCGGATCAACTTTTTTTATATGCTCTAAATTCATTCCCACTCCCCCTTTTTTGGAAGATTATAGCATAAATTAAAAACAGGGGCAATTTGATTATATAATCTTAATCAAAGAACCCTTTATCAATAACTTCATCAGTATCATTAAGGATATTAAAGGCTCTTTTGCCACCTTTTTCCCAGATTGTACAAACACCTTCATTTATCCTAAATGAACCATTTTTTCTTTTGGTCGGCGTAAGATAAAATGCATCATATCCCCATTTATTAGGGCCCTTGTCTCCATTTATATCTACGGTCACAAACAACGTTATCGCACTACCACTTACAGGATTTACGTAAATTACACTGCCATCTGTTAAATAGTATTTACGAGTCCCGCTATTCAGACTAAAAGAACAAGAATTATTTGTCACGCCACCACCTTCGGCTAAAACTTGGTCCTTACTCTTATACGGTAAGCTATTAACACTTTCAGACTTGATATATTTAAGTTCTTTTAAAAAAGTCTACCAAAATGCACCACATTGAGAATATTCATAGTAGGTACCGGCATCATCTATTGTGTCTCTTGTATAGCATTTATATTCCACACCATTCTCATAATTTGCCAATTGCAAGGCCTGATTTAACATTGAATATGTTTTTTTAAACTGTGAAACAAGTGCTTTTTCTTGAAATTTAGCTACAAGTGTCGGAATTGTCAAAGCTGCAACTATACCAATAATACCTAATGTTATTAATACTTCTGCTAAAGTAAAACCCTCTTTTGAACTATAATTCTTCATATATAAATTATAGTTTTTACCACTAAAAGTGTCAAGCATATTGCTATTTCTACCTAGAAGAGATGCCCCCCCCCGTTCACTTTTTCCGACTATTTTCATTTCATTTCTCCTTGTTTTTATACAATAATATCAAATTCGTATATTTTGGCAACAAAAAGGCACCACATAAGTGGTGCCTTTCATTCTAACATCAAAATATTATTTTTTATTCGTTTTTGGTTTTGCGTTTTCTACTTGTTGTTTAACCTCTTTTTGAAGTTTATCTTGAATAGTTTTTGGATCATATTCAGAATTTACATATTCAATTTTAGCATTTTTCTTCAAAGATTCTGTTAAATCATCAATCAATTTTAATTGTTTTTGATTAGTTAAGTAATTTTTGATATTATTTTTTGCTTTTTCAAAAGGTTCTTGTCCAGCTTCCATTCTATCAGTCACAAGGATAATGTGATAACCGTATTGAGATTTAACAACCGGAGAAATTGTATTTGGACGTTGAGCAAATGCTGCTTTTGAAAATTCAGGAACCATTTCTTCTTTTGCAAAGAATCCTAAATCTCCGCCTTTCACTGCTGATGTTGTATCATCAGAATTTTCTTTTGCAAGTTTTGCAAAATTATTTAAATCAACCTTTGCCTCATTATACAACTTGTCTGCTTTTGCTTTTCTTGCATTCAATTCTTCGTTTACTTTTGCCTTGATCTCTTCCGGTTTTAAATCTTTATTTTTAGGATCTGAGGTAATTACTTCTTCAATTTCTACAGGGTTTGCAGAAACCAAAATATGTGAAGCTCTTACTTTTTCAGGATATTTAAACTTATCAACATTTTCTTTGTAGAATTTTTGTGCCTCAGCATCAGAAACTTCACTGTTACCAAGTTGCAAAGCAAGCTTTTTCATTTTAACTTCTTCTACCAAATCTTTTTTGAATTGCGCATTAGATATACCGTTTTGTTTCAAGATTAAATTCAATTGTTCTTTTGAACCAACCTTGTCAACAATATCCTTTAGGGCTTCATTGACGTCATCTTTTGTAACTTTTATGCCACGCTTAGCAATTTCTTCTTCCAAAAGTGCTTTGATAATTAACTCATTTGTAACTCTTTCTTTAATCATCAAATACATAAAACCGTTTGGGTTTTCCTTAATTTTGATACCCATTTTGGCAAAAACAGAATTATCAGCCTGCTTATCGAACGCCTTATCAAACTGTGCCTGAGTAATCACTTTATCATTTACTTTGATAACAGCTTCTTGTGATTTCAAACCGCATCCTGCAAACAATACAGCAGAAACCGCAAGTGTTGCAAGTAATTTTTTTCCCTTCATATAAATGTCTCCTTATTTAATACTCGTGACTAATTTTATAAATATAATAAAACAAATCTGTCAAAATGTTAAATACTTCATCAAAATTCATATACGAGTTATTTAACAAAATAATAGAATTTCCTTCCTCACAAGACTTTGGCGCCAATGTAAATTTTATGCGCTTTAAAATATTACCGGGCAAATTCTTTTGAATAATATTCCACTCAGGCTGTAAGAAAGGAGTATAAATTCTTATATTTTCAGAAGTCTCCCTAATCAAAGGAATCTTAACATCTGTTGCCGCAAGTCTTATTTTAATTAATTTTATCAAATTTTCAACGCTTTCCGGAGGTTTTGCAAACCTGTCTTTCCACTCCTCTGTTATATAATCGAGCTCAAGTTGTGATTTTACATCCGCCAAGCGTTTGTATTCTATCATCTTTTGCTCAGCCGAACCTACCCATTCATCAGGGATAAATGCTGTTACATTTATATCAACAATTGTCGGAGAAGATTTTTCAACATAGTGCCCCTGCAACTCATTAACAGTCTCTTCCAAAAGTTGGCAATAGGTATCAAACCCAACATTAATCATATGACCATGTTGTTTTGTTCCAAGAATATTTCCAACGCCTCTTATTTCGACGTCTCTAAGAGCAATTTGGTAACCACTCCCGAGCGTTGTAAATTCTTTTATTGCTTTTAACCTATGAATTGCATCTTTTGTAATTTCTTTACTTTTTCTGTAAAAACAATAACAATAGGCCTGTCTTTGAGAACGCCCTACACGTCCCCTTAATTGATACAATTGTGCCAAACCGAACCTATCTGCGTCATGAATAATCATGGTATTTGCATTTGGTATATCAATACCGTTTTCAATAATTGTTGTAGCAAGCAGTATATCATATTCATGGTTTGCAAAATCAACAATAACTTGTTCAAGCTGCTTTTCATCCATTTGACCATGCCCGACTGCAATTCTTGCATTAGGCACAAGTTTTTGGAGATGAAATTTAAATTCTTCAATAGTTTCAACGCGATTATAAAGGTAAAATACTTGACCTTCCCTATCCAATTCATGAATAATGGCATTTTTAACCATATTTTCATTCCACTCGCCAACATAAGTCTTTATCGGAAGTCTGTTTTTAGGAGGAGTATTAATTACAGACATATCTTTAATTCCTGAAAGTGACATATATAGAGTTCTTGGAATAGGTGTGGCAGACATAGTAATGATGTCAATATTTTCACGTAATTGTTTAAGTTTTTCCTTATGTTTGACACCGAATCTGTGTTCCTCATCAATTACTAAAAGTCCCAAGTCTTTAAAAACTATACCATCCTGCAGCAACCTGTGCGTACCTATTACAACATCACAAGCACCAGTTGCGAGATTTTTGACAGTTTCTTTCTGTTCTTTTTTACTTCTAAAGCGTGACATAAGTTCAACTTGAACCCCGAAAGGCTTGAACCTTTCTGAAATAGTTTGAAAATGTTGCAGTGCAAGGATTGTCGTCGGCACGACTACCGCGACTTGTTTGCCTGAAGTTACCGCCTTGAAAATTGCACGCATAGCAACCTCGGTCTTTCCAAATCCAACGTCACCACAAATAAGCCTATCCATCGGCTGATCACTTTCCATATCAGCCTTAACCTCATTTATTGCACGCATTTGATCAGGTGTTTCAACAAATTCAAAGGCCTCTTCCATTTCAACCTGCCAGGTTGTATCAGGCAAAAATTGAATTCCTTTTTGCATTTTACGTCTTGCATAAAGCCTCAAAAGATCATATGCAACAGCTTCAACTTCTTTTTTAACCTTAGTTTTTGTATTTTCCCAATCTTTTCCGCCCATGCGTGAAAGTTTGGGTTTTATTGAACCTGAACCGCGATACCTGCAGAGCATATTAATCTGCTCTGCAGGTATGTGAAGCCTGTCTTTAGCCGCATATTCAATTGTAAGATAATCCTTAAGCTGTCCGTCTATTTCCTGTTGTGTCAGACCTCTATAAATTCCTACACCATGAATTGTATGGACAACATATTCACCCTCTTGAATATCATTTATATTTTCTATGTATTCCGGTTTTTCTTTGTAATAAGAACGTTTTGATGAGGTTATTTCTTTAGAACGCTTATTAAAAAGCTCCCTATCCGTCATTACAATTGTCTTGCAATCCTCAAGGATTGAACCTGCACTTGCGATACTTCCGGAATAAGAAACGTCAAATATTTCTCTTTCGCCTAAAATTTGCTTGACACGTTCAGGATAATCGGTCGCAATAATAATTTTGTAATCTTTTTTGGATTTTATAAAATCAGCAATTGAATCAAGATTAGCCTCAAAATTTTGTAATGGCATGGCATTAAATTCGATTATATCGTCCATTTCTCCATCGATAAAATTATTCATGCCAATTTTTATAAAATATGAAGTTTTTCTTAAAAAATCCTCAAATGTAAAATGGTTTTTGCTCTTTAGCGGTTTTAGCAACTCCAACTTAAGGTTTTCTTCAAGTTGTTTTTCAAAATTTTCCGCAACAAACTCATATTTGGAATAAATCTCAGAGGTTTCATCAAATATAATGGTATAATCTTTAAAATAATCCAAAACACTTACTAAATTATCACTAAAATAACTTTGATAGACTTCTATTCCTTCAAAATAACCATCATCCTCAGGATCTAATTTGGGACTGTTTTCATTAAGAACAAATTTATAAACCGGTAGAATTTCTACAAATTTAATTTTCTCAATCGATTTTTGAGTTTCGTTATTAAAATATCTTATATCGACAACTTCATCCCCCCAAAGCTCTATTCTAACAGGGTTTTCATCGAGTGAAAAAATATCTGCGATATCGCCTCTTATGCTGAATTCTCCAACATCACTAACCATAGTTACACGTTTGTAACCTAAATTTACAAGTTTTTGAGTCAATTCCTTTAAATTAACTTCATCACCTATTTTTATATTCAAGGAATTTTCTTGGAAAAATTCTTCAGCAGGAAATTTTTCAAGCAAAGTCTTTACAGGACAAATAACCAGATTAGGCCTTTCGCGCAATATTCTTATTTGTTCTGAATACTCATACAAATTAGGCGAAATTGTTTCATACATTGAGATATTCTGAAACGGGATTAAAGAAGCGTCAACATCAAAAGCTCTTTTAAAATCATTCTGAAACTTCAAGGCACTTTGTTCGGATGAAGTTATGAATAAAATCTTTTTCTTTGAATACTCCAAAGCATTTTTGACAAGCAATAACCTCAAAAGTGAGGTCAACCCGGTAACAGCAAAAGACCACGATTTTTTCACGTAATCTCTATATTCTAAAAACTTTTCACCGGATAAACAATCAATATCTAACATTTCTATTGTTGAGAGTTAGGACTCTTATAATCAATTCCCATATCTTTAAGAGTCTTGATGAAATTTTGAGCACAAATCTTTTGAGCTTCAGGTGGTACAATACGCAAAATCTCAACGGTTCTTGATATAACCGGATCCTTATCATACCAACGGTTATTAGCATTTACAGGCTTAACCATCGCATAAAACTTATCAACTGTCTCTTTTGAAACTTTTTCTTCAATCTTTTGTAAAAAGACCTCAGCTTGAGCTCTCAATTCTGTTTGATAATTTCTTAAAAGCTCAATAACTTCTAATAATAACGGGTCATGATCATACCAACGTTTATATGTAGGACTCATTTCGTATTTCCTCCGTAAGCTCAACAGGAGATACTATTTCATCTTTTCTCTCTATTTTGCCTCCTAACAATCTTATCTTATTTTCAAAATTTTCGTATCCTCTATCTATATGATGTAATTTTTCAATAACAGAATTGCCTTCGGCCATTAATGAAGCAACCACCAGAGCGGCACCTGCTCTTAAATCACTTGCAGTAAGAGTTGCTCCCGTAAGCTTTTTTACACCTTTTATTATTGCATGGTTTCTGTCTTGATGAATATCAGCACCCATTCGTCTCAATTCCGGCACCTGCATAAATCTGTTTTCATAAAGACTTTCTGTAATAATACCCACCCCATTGGCTGTTGTTAATAAAGTCATAGCCATAGATTGCAAATCAGTAGGAAAACCGGGATAAGGTTGGGTCACAAAATTTATTGAATTTAAACGATTTTTGCATGCAACTTCGATTGATGTAGGATCAACAAGTTTTATATTTGCGCCCATTTTCAATAATTTATCAGTAAAAAATGACAAATGTGCCGGATAAATGTTTCTTATGACGGCTTTTCCTTTTGTACCTACAATTGCAGCCATAAATGTTCCGGCCTCAATTCTGTCAGGAATAGTCGTATATTCAATAGGATGAACATCTTCTTGTTTAACGCCATTTATAACAACTTCCGAAGTACCTGCACCAATAATATCCGCACCCATAGCATTCAAGAAATTAGCCAAATCAACAATTTCAGGCTCCTGAGCAGCATTTTGAATTCTTGTTGAACCTTCCGCAAAAACACCTGCAAGCATTAAGTTTTCAGTCGCACCCACTGAAGGCAAATCTAAACATATCTCTGCACCAACAAGCTTATTTGCTTTTGCATGAACATAACCGTTTTCTATCTTGATTTTAGCGCCTAGTGCTTCTAACCCTTTTATGTGGAAATCAACACGTCTTTCACCTATAGCGCAACCGCCTGGTAACGCAACAATTGCTTCCTTGCAACGGGACACAAGTGCACCCAAAACATTGAATGATGCTCTCATTTTGCTTACTAATTCATACTTAGCCGTAATATTCGTGATTTCCGTAGCATCAATCGTAAGGGACTTTTCTTCTTTATCATAAGAAGTTTTGGCACCCAAACTGTTTATAACCTGAAGCATTATCTCAACATCTGTCAATTCAGGCACATTATAAATCTTAGATTCACCTTTTGCTAAAAGTGCAGCAGCCATAAGTTTAAGAACCGAATTTTTTGCTCCGCCTATTGAAACTTCACCTTTTAGGGGTGTTCCGCCTTTTATATAAAATTTTTCTACCAATTATTTTTCCTCAAAGTCTGTAATTGCTTAATAAAATAATAATACAACGACAATATTATGATGTAAATATTTTAAAATATGTAAACAAAGAATATTGTAATTTGTTATTATATGTAAAAATTTTAAATTAAGACTAGCAAAAAATATTTTCACGTGCATTAAAATTTGTATGAAAACTTCAGCTATAAATTTTACAGGAATAAAAAATACTGGTTATTGCTGGGTAACTAACACTATCAATGACCACAAACTAATGAAAATCAACTTGAATACACAATTTACTCAAGAAAATAAAAAAGAGTACAGAAATCTAATTAGAAAATTTCCGGAATACAAAAATGAAATTGCAAGCGATTTTGCAAACATCGAGTTTCAAACTGACACATTCGGAAACGAAAATCATATTCTCATGAAATTAAATGGAACATTGCTTAATCCAACCGACAATGACAAAAGCGTTTGGAATTTTGTAGAAAAGACTGTAAATAAAATTAAAAATCAAGATAGAAAAGATTTTGTCGTAAATAAGTCATACATTGAAAGCGATGATTGTCATTTTGGGTTAATATACAATGACGATTTTGATAGATATATTGACAGTACATACGGTACTATAGGACTATTTGGGAATAAAGAACTTCCTCTAAAATATCATGACGATATTCTTGAAACAATGCACAATCCGGACATTGTTAAAGGTGGCGCAAATTATTTGGCAACTATCATCAAAAGTATCAATAATGCTTTACGCAAAAATTAAAATATTAAAAAATAATAAATTTAACTTGTTTATTCCTTTTGATAACTTATAATGTTAAGAGTAAGGGGAAAAACTATGAGTCACAAACATAATAATAATCCGTTTAAAAAAGATGCAGAACCTGAAGTTTGCAATAAAGAACAATCTGAAATAGATAAAAAAGAAGAAACAATTATAGAAGAAGTTGAAGAAAATACTGAAAATAACAAGCTTCAAGAAGAATATGATAAATTAAATCAACAGTACATAAGACTTGCTGCAGATTTTGACAATTACAGAAAAAGACAAGAACAAGAACGTGAAAATCTCTTAAGATATGGTGCCGAAAATGCCCTTAAAAAGATGGCTGAAATTTTAGATAATTTTGAACGTGGTGAAAAAGCGTTAGAAAATGTTGAAGATTGTCAACAAATTAAAGACAGTTTCAATTTAATACACAAACAAGTTATCGAAACACTTCAAAAACTTGGGCTTGAAGAGATTGAAGCTGAAGGAAAAGAATTTGACCCTAATTTTCATGAAGCAGTAATGCAAACACCTACAAGTGACCATTCAGAGCATACAGTAATAAACGTACTCCAGAAAGGTTATAAGATGGGCGATAAAGTTTTGCGTCCTGCACTTGTAAATGTAGCTACAGCAGAGTAATAGCCGAAAGACTTGAGGAAGAATGACAGATTATTACGAAATACTTGGAGTATCAAAAAACGCAACCAAAGACGAGATAAAATCAGCCTTCAGAAAGATGGCTCGTAAATATCACCCTGACGTTAATAAAGCCCCTGATGCTGAAGAAAAATTCAAAGAATTGGGTAAAGCTTATGAAACTTTGATGGATGATAATAAACGCGCCACTTATGACAGATTTGGCGAAGACGGATTAAAAAATGCAGGTTTTGATACAGGCGGACCTTTCGCAGGCGGCTTTGGCGACTTGAATGACATATTCAATTCTTTCTTTGGCGGAATGGGCTTTGGCTTTGGCGGAGGGCATCAAGATCCAAATGCTCCTCAACGTGGAGATGATTTAAGGCTTGACGTTGAAATAGAATTTGAACAGGCTATTTTCGGAATTAACAAGGAAATAAAGTTTGACCACCTTGAAACTTGTACAGAATGTAATGGTACAGGTGCAGCAAAAGGTTCAACTCCCGTTACCTGCAGAACATGCGGTGGCTCAGGCCAGGTTCAAACAGTAACAAGAACGCCTCTTGGTGCTTTTACGCAAATAAGTGTTTGTCCTGATTGCCACGGTAAAGGACAAAAAATTGAAACCCCATGTCCTAAATGCAAAGGCTTAGGCAGAGTAGAAAAAGAAAAGAAAATTGAAGTAAAAATTCCGGCAGGTGTTGATAATTTGTCAAAAATAAGAGTTTCTCGAGAAGGAGATGCCGGAATAAATGGTGGACCTGCAGGGGATCTTTTTGTGGTTTTGCATGTAAAACCATCTGAATATTTCCAACGTGACGGATTGAATGTCTTTACTATGCTTGAAATCTCTCCTGCGCAAGCTGTTTTGGGTGATGAAATAACAATTAAAACACTTGACGGTGAACAAAAAATTCAAATTCATGCCGGAATCCAAAGCGGAAATACTATTAAAATTAAAGGTGCTGGTGTCCCGGTGATTTCAAGACCTTCACAAAGAGGTGACCACATTGTTGTGGTAACTGTTAAAACCCCAACTCAATTATCCGATGAAGAAAGAAATTTATACAAAAGATTATATGAACTTAACACAAATAAAAAACCCCAAGAATCTATTATGTCTAAGGTAAAAGGAGTTTTTAACAATGCGTAAGTTTATTCTTTTATTACTGTTTTTGTTAGTTACAACGAATATATCTTTCGCTGCACAAGTTCCTGCAGAATTGAAAAATTACGTTGAAACTTCTTTCCCAAAAACAGATTTTCGTTTTGACGGAGTCATAATACTTCCTGATTCCACATTATACTTACCTTTGTTTCCTGCAAAACCAATAAATGTTGAAAAAATTGAAATTAAATCAACAGTACCTGCAAATAAAAAATTATCTGACAAGCCTGATATTGTAATTTTCAATAACGATTATGTTTTACTAAAAGTTATAAACGACAAAAACGGTAAAAAAACAGTATTGGCCCCAACAAATATTCCTGATGAGGTAAGAAATGGGCTTTTGCCTCAAGACATGCTTGTTCCGAGTGGTTTAATAATACCGGAAACTTTAAAAGGAATAATAGGCAATCTTGATATTACACTTGCAGAAAACCCAAATTTAAGAATTGAAGTTCCGCAGAACAAAGTAAATAAAAGTACAAATATCACAACTCCAATACCGCAGTTAAAAAACAAAACTTTTTATATTGCAACAGGTTATTCAAAAAACATCCAAGTCGTAAATTCTGAAAATAAAACACCTGCATACGCGCTTTCACAAAATCATGTACCCAATTGCATGAAAGAATATAACAATAAGTTCCTTTTAGTTACATCTTTTGGAAGCAATTCTTTAGACGTAATTTCTCTTGCAGATGAAAAAACAATTAAAGAAATTATGTTTACCACAAAACCTGACGAAATTTTAATCGATAATGAGAAAAATATAGCATATGTATCAAGCCCTGAAGATTCAAGCATCTATATAGTTAATCTTGAAACTATGACCCTTTCAAAACAAATAAAAATAAACGGTATGTGCGAAAGATTAACCCTAAGTGATGACGGCACAAAATTATTTTATGTAGACAAAAAAACAAATGAAATCTGGGCTATAGAACTTGATAATAATTATCTTTTAAAAGATATAGGCAAATTCCCTAACGTTTCTAAAATTGCTTTTAATAACAACAAATTATATATAACAAGCCGCACTAAAAATCATCTTGCTATAATTGATTACGAAACAAATGGTTTGATTGCTGAAATTGGAATTACCACAAAACCTATTGATATGCTGGCTTATGAAAACAACCTTTTCATCCTTGGTGCAGCAGATAACGTTATACAAGTAGTGGATACAAAAACTGATGAAATAACTGATTCAATATATTTAAACACAAACGGTTTTTCTACTAATCTTAACCTTATAGATAATACCAATTTCGCTATAGTTTCAGATTCAAGAGCCTCAATCTACTGTATATTGGATATGACTAAAAAACAGATTATAAAAACAAATCCAATAGAAGTACCTATAAGAACTATAGTTGTTACAGATAAGGTAAATAAGATAAAATGATAAAATATTTTGATGAAACAACAGAAGAAACATTGGCAAAACTCGAAGAAACTCAGAAAAATTTTTGGAATATTTCGAGAGTTACCGGCGAATTTCTTTATACCTTGGTAAAATCAGCAAACTGCAAAAATGTTCTTGAGATAGGAACTTCAAACGGATATTCCGGAATTTGGCTTGGTAAAGCATTAAAGGAAACTCAAGGACATCTTACAACTATAGAATTTTGGGAAAAACGTTTTGTCATAGCACGTGAAAATTTTAAAATATGCGGTGTCGATGATTTAATCACAATCGTTCAAGGTTCAGCTTGTGATATTTTGAGAGAATTACCCCAGGATTTTGAAATTGATCTTGCTTTTGTTGATGCAAATAAAAAGGAATATATTGATTATTTTGAATTAATACACCCACATTTAAAGGTCGGGGGCTTCATAGCATGTGATAATGTACTGTCACACAAAGAAAAAACTCAAACCTTCATCAATGCAATAAACCGAAACCCTGATTATGAAAATGTAGTCCTCAACTTACCGGCAGGACTTTCTTTGGGTAGAAAAATTCGCTAAACAAAAACTGCCCCACTTAACCAATTTTAACATGTCACTTGATTATTTTGATTTTTAATATATTATTAAATTACACAACTAGCTAGAAAAGGAATAAAATTATGTCAAAACAATGTGAAATTTGCGGTAAAAAACCGATTAAAGCAGCGAAGTTAACCTTCTCACATAAACAAATTGTTCACACTCAAGAGCCTAACTTGCAGTCAGTAAAGGCTGTAGTTAACGGTCAAACAAAAAGAATTAAAGTTTGCACATCTTGTTTAAGAGCAGGCAAAGTTCAAAAAGCTGTTTAATTATTAAAAATTTATTTCAAAAAACGAGCTATAAAATGGCTCGTTTTTTGTTTTGCCTATATTTTATTAAGCGATGTAACAAGAAAACATGTAATTATTTGTTTTTTTAACTTAAATTTACTAGAATATAATTGGGGAAATTTTAAGGGATATAAAAATGTTGAAAGAAGATACAGGAGCTAAAACTTTATCACCACAAGAAGTTAGAAGTATTCTTAAAGCTGATAATAAAGAGATAGTTGAACTTTGCAAGCGTGCATCTATTTTGCCAAAGAAAAATTCTAAAGGGCAAACATATTTTTCATACGATGAAGTAAAGCACCTGAGACAAATTCAAGCTCAAAAACCAATGGCATATCCTGCTGAAAAAAGTACCTCAGCTGTCGCAAGCATACTTACTTCAATTCGTAATATGGAAACAACTCTTAGCGATAAAATTGCTAAAGTTATAGACGAAAAACTTGAAGGTATGGATGAAGTTGTAGTTGAACTTATTCGTTGTAAGACAGATAACGAAACTTTAAAACAAAAAATTATTGACCTAAATAAAGAACTATATCAACTGAAGAATGATTTAAATAGTTACAAACCGATAGGTTTAGGGTTATACAAGAAAAAAGAACGTCATGCTTGGGAATAATAAGTTTTTCAATGAAGCTTAGAATGAACACGTATGCTGCAAAATAAATCCATAAAATTATTCTTATTTTGCAGTAATTTCAAATAAAATAACAAAATATAAAGGGAAAAGAGATGGCCGTAAAAGAAGAATTAACAACAAATATAGAAGAGAGAAATAAAGCACTTAAACTTGCCATAGAAAAAATTGAAAAAGATTTTGGCAAAGGATCTATAATGAAGCTTGGTGATAAAGCAACAGTTAATGTCGATGCAATCCCTACGGGAGCTCTGGCACTTGATGTTGCACTGGGTATTGGCGGTATTCCACGCGGCCGTATTATAGAAATTTATGGGCCAGAAAGTTCAGGTAAAACAACTTTAGCACAACATATAGTTGCAGAATGCCAAAAAAGAGGAGGTATTGCAGCATTTGTTGATGCCGAACATGCTCTAGATCCTGAATATGCAAAGAATTTAGGTGTTCAAATTGATGATCTTCTAATCTCACAACCTGACACTGGAGAACAGGCTCTTGATATAACAGAAGAACTTGTAAGATCTGGTGCGGTAGATGTTGTTGTTGTTGACTCAGTTGCAGCACTTGTTCCAAAGGCCGAAATTGAAGGTTCTATGGAAGATCAGCAAATGGGCTTGCAAGCACGCTTAATGTCAAAAGCATTAAGAAAACTTACAGGTGTTATAGGAAAAACAAATACAACTGTAATATTCATTAACCAATTACGTATGAAAATAGGCGTTATGTATGGGAACCCTGAAACTACAACCGGTGGTAATGCTTTGAAATATTATGCAAGCGTTAGAATGGAAATTAAACGTGTTGAAGGCTTGAAAGGTGAAGATGGTGATGTTGGAAACCATGTAAGAGTTAGAGTTCTAAAAAACAAAGTAGCTCCGCCTTTTAGAACTGCTGAATTTGATATTATTTTTGGTAAAGGAATTTGCAAGATTGGTAATATTCTTGATGTGGCAGTTAATCTTGATATAGTTAAAAAAGCAGGTGCTTGGTTCAGCTTTAATGATGAAAAGTTGGGTCAAGGCAGAGATAAGGCTAAAGAATTTTTATCAGCAAACCCTGATATTTTGGCAGAGGTTGAACGCTTAGTAAGAGAAAAGCTCGCTGAACAATAATCAGAGCAATGTAAAAAAATGTAAAGCCAATTTTTTATAAATAACAAACTTTATTGTGTTTGTTTTTAGTATAATCATAAAAATAGGAGGCATGATTATGCAAGTAAATGCTATCAATTCATTCAGTAACGTCAATTTTGAAGGACGAAGAAATAAAAAGGCTGAAAAAAATAGTCTTTCTCAAACAACAACACCTACAAGCGAAGGTTTTATGAAAAAATTGTCAGGTCCACTTGCTGCTGTAATGTTTATGGTACCGGTTGCAGTTGCACCAACAGCTTGCACTGATAAATTTGAAGTAAGCGCGCATGCCGGTGTGGATATGGGATATCCGCCATGCCCTCCTGATAAAGAAATCGATTTAGATTGGTCAGTACAAGATTCTCTCTTAACTTGGGGCAATGATTATCTAGATATCCCAATTGATGGTGTTGATGGAAATAAAAAAGATAAGGCTCTTCGTTACGCCGAAGGTAAAAGACAGTGGGATTTCAACAAACTGGAAAATATTGAGTTGAATCTTCCGCTATCAAATAAATATGAAACTCGTTATAACCACAAAATTGGCGAAGATATCGAAAATGACATAAGAATTACTAAAGTTAACCCAGGTGAAATAACTATTGTAAAACCTGATGGAACAATGACTGATAATGTAAGCGGTTTGATGTTCAATGAAGACGGATACAAAACATTTGCACACTCAAATGGTAAAGATTCCATCTATGTTTATCCTAAAGCAACAGAAGGCGAATACAACGGCAAATACGTTCAAAAAGGTGTCGTTGGCAGAGGTTACTTAGACAAAGATCAATTTGGCGATAACGTCCTTTTGGTAGGATTTTTATCACCTGGAACTCCTGATTACCCTCCAACTGAAGATCACTATATAGAAGTTGCCGGAAAAGCCATCACTAAAGATGAAATACAAGACATATTAAATGACAGCACTAAAGAAACAGAAGAATAAACCAATAAATTAATATAAAAAAGCACCTGATTACACAGGTGCTTTTTTATTTGCTAATGTATTTGAAAAACACATTTTGTACAATGGGCTTTTGGATGTAAGACAAGATTGTCTTCCAAATCATACATCCTCTCAACTTTAGTAGCTAAGGGGGCACCGCACTTTGGACATTTTAAGCCACCCGCACCATTTAAAATTAATTCTTTTAAGCTTTCAATTATTTGCAGAGAAACAAAGTCATTTCTAAAATCTTTTTCAAGCCGCCTTATTTCTTCCGGATGACATTTTAGACCTTTAGCCAAATTTTGACGCACTGTAACAGATAAGAATAATTCTTTCCCCGCTTCAATATCTTCTATCAAAGATAAATCCAAATTTGTCCTTGACGCTAAACCCTTTGGAGAAAGCCCCAAATCATCTCTTTTCTTTTGTACAAACTGTGCTAAAGTCTCTTTCATAAAAGGATTATATCATAAAAAAAAGAACCCTTTAAAGGGTTCTTTTTTTATTTATTGTTTTATATTAACTTCAGCATCAGCTCCAAAGTGCCATTGATTCATATATCTATAATTTGAATCCGCCGTAACATGAGCTTCGTGCAAGTTATCTTGCTTTTCATTATAGTAATTATCCGCATCAATTGCACCCTGAGTATCAAATGTGATTATATCACTTGGGTAATGTTGTAGAGTAGTACCATTTTCAGATCTATCAATCAATCCAATATCAGTATTGGACTCGTCAAATTTAGAAAGGATATAACGTTCCTTAAAGACATCTGAACCTTTTTCTTTAACATATACGATTGTACCATCCCATAAGTTTTGTCCCGGTTCATCCCATACAGATTGAAGATCAAAACCTTCTTCATACTGCATATAAATTTCATCACCATTGTTATTCACAATATGGATACCACCAGCAGAATTTGACTTGGTTTGACCGTTTGCTTCAAGTGTAAATTCACCGGCATCAGCTTTCTCAGCTTTACCGTGGAAATTATAAGTGCCAATATTACCTTTTATAACAGGGTTACCTGAAGTAATATCTTTCAAGTTTGCAGGAGTAACAATACCCATAGCAAAACCGGGCACTCCGTTGCCGTAAGAACCTTCATTTGCACTTAGGTCCATAACAATTTCCGAACTTTGAGCAGGCTGTGCAAATCCAACCTTATCAAGGATTGAGTATAGTCTTGCAGTTGTTCCGTTCTCATTCAACGTTACATCATCTCCAACCGTATGAATTAAACCATTACCAAAGTTAACATTAGCCTTATTACCTTCAGCCGTAAAGTCATACTGAACACCATCGTTGGTAATTAATTCATCGCCAATTATATCAATATAATCAACAACATTATCAACCGTTAAGTCTTGTAACGGATTTGTATTGATATATAGTTTCAAACCATTACCAAAATCAATGTATGGTCGAACAATATCATTTTGAGAATTATAATCATAACCATATTTAAAGTCTACCCCGTCAGGAGTTTCAGGAATGAAACCTTGTTCATTATTTGGGTCATTCAAATAATTGACTATATAATCAGCCATATCCTTATTACTTACTGATACATGCGCTCCAGGTGGTTCAGGAATCTCCATTTTGTTACAACTTGCAAGCGAAGTAGCCGCCAAAACTCCACCACCTACTTTAACAGCACCTGTAGCTGCAGCAGCACCTGTTGCGGCAGAGGCTAGCGTAGCACTTCCAGCAACTACACCCATTGTAGCAACACCACGCCCAAGGCCTCTAATTTGCCCTCCCGTAACGCGATTACCCCAATCATTAACATTAGCAATCACATCGCCTAATTTTTGCCAAAAACCTTTTTTAGGCTCTTCAGGAGCATTCAAAACAGTAACCTTAGTACCCTCAGCAAACAATTGGGGAGAACCGTCATAGCCTTTAGCATAATCCAATTCAAATTCTACGGAGCCATCAGGATGAGTAACCTTAATAACTCCGTTACCCGTATTAGTTCTTATAGTATCTTGTTTTTGAATAGAAATACCCTTATCCAAGTCTTTTTTATTATTACCACTCAAACCTTGAGTTAAAGCTTCCTTTTCAAGAGCAGCTTTTGTTTCAGCATTAGCCTTGTCAATCGCAGCCTGTTCTTCAGGCGTTATCTCAACATAATTTTTACGAGCCACATCGTCTTTTTTCATCCAACTTGGGTTAAAACCAAAATCGCCCATTGAGTTTCTCCTTTCGTGGTACACATTATAACCTTCTATATTCCCCTTATTCGGCACGTTTTAATATTTTCTTGAATATAAAATTTGGCATTTTTTTATAAATTGAGCCAAAATTCAGAATTTCAGGGACTTTCAGGGAAGCAAAATCAGATTTACATTCTGTAACAAATACGTAAAAATCAGGCTTGTAATTTATAGAATTAACGTTATAATATATAATACAGAACATTGAAAATATGGGGACGTCCGGATTTGACAGGATGTTTGATTAATATAGGTTGCGAGTCCGAGCGCTGTTCTCGGTTATCAACGAGCTAAGCAAATTAAATGCTAAAGATAACGTAATTAAAGCTGATTTTTCTAGAGCATACGCTCTAGCTGCTTAATAGCAGTCAGCCACTTCAATAGCCCAGCTTGCCGGCTGTTGGGGTCCACTATGCAAGACGCAGTATGTTGATGATGGTAGACATATCAAGCTAACCATTGAAGGTTAAGTACTTCCGCAAAAAGTACTTTGGCAAATTTAAGGGTAGTGATACTTTCCTGAATTTGTCGAGAGAATAAGTATCTACACTCGTAGAGGCTTATGTTGGTCCATTTTGGACGTGGGTTCGAGTCCCACCGTCTCCAGTTTTTTAATTTTTTATTATTTTTTAATTTTGTAAAACCTTATTAGTACTATAATGAAACTAAAATAATATTTAACTCAATGGATATTTTAGACAAACTTGCGCAATCAAAATTCAGAAGCAAATTTAAGCTCAAAATCAAAGATAAGAAATAT
>CALVBY010000006.1 GCA_944325905.1 Candidatus Gastranaerophilales bacterium | reverse complement strand
TATTTAGAAAACAAATTAAGAGAAGCTTTTGGCTTTTTTGGCACACCAATAAGGATTTCTGTTAGAGAAAGAAAAGAAAAAAAGAATTAAAAAATTCTTGCAACCAAAGAAAAAAACTGCTAAAATATGAAAAAAATAAGGGAGTAATATGAAAAACATACAGAAAAAGAATGGGGGGGGGGCAACTCCTTTAAGTAGTAATAACAAGGATCTTGACACAAATTTAAATAAAAATTATAATCCAATTATGAGGAATTATAAATCAAGAAAAGGTTTTACATTAGCGGAAGTTTTAATTACATTGGGGATAATTGGAGTTGTCGCAGCGATAACAATACCTACTTTAATCTCAAACTATAAACAAAAAACATTGGACAACCAGTTTAAAAAGAGTTACGCATTAATTAATCAAGCATTATTAAACGCTCAAGGTCAGTTTGGATATATACCAAAGTGTTATTATCCGCCGGGAGTTGGTTCTGGAGCTTATATAAGTGATTGTATTGATCTGACAACTGAGTTTTTAAAAACATTAAAAATAACAAAAATATGTAAAGATAAAGCATATGAAAACGGATGTATAGCTGAATATAAAGGTTATGATGATGTTTTAAAAGAACAACATAAAAATGACGAAAATTACGATGAAGAATATTGGCAAGATTATGCAAACCAAAACTGTAGAGGGTTTACTGCAACAAGAATTTTGGATGCAAAAACGGTATATGTATTATCAGATGGTACAATAATATTTTTCTACACAAATGATACTTGTATAATTGTTGCTATAGATATAAATGGAAAGAATGGACCAAATAAGTGGGGATATGACCTTTATTCTTTTAGTATAAGATCGGACGGAAATTATATTAAATATGTGGGAGATGCTTGTAGTTCACCAGAAGAAGGTGGTTCTTCGGCACAAGCAATGATTAACAGGTTATTCCATTAGGGTTTTGGCTTTTTAAAAAGATTAATTACATGGTTGAAACCGGTTTTTATTGATGTAAATAATTTTTTGGGTAATGTTTTTATTGTTGTTAAAGAAATCTTGCTAAACAAATTTTTAACAGATTTTAGTTTGGAAGCACCAAAAATCAAACCGGCAGTTGCCAAAATACCAAAAACCCATTTTTTCCAAGAAGGATTATTTACCCCGGTGCCACTTGTTTTGAATTCATCTTTTTTTGGTTGAGAATTCATTTGAGGTAATGTATCAGGAAGAGTTTCCAAAGCAGGATGCCCGTAATATCTAGGTTGTACACCTTTTATATAAGCGGGTGCGTCAAATCCAATTACACCTGCTGAAGCTAATGCGTCTAAATCATTAATCCAAGACATACCTACTCCTTTACATGTATATAAAGTAATTTTGATTTGAGAAATTGCCTGTAACAAAGAAAATGTAACTTTTTTGTGATATAATTTTTGCCAAAGAGGGAATTATTAATGGACAAATTTTATTTAACAACAGCAATTGATTATGTAAATGGTGCGCCACATATTGGGCATGCTTATGAAAAGATTTTAACAGATATTATAGCAAGACATTTTTCACAAAGAACAGAAGTGTTTTTCTTAACAGGAACAGATGAACATGGAATAAAAATTCAAAAAACGTCTAAAGAGCAAGGAATGACACCGAAAGAACTTTGTGATATGAATGCAGAAAAGTTTAAGCAAGCCTGGAAAGCTTTAGATGTTGATTATACAAAATTTATAAGAACAACAGATGATTATCATGAAAAAGTTGTTCAAAAAATATTCAAAAAACTTGTTGAAAAAGGAGATATCTACAAACACTCATATGAAGGTTTGTATTGCTCAGGATGTGAATGTTTTTTAAATGAAAAAGATTTAACAGAAGATGGCTTGTGTCCGGATCATTTGAAAAAACCTGAATTGGTAAAAGAAGAAAACTATTTTTTTAAACTTACAAAGTATAAGGATGCAATTATAAAACACATAAAAGAAAATCCTGATTTTATAGTTCCGTCATTTAGAGCAAATGAAGTTTTAAATCAATTGGAAGATATTCAAGATATATCCGTTTCAAGAGCCAAAACAAATGTTCAATGGGGTATTGATGTTTTAGATGATCCTGACCAAGTTATATATGTGTGGATTGATGCTCTTTCAAACTATATAACAGCTATAGGTTATGATACAGAAAACCCTTCAGATTTGTATAAAAAACTATGGCCTGCAGATGTTCATGTAATTGGTAAAGATATTTTGAAATTCCATAGTATTTATTGGCCGGCGTTTTTATTGGCTTTAGATTTACCATTACCAAAACATATTTTTGCTCATGGTTGGATTACAATTGATGAATCTAAAATGTCAAAATCATTGGGTAATGTTATATCTCCAACAGCTGTTTTGGAGAATTTTGAAATGGAATATCCCGATGCTTTCAGATACTATATGGCAACATCAGCTCCTTGCGGCAAGGATGGAAACTATTCCGATGCAGATTTCAAAGAAAAAGTTAATGCTCATTTGGCAAATAGCATGGGCAATCTTTTAAATAGAACTCTATCAATGTTGGTTAAATATTTTGATGGTGAGATTAAACCTGAATTCAAGGAACAATCAGACCTATTTAAAAAGGCTTTGGGAACTGTCAAAGTAGTTGAAAACCACTTTAATCATTTCGAAATAGCAGAAGCCGCTCAGGAAATAATTGGTCTTGTAGATATGACAAACAAATATGTCACGGATAATGCACCTTGGACATTGGCTAAGGAAGAAAAATGGACAGAATGCGGCATAGTTCTTACAACTGTTTTAGAAATTATGTGTATTGTTTCTTCTTTAATTTACCCTTATTGTCCTAATATTGCAAAAGAAATGGCAAAACAATTATCCTTTAATCTGGATACAAAATTGGATGATTTGACTTGCGATAATATAAAAGTTGGTAAATTAATTTCTAAAGAAGAAATCAAACCGGTATTTTTGCGTATAGATAGTGAATTTGCCGATAAAACAGCTAAATCATCTAAAAAATAAAATGCAAATATAATAAAATTAAAAGCCTTCAAACAAAAGGGTTTGGGGGCTTTTTTAATATACAAAACACATGAAAAATATCACAAATTTTTCACAAATACTCACTGACCGAAAAAGAAAGTCTCGTCGAATGACAAGACTTATAAATATACATTTACCCCACACTCTTTATATCATAAAAAAGCATGATTGTCAAGTATTTAGCATTGTTATACAATTAGTGTTATGAGGAATACAGAACTTTTAGCACCGGCAAAAGATAAAAAAACGGCTATTGCAGCTATAAATAGTGGTTGTGATGCTTTATATATAGGTGCATCCAGTTTTGGTGCAAGACAAAACGCAGGAAATTCCTTGGAGGATTTAAGAGAAATTGTTGAATATGCGCATAAATTTTACGTAAAAGTTCATGTCACGGTTAATACTATTTTGGATGATAATGAGATAGTTTTAGCTAAAAAATTGATACAGAATCTCTATGATATAGGTGTTGATGCAATTATTGTTCAAGATATGGGAATAGTGGAACTCGCAATAAATCATGAAATTCCTCCAATACCGATACATGCAAGTACTCAGTGCGATAATAGAAAATTGAGTAAAATAAAATTCTTTGATGAAATTGGTATTACAAGAATTATTCTTGCAAGAGAATTGTCTCTTAATCAAATAAAAGAAATTTGCGATAATACAAAAGCAGAAATAGAAACATTTATTCATGGGGCTTTGTGTGTATCATATAGCGGACAGTGTTATATGAGCTGTCATATAGGCGGACGTTCTGCAAATAGGGGAGAATGTGCACAAAGTTGTCGAAAAAAGTATTCATTGATTGACGAAAACGGAAAAATATTGGCAAAGGATTTGCATTTATTGAGTTTGAAAGATTTTAACGCTTCAGAGAATATTGAAAAGCTTGTAGATGCTGGTGTTAAGTCATTTAAAATAGAAGGTCGTTTAAAAGACGAAAATTATGTTAAAAACGTTGTAGCATACTATCGTCAAAAATTAGACAAAATTTCCGAAAAAATATCTTCAGGAAAAGTGTTTTTAGATTTTGAGCCTGATTTACACAAGAGTTTTAATCGTGGATTTACTGATTATTTTTTAAATGGCAGGCAAAAATGTTTCAATTTTTATACCCCAAAATCTTTGGGTGAAAAATTGGGAAAAATAAAAAATATTGGAAAAGATTATTTTGAATTGGATGCTGATATAAATCCGCAAGACGGACTTTGTTACTTTATAGAGGATGAGCTTACGGGTTGTTTGGTAAATAGAGTTGACGGTTGTAGAATTTATCCAAATAGGATGGATAAATTAAAAAAAGGAATGGTTATATATAGAAATTTTGATGCAAAATTTGAAAAAAAACTTATAAACTCAAAGACAAAAAGAAGAATAGCTGCAAAATTTTTGTATAATGAGGGAATTCTTCATGCAATAGATGAAGATGGTAACGAGGTTGCTATGGAAGTTGTTGCGTCAGAAAAAGCAAAAAATCCTGAAAAAATGAAAGAGATTTTTTCTGCACAATTGAAAAAATCAGGCGACAGTGATTTTTATATTACAGAAGTTGAAACAAATGAAGAAATTCCTTTTTTAGCAATTTCTGAAATAAACAATCTGCGTAGGGAAATTTTGGAAGAATTAATAGAAGAACGTTTAAATAATTATGAACGGGAAATCCAAGAACCTCTACAATATGCAGTTTTTCCAGAGAAAAATTTAGATTATAGGGCAAATGTTCATAACCATAAAGCAAAAGAATTTTACGAAAAATGCGGATGTGAGAGTGTAGACTGGTCATACGAAAATACAAAACCAAAAGATATTGAACTTATGCGGACAAAGCATTGTTTAAAATATGCTTTTGATATGTGCAAATCCCCTGATAAATTGTTTTTGGTTGATGAAAAAGGTAAAAAATATGCCTTGAAATTCGACTGCAAAAATTGTGAAATGGTTGTTATCGGTTAAGCAGCCAATCCAAACAAATTTTTGTAAATTCCGCTTTATTTTCTACAAAAATGTCTTCTGCGTGTTTACCATTTTCGAATATTTTTAGTAACTTTGTTCCGGTATATTTTTCATATAATTTTACAGTGTGCCAAGGAAAAACTATAGGATCTTTCTCCCCTGTCACAAACAGTATAGGTATATCTACTTTATTAATTACATTAATAGGTTTAATTTTTTTATAAGGTATAAAAGAAGGTCTTATGGAAAGCCATCTTTTTAACTCAAATTTTTTAAATGTAGGTACCCAAGCATTTTTTTGCCAAATTTGGTTTTCTATTTTTGAAAAACAACTCGGCACTGAAACTAAAATTAATTTATTCACTCTTTGTTCTATTGAAGAATAAATTAAGCTCGTTGCTGCACCCAGTGAAAACCCCATAAGGTAAATGTTTTTATATTTAGATCGCAAATATTCTATAAGTGCCCTTAAATCCTCATGTTCTTTGGCTGAAAAAGAAAAAAAACCTTTGCTTTTTCCATGGCCTCTAAAATCTATGACAGCGATATCAAAAAATGATTCAAAAGTTTCCGCAATTTCACAAAATATTTTGCTGTCCTTTGTCATAAACCACCCAGGAGCAATTATAAGGATTTCATTTTTATTATTTTCATAATAATTAAAAGCTATTTTATTGTCTAAAAAAATTTCTTTCATGAGAATAATTTTAGCATAAACTCAATTGACAACTGTTCAAAAAACCTTAAATATAAGTCATACAAAAGAATGAGTTAAAAAAACAGTAGTTAATGTAAGATAGTTATGTAAAACCAGAGGTATATAAATGGGGTTGAACTTAAACAGCGTATATCAACGTCCATATTTTGTCCAAGACAGGCGTAATCAGGTCAAGAAAAAAGAAGACCAAGAACGTTCAACTTCTAATGCTCAAAGAGAAGAACAAACAAATCAAAATAGTAGAAGCAAAGGTTTACAATATGTTGATAGAAATACAGCAGCATACCAACCTCAACAATTAACCACCGAACAGCTTTCAGTACCATACCCAAATGAAGTTGCAACAGCTCTCGCTCAACGCAATCCTAATATAAATATTGCCCAAATACTTAAGGATTTTAAAAATACTGCTATTGCTATAGGTACACCGGAGGATTTAAAAGAAGAAGTAAGCGGCTATCTTGCTTTGATTGAAAAACAAGTTACTAAAGAAACTCCAAACAGCAAACTTATTAAATCAAACTTAAAAAACGCAGCTTCAATTTTAGATAATTATATTTCCAAAACTCTTGATAAAGATTCAAAAGTTGTTGAAAATTGGGTAGATGCTCTTTTCTTACAACAAATAGATTTTAAATATAATGAAAATGATATTAATCCTGAATTTTTGGTTAAATTTCCGGAAGACACTCAAAACAGATCTCAACAAGCAGAAGAAGTCCAACAAGAACAAATCAACCCGTTTATTCCTCAAGATTCCGAATTAAAAAAACTGTTTATAAAAGCAAAAAAAATGACTTATGCAAACAAACCAAAGGAAGCTATAGAGGCATTTCAAACTGCTTTAAACAGAGCAAATGAACTTGATGATAAAGAAACACAATCAAAAATATTCTTAGAGGTCGGAAAAATATATGATGATCATGACTATTTAGCTCAAGCTCTAAAAAGTTATAATCAATCTGTCCAAAGAACCCAAGATTGTAATGTAAAAACCCGCGCACATTATTCAATGGCAGAAATTTATAATGACGTAAATCAAATAGAACCTGCAATAGATCATTATTTTAGTACAATTTCATTTGCCGGAGAGGCTGAAAATTTGACAGTACAATCAACTTCTTTGGCAAAAATAGGAAATATTTATTCTGACATGTATGAAAAAACAGCCTTTGACTATTTTGAAGTTGCTGATACTATTGCTGATGAAACAGATAATGCGAAAGTAAAAGGATATGTATCATCAAGTCTTGGTGATGCTTATGATAAATTTGGAGATTCACCTGAAGCTTTAAAGGCATATTCAAAAGCTGTTAAAAATTATATTGATTCTGATTCACCACAAAAAGTTGCACAAAATTATTTGAATGCAGCTGAAATTATGCTTGAATATAAGAACGAAGAAAAGGCCAAAAATCTTTTAGAAAAAGCGCAAAAATATGCACGCAAGACAAACGATATTAATCTTATGACAGAAATCAGTAATACCTTGGTAAGTATTTCGTAAGATTATTTTATAACTTCGATAAATTCATAATCTGTCAAATAAGGCATGTGGCTTTCGGTTATTAATTCACCAGGAAGCAATACAGCAATTCCCGGGGGGCATTCTGCAATTATTTCTGCTGAAATTCTGCCTATTGCCTGTGATTTTGGTATGGTTTCTTTTGCAGAATAATATGCATCACGCAAGTTCACCTTTATTACAGGTGTGAGCATTGGCATATGTTTTTTGTTTTCCAAATAACAAATATCTGAATAATTTGTATTATCAATTTTTTTCAAACAATCAACCAAGTATTGAATTTCAGAACGTTTATTGCCAATATTAGATAACAATAATAAGCCTGCATCTGAGGCACTTTCAACTTCAATATTAAAATCAATTTCTAATATTGATTCCAAACGTTTTCCTGACAAGCCATCAGCTTTAATAAACACTTTTGTAACGTCTGTTTTATATCCAAAATCAGGTTTCAACTGATGGATATGTTCCATTTTATCTATTTCTTGGCGTAAATATTTAGCGTTAGAAATAGCTCTTTGGAGTTGTTTTCTGCCTCTTGGACTATCCAAATTAGCACGTGCTGCATCCAAGCTTGCCAAAAGCATCAAAGAAGGACTTGTTGTATGTAACAATTTTAATGCTTTTTCAACAGCATCAACATCAATTAAAGAATTTTCTGCGATATGTAACATTGAGCTTTGACTCATACTTCCGCCTGTTTTGTGGAGTGAATGAACAACGGCATCAGCTCCAAGTTTCAAGGCAGATGTAGGTAAATGGTCATTAAAATTCCACAAACAAGCATGTGCTTCATCAACTATTAATGGAACATTAAATCTTTTGCATATAGCAGAAATTGATTTGATATCAGAAACAACACCTTCATATGTTGGGTTTGTAATCCAAACCATTGAAACATCATCATGTGTTTTGAGCATTTCTTCAACACGTTCAGGGTTTACATTACCCCAGATACCCCAGTCCTCAAACCTTTCAGGAACAAGCCAAAGAGGTTCGGCACCCGAGATTATCATACCGGTTAATACAGAACGATGACAATTTCTGTTTGTTATAATTTTTTGACCTTTTTTTGTTAATCCCATTGCAAGGGCAAGATTTCCTGCAGTAGATCCATTTAATAAAAAGAAAGTTTTTTTAGCACCAAAAGCCTTTGCTGCAAGCTCTTGAGCTTCTTTTATAGGTCCTGTAGCAGGATGAAGTGTGCCAAGATTATCAAATTCATCAGTTGTATCAATTGATAAAGCTTTTTTGCCTATAAGTTGTCTAAATTCAGGTAAAGAACCCTTCCCTCTTGTATGACCAGGAATGTGAAATTGGTAAGAGGGGTTTTCGTATGCCTTTTTCAATGCTTCAATAATTGGGGCATGGGTTTTCGTATATTTATTATTTTTTGTTACATATGTCATAGTAATAAATAATATACAATAAAAATATCATGAATTGCAATAAGTTTGTGATATATTAATATTTGTGAATACCCTTTTGAAAATTTTTATATTAGGTTTGTTGATATTACCCGCTACGACTACTTTTGCCGTAGAAGATGTTTCTGTTGAAAAAAATGTTTTTGAAAAAGAAATTATACTTCCTAAAAATACAAAATTACCAACACGAGATTTAAATAATGATGGTGTTATTGATGATAAAGATATATTAATTGATAGTACTGAAGAAAATTTTTTCATGTTTAAGCATCTTGGAGATCCCATAAATAGAGAAGAAGGTTCTTTATTTTATAAAATAGAAAAATCGTTAAAGGCAGAGGTTACGAGAACAGATTATAGTAATTATCTTTTAAAAGATATATTAACTGTTGATTTAGATAAAGGACCAATTGATAGAATACAATTTTACGGAAAATACCGTGGTAACTTGTCATTTAACTTTATGGAAAGTGATTTTGACGGCGACTATGATGTTACATCTATTGACGTAGGTATGATGGGACAGTTAAATCCGGAATACAAGACGGATTTTAAATTACAGTTTAAATTGACGCCAACAAGTGAAAGAACATTTTTTCAAAATCTTATAAGTGATGCCTATATTGTAAATACTGCAATACCAAATCATCAAATAATGATTGGTAATTCTAGAAATCAGGTTGGTGTTGAAGGCGGCATGAGTACCACTTATGTTCCTTTTATCTTAAGATCACAGATTGCCAGAACTTTCGGTAATACACGTGCATTTGGTGTGAGAGTTATAGGAAACTATTCACTGGTGGATTATAGTTTAGCGGCTAACAGTTCGGATAGATTTTTCAAAGAATTTTTCCCCGGTGCCGAATTTACAGGCTGGGTTAACCTTAAACCATTGGGAAAAACAGACGGCAGATATGGTAAGCTGGTTGTCGGCGGCGGTTTAAACGCCGGAAAAAGACACGAAAATTACACTGTCGGAGGTGCATATGTCGGCTGGAATTATAAAGATTTTATGATAAATGCAGAGTATGCAATTGCTGACGGCTATAATGCACGTGTATTAAGTACGGATAAAGCAGAGGGCTTTTATACAACAATCGGTTATAAGTTGACGCCAAAAGTGCAGCTTGTTGCACGTTTTGACCAATTTGATCCGAACAGGGATATGGATGGAGATATAAGACGTGAGTATTCTGCCGGTATAAATTATTATGTTATCGGGCAAGGTATGAAAATTTTATTGAATTATGTTTACTGTGACAATCAAAATTTAGAAGACAGTCACAGGCTTATGCTTGGCACACAAATATTGTTGTAGAAAAACATGTTTCTGCAACTAATTAAAGATAAATATTTAAATAAAAAGCTATTTTACGTCGTCTTTTATAACAATGAGGTTATTCATAATCTTCATTGCACAGGTTGGTAAAACAACATGTTCCAAGCCGTCGGCAATGCTTAAAATTTTTCCTGCGCCGAGTACAACATCTTCACCTTTGTACTGAAATTTGTAATCAGTTTTTCTGTCAGAACGGATTGTAATTTTGTCCATTGTTTTTCCCTTTATTTAGTCTTTCATTATACCGAGAGCATCAAAAAATATACCCTCTTCCATTACCTCATTATATAAATCTTCATCCTTTTTGAAATCCTCTATTGTATAAGGATAAAGGTCTATACAAACATTCATTTCGGTTTCTATTTTTCCGATAATCGGCCAGATTTCTTCCCGTTTTGCTTTGTCTTCGGTCTCAAAAATTGCGACGAGTTCTATATCTTCACCTTCATGGTTTTTGCCGTCCAAAAATTGGCCGAAAAGATAAATCCCTTTGAAATCATCAAATTTTTTTCTGAATGCTGATGTCAAAACTTTTATGACGTCGTGTACCGGACTTGTCATAATATACTCCTTAATTCTTGTCTTGAAACGGTTTTTTGTTCTCCTGTTGCAAGATTTTTTACGGAAACTTTTCCGGCATTAATTTCATCTTCGCCCAGAATTAGAGCGTAATCTGCAATCTTTGAGGCCTTTTCAAGCTGTTTTGTAAATTTTTTATTTGATAAATCAAACTCAATAGTATAACCTTCTTTTCTCAACTCCTCCGCAAGTTCAAAAGCATCTGCAGGAGATGTTGAAACAATATAGCCGTCAAGTTTTTTGTTTTCACGCGTAGGAAGAAGTGAGTTTAATCTTTCCATTCCCATTGCCCAGCCGACAGCAGGTGTATCATCACCGCCAAGATTTCTGACCAAGCTGTCATATCTTCCGCCGCCGCATACAGCATTTTGAGAACCCAAATTGTTTGATTTTATTTCAAAAACAGTTCTGTTATAGTAGTCCAAACCTCTTACTAAAAGTTTATTTACAGTGTATTTTACACCTAATTTGTCAAGATAAGTCTTTAATTTAGTAAAATGTTCAGAGCATTCTTCGCAAATAAAATCTGACTGAATTACTTTTTGAATTTCTGGTTTTTCAAATATAGCTTTGCAGCTTTCAACCTTGCAGTCCAATAATCTTAAAGGATTTTTTTCATAACGATTTTGACAATCTTCACAAAGATTATTGAATTCAGGTTTCAAAACAGCTTTTAAATTATTTTTAAATTCTTCACGGCACTTTGGACAGCCTAAAGAATTAATTTCCACTTCCAAATCGTTTAATCCGAGTGCTTTCAAATAATTAACTGCCATTAAGATAACTTCAGCATCAGCGGTTGGTTCTTTTACACCAAACATTTCCACACCCACTTGGTGGAATTGTCTTTGACGTCCTTTTTGAGGTCTCTCGTATCTGAACATTGGACCTTTATACCAAAGTTTTACCGGTGGAGAAAGTCTTGACATACCATTTTCAATATATGATCTTACGACACCTGCTGTATTTTCAGGTCGAAGAGTCAAAGAGCGGTCACTTTTTTCAAAAGTATACATTTCTTTATTAACGATATCTGTTGTATCGCCAACACCTCTTGCAAAGAGTTCGGTTGCTTCAAAAATTGGGGTTCTTATTTCTTTATAACCGTACCTGCTAAAAATTTTGAGAGCATTTTCTTCTAAAAAATGCCATTGCTCAACTTCTTGAGGTAAAATGTCATGTGTTCCTTTAATTACGTTAATTATTTTTGTCATAAGTAGATTATAGTAATTCAAATTATAATTGTCAATCAGGTATTTGGAAAACATTTTTATACAAATAAAAAACTCCCAAAAACTTTGGGAGTTTTTCTTTGGAAATAATCTTCTATTGATTTGCTACAGCTTTGCCTCCGATTATATTTTGCATAACTTCGATTGCTCTTTTTAACTGTACATCATCTTTGTTTTTGACATTTTCTTCAGTTAATTCAACAACCAAATCAGGTGTTATTCCTTTTTTATTAATATCAGTTCCGTTTGGAGTCAAATATTTTTGGATTGTTATATTAATTCCTGATTCATATGGAAGTTTGTTAATTTCTTGGACAAGACCTTTTCCGAAGGATTGTTCTCCGATAATGATACCTCTATGGTTGTCTTTTATTGCACCTGAGAAAATTTCACTTGCTGATGCAGAACCTTTGTTAATAAGGACTACGATTGGTTTATTTGTAATTACCCCTTTTGAAGCTCTTTGAGTTTCTTTGTAACCATCTCTGTCAACGGTGCTTACAATTACTCCGCCGTCAAGAAACATGTCTGAAATATAGATGGCATTACTCAATAATCCTCCGGGGTTTGAACGAAGGTCAATAATGAACCCTTTCTTATCAGGTGAATTTGTTAATATATCGCCGAATTCTTTTGAAGCATTTCTGCTTATGAAAGAACTTAGTCTTATATAGCCGATATCGTTCGGTAATGTAATATTATCAGGTAATTTTTGTGAAATTGATTTGATTTCGATTTCAGCACGAGTAATGGTGTACAATTTCGGTGCCATATCTTTACGCTTGATAAGCAATGTTACTGTTGTACCTTCTTTTCCGCGTATTTGATCAGCAGCCTTGTCAACGGTTATACCTTTTGTGCTTTTACCGTCAATTTCAAGGATTTCATCATCTGCTAACAATCCGGCCTTTTCTGCAGGTGTGTCTTCAATCGGCGCAATTACCATTAACTTTCCGTCTTTTACACCTATTTGAATACCTATGCCTTTTAAAGAACCTTTGATTGAACTTGTTTCTTCAGCAAATTCTTTTGGATCTAAAAACTTTGTATATGGGTCATTTAAACTTGCTATCATGGTATTAATTGCTACATATGCATCTTCATTTGTCTTTATGACCTTGTCGTATTTATGACGCCACTTAGACCAATCTTGGTTGTTATTTGTTTGGTCTACAAATTTTGTGTTTATAAGTCTCCAAACATTGTCATAAAGCTCAACAGGCGTATATGCCATACTATAATTCTTGACGACACAGCCGAATAATATCAGGAATGTCCACAAAAATATAAAACTTTTCCTCATAAGATTTCTCACTAAATATTCCTCCACCTAACTCTTACTTTTTTATAGATGTTTTTTTATAAAATTAGTTCCATAAAAAATAAAAGTTGTTTATAAAAAACATAATACCATATATATTAAAAATGTGGAATAGTTCCACATTTTTATTACTTATGTTCAAATTGTAAAAGTTTTAGGCCTCGTTTTTCTTTAGGATGTGCATCAGGAAGTTCATAACACTTAATGCATCGAGCTTCATAAGTTTCGTCTCCGCCAATCATAATCAGTGGTGAATTTTTATCGGCCGGTTTTCCGTCAATTAATCTTTGTGTTCTTGTTGCATGATCGCAACCGCATTTCATACATACTGCATGAAGCTTGTCGACAGAGGTTGCAATACACATCAATTCAGGCATTGATCCAAAAGGTTCTGCTTTAAAATCAAGCTCCAAACCTGTCCCTATTACTCTTTTACCTTCTTCCATAAGTTTTGATATAACCTTAACAATGTTGCTGTCAAAGAATTGCAACTCATCAATTGCTACGATTTCATCATCAGGTTTTACAACACTTAAAATTTGAATAGAATGTTTAACCTTTATAGCATCAAGCCATAATCCGTTTCTTGATTCAATATAATCACCTTTTGAACGTGTATCAACATCAGGTGAAATTACTTTAACTTTTTTCTTTGCGATAATACAGCGTCTTATTCTGCGTAACAACTCTTCAGTTTTTCCGCAGCTCATCGGGCCTGTAATCAATTCAAAACTATATCCTTGTATCATCCCCTATATCCCCAAAAAATATGGTATCTTCTACACTTTTTATTATACTCCTGAACTTATTTTTTGAAAAGAAAACATTACGAATTTGTTAAGCTAATATTTTTTGTTAATTATTGATTGTAGGATCTATCAAATAAGCTATTTGAGCCTTTAAATTGTTCAAATGAACTTCGATTTTAAATATATTTTCGGCCAAAGAATCGAGTTGAAAATTTATATCTTCAGTTGAAAAAAATGATTTTGTTTCATCAATTGTTAGCATTGTCCCAAGAACTCTTACAATAGAGGCAATTCTTTCATAGTCCTGCAATGATTTTTCAATTTCATAGCGCACTTGTTCCAAGTCGCAAGGTAATTTTTCGGGTTGGAATATTGCCATATATAACCTTTTGTTAATAAATGTGTATAATATTACATTTGAATATAATAATATTATAATTAAACATAAAAAATGTCAAGTGTAGAATAATAAATTATAATGTTGACATGCTACTGGTCAACATATACAAAACACACATAAAAAGAAAAATTACCCAAGCTGAAATAGTAAAAACTACAGGCTTAAGTCCCGTAACTGTGAACAAGCTTTTTGACGGAAAATATCATGATTTTAAATTCAGCTCAGTAGAAAAGTTGGCTAAATTTTTAGGATGCAGTGTAATGGATATTCTTGTTGAAGCTCCTGACAATAATTAGTGTATATTGTATTTTGAGTTTTTGCTGAGGATTTTTTCCTTAAGTTTTTTCAATCCTGCACCATAAAAATATTTCAACTGTTCAGGGAAACTGTCTTCAATATCTAAAAGGTACATGTCATGGACAATGAATTCTTTTAAAAGGAATATGATTTGCGGATTTTTTGTCCAAATAACTTTGTTGTCAATTTTTCCAAAAATGCCTTCAGAATTGTCAGCTATCAAAAAAATCATACGTCCGCCGAGGGAATGTTCAAGTTCTCTGCCGTTTTTGTGGTTAAAAGTTGTGCTGAAAGGGCATTGAACATTATCATAGCCGACAATTTTTATATCAAGTCCACGGTTATATGCATCAAAAAGATGTTGTTCTATATATTTAAAATCTTGTGACCAAATTTCAATATAGATATCATTTTTTGCCGATTTTATGAGTTCAATAATTTTTGATCTTATTTCAACTGTTCCTGAAAGTGCATGGATTGGTTCATTATAATCATCTTTAACGTCGGGAAGTTTCTTTTCCAAAAAGTCAAGATTAGACTCAATTTTTCGGCGAAACCTTTTAGTTAATTCTTTAGGTTTTATCGGTGTGAAAGTTTGGGGTTTGTCGCCTGTACTTGTTACAATTTTAGCTATTTCAAGGGATTTTAGGGTATCGTAGGCTCTGGATTGTGGAATGTCAGCAAGTTTTGCCACTTCATAACCGGTTGCGGGATATTTTTTCAAAAGAGCCAAATAAACTTTTGCCTCATAGCCGTTTAGGCCCAATTCTTTTAAACTTTCTATGATATCATTCATAGGGTGATTATAGCATATTTTTTTAAAATAAAAAAGCGGGATTATTATTTCCCGCTTTTTATCTACCAAACAACTTTTTCAATAAGTTCAATTTCATATCCGTCAGGGTCTTTGATGAATGCAATTTTTGTACCTTTTCCATTTAAATCAAACGGTTCATACAAATACTCATATCCAAGGCGGTGTAATTTTTCTGTGAATTCGTCAAGGGATTTGACTGAAAAAGCAAAATGACCAAAACCGTTTCCAAGCTCATAGCCGTTTGCCGGAGTTTCGTCGTTATAGGTCAGTTCAAGCTGTGTGGTTCCTTCTTCATCATTTAAAAAGTACAATTCACAATCTTCAAGACGTTTTTTCTTATCAAGTTTCATATTTAAAAGTTCTGTATAAAACTTTAAAGTTGCATCGATATCTTTCACTCTTATCATTGTATGTAATAATTTCATAAGCCCTCCTTTGGCTGAAATTATAACACAATTGCACAGTTTCTACAATTATCCTTGATTATTGATAGAAAAATATACTTCTTTGAGGCGCTTTTTACTAATATGTGTATACAATTGTGTTGTTGAAACATCACTATGCCCTAAAAGTTCTTGGACAACTCTCAAGTCTGCACCATTTTCCAGTAAATGAGTTGCAAAACTGTGTCTTAGGGTATGCGGGGAAATTGTTTTATGGATTTTTTTGCCTTGTGCATGGATGAAATTATATACATCTTGTCGGGTAATTTCTCTGCCATGTTCGTGTATAAGAAGTTTTTTAGTATTTAATCTGTATTTTTGAAGCAGAAAATCCCTTTCCGGTATATAATTTTTAATCGCTTCAATTGCTTTTTTGCCTAAAGGAACGATTCTTTCTTTAGAACCTTTGCCATAGCATTGAAGATATTTGGCACTTAGATCATAATCATTTATTTTCAGATTAACAAGTTCTGATACTCTGAGTCCGCAGCCATATAATAGTTCAAGAACGACTTTTTCAAGTTTGTTTAAATCTTGATTTAATATAGTTTCAATCTCTTGAATCGTCATAACTTTGGGTAATTTTTTGGGGAGTTTGGGTTGTTCTATTGTAAGTGAAGGGTTAGAGGTACAATATTCATTTGCACACAGCCATTTAAAAAAACCTCTCAAGGATGCAATTTTTCGCATAACACTTGTTGGAGAGTAATTTTTTTCATGAAGTTCTCTTATATAAGTTGTTAATTGAGTTCTTCTCACATCAGAAGGTTCGCAGTTGCAATAATTTATAAAATCACTCAAATCCCTTCTATAGGCGTCTATGGTATTTATTGACAAACCTTTTTCGATTTCTAAATATTCCAAATATTCAGATAAAAACTGCATAATCATATTTCAAATTATATAGTTTTTGATAAAAGTTTTAATGCTTTAAATGAATTATTTTCTGGGTAGAAAGAATGTAAATTTGGTAAATTTATCAAGTTCGCTTTCAACAAAAACATCTCCGCCGTGTGCGTTAATTATTTCTTTTACTATGAAAAGACCCAAGCCTGATGCTAAAGATTTGCTGTTGTCGTTTATAGAAAAGAATTTATTAAAAATATCATTAGGATTTGGTAATTTGAATTTGCAACCGGCATTTTCAATTGACATAAAAATTTTGTTTTCTTGTTCAAACAATTTTATTGTTATTTGTGAATTTTCCGGGGAATATTTTGAGGAGTTACTCAATAAATTGTTTATAACTCTTTGTATTTCAAGTGAATCAATTTCAATTATTGGATTTTTTATACTGGTAATTAAATTAACAGTTTGATTTTTGTCTGAAAGAATGTATTTTGATTCACTAATTACTGAATTGACAAATAAATTAAAATCTATCGGGACTTTATATATATTAAAAACATTGTTATCAAGTTTATATCTGTCGAGAACATTTTCGATAAGATTTTTCATGTATCCCAAAGCAGTTCTCATATTACCCAAAATTTCCTGTTGATAAGGATTTAATGGTGATAGTTTGGAATCTTGTAATAATTTTAGGGCTAAAATACCTGAACTCACGGGATTTTTTAAATCGTGAGAGACCATTGCCAGTAAGGCTTCTTTATCTTGAGTTTTATATTCTTCTTTTATTGAACTGTCCATTGACCTCAATAAGTAACTAACCTAATTAGATTTTACAAATTTTTTTCAAATAAGGATATTACCCATTAGGCTAAAATTTTGCTTAAAAAAATATTAATGATAAAATGTAAGTATGGCAGATACCTTGGAAGAACTTATATCTCAAATAAAAGACAGATTGGACATAGTTGATGTTGTTTCTGAACAGGTCGTTTTGAAAAAATCCGGAAATCATTATTGGGGCTTGTGTCCGTTCCATAAAGAAAAAACCCCATCATTTTCCGTAAATCCGCAGTTGGGAATTTATAAATGTTTTGGTTGTGGTGCTGGCGGTGACGCTTTATCCTTTATTATGAAAACCAAAAATATTGAGTTTATGGATTTGATAAAAGATTTGGCTCAAGAATTTGGTCTTGAACTGCCTAAAAACTACAGGCATGGTGAAGCTTCCAAGGATTTGAAAGAGCAAATGATAAAAGCCACCTCTCGTGCAGTTGATTTTTACAGTGATATGTTACTGAAAAAATCCGATAAAATGACTGAAGATGTCTTGAAATATCTTACAAAAAGAGGAATTTCGAAGGATATAATTAAAAAATTTCATCTTGGGTTGGCTCCAAAAAGTTATACGGCATTATATGATGAGTTAAAAAAAGATTTTTCCGACGAAATTTTGGAAAAAGCTAATTTGATTATTCCGGGGAAAGAAAGCAGATTTATTGATAGATTTAGAAATAGATTAATAATCCCTATTCAAAACGAATTCGGTGATTTTGTAGCTTTTGGGGCTAGAGCTATTGAAGAAGGTCAGTCTCCAAAGTATCTTAATTCTTCAGATTCACTTATATATAACAAAAGCAAATTGTTATATGGCTTGTATTCAGCAAAAGAAGCAATAAAAGAGCAAGATAGTGTGGTTTTGATGGAGGGATATTTTGATGTCATCTCAGCACAAGCTCACGGGATTGAAAACTGTGTTGCTGCATGTGGAACTTCTTTAACACAAGAGCACGTCAAATTACTTTCTCGCTATACAAAATCAAGAAAAATATATCTTTCTTTTGATACAGATTCTGCAGGTCAAAAGGCTACGGATAGAGGTGCTGAGATTATAAAAGAGGTTTTTGAAGGCATTGGTAATATAAAAATATTTGATGAGAGTTATATTTCTACATCAGATGATAAATACGCCTGTGAAATTCGTGTTATATCTCCGCCAGAGGGAAAAGATCCGGATGAGTTTATTCGTTCTGTCGGAGCCGAAAGTTACAGACAATATATGGAACATGCACCTCTTTTAATAGATTTTCAGATTAACAATATATTAAAAGATAAAGATGATTACAAAACTCCGGTCGAAAAAGCAAAATTTGTCAGAAGAATTATCCCTGTTTTGCAAGAAATAGGTAATAAAATAGTTCGAGCTGAATATATTGAAATGGTTGCTCAAGCACTTAATATAGATAGTAAGGTTTTGGCGAGAGAAGTAAATTCACCCAAATTTTCCAAAACGGAACCGGAAGTTTTTGTTAAAAATGTAACAAAAAATGTATCAATATTAGAAAAAGCGCAAAAAAATTTATTGAGTGTTTTTTTAGTACCAGAAAGCCCCATAAGTTTTGATATAATCAAGACTATAATTGGTGATACGGTGTTTGACAATGAAACGTTAATAATTGTAAAATCCACAATTGACAAATTGACCTGTACCGTAAATAATGTAAAGGAATTGATTGAACATTTATATACAGAATTCATTGAAAACCCGGAATTACAAACAATTGTAACGGATTTGATAAATATTTCGGAAAGTTATAAAAATCTATCCCCAAAGGACTTTGAAAATATTATTAAAGAAAACATAAATAAAATAAATCAATGTCAAAGGGAAAAAGAAAAAGAAAAAATGCGTAGTTTGTACAGAAATGCAAACAACGACGATACCGAAGCCCTAAAAATTCAAATGCAATTAAGAGATAAAATTAATAAACAAAAATCGGAGAAAAATTAATGAGTAAAAAAAGACAACCCAACTCCTCAGTGATAAGTGTTATGGAAGATGAAACTTTGGATTTACACGATTTAGATGAGGATGCTGTTTTAGAGTCCGAGGACGATGGTGTTAACTACATGAATATGGATATTAGTACTGACAATATCGAAGATATTGTTACGTCTAAAATTGGCAGTAAAATGAATATGGATGATATTTACATAATGTCCAGTTCTGATGATCAAGAAGACGCAGACTTCGAATTGCCAAAAGGTATTGCAGTTGATGATCCGGTGAGATTATATTTAAGAGAAATCGGTAGAATAAAACTTCTTTCTGCAAAGGAAGAAATTGAACTTGCAAGAAAAATACTTCAAGGTGGCACACCGGGTGCTATTGCAAAAAGAAAACTTGTTCAAGCAAATTTACGTTTGGTTGTAAGCATTGCGAAAAAATATGTTGGCCGTGGTATGTTGTTCTTGGATTTAATTCAAGAAGGCAACTTGGGCTTGATTCGTGCAGCAGAAAAATTTGATCACGAAAGAGGTTTTAAATTTTCTACATATGCAACTTGGTGGATAAGACAAGCAATAACACGTGCTATTGCTGATCAAGCAAGAACGATTCGTATTCCGGTTCACATGGTAGAGACAATTAATAAATTGAAAAAAGTTACTCGTCGTTTGGCTCAAGAACTTTCAAGAAAACCAACCGAAGATGAATTGGCAATTGAGATGAACGTTTCTATTCCAAAACTTCGTGAAATTATTAAAATTGCTCAAGAACCTTTGTCATTAGAAACACCGATTGGTAAGGAAGAAGATTCAAGATTGGGTGATTTTATCGAAGATAAAGAAGCCGATGCCCCAATTAAAACGGTTGCGTCAGAACTTTTGAGAGAAGATTTGGCAGAAGTTTTATGCACTCTTTCTCCAAGAGAACGTGATGTTTTAAGATTACGTTTTGGTATGGATGACGGTCGTCAAAGAACACTTGAAGAAGTTGGTCAATTGTTTGGTGTCACACGTGAACGTATCAGACAAATTGAAGCTAAGGCCTTGAGAAAACTTCGTCACCCGAATAGATCAAAAAGATTAAGAGAATACGTTGAATCATAAAAAAGTCCCCTTAAGGGGCTTTTTTATTGTGAGATTTCATTAAGTCAGATAAATAATTGAAAGAAATGTTTAATCCCTTGCAAATTTTGTCAATGTGCTTTAAGCTTAAACCCTTTGCGTTCCCTTCTTCTATCAGTTTTAAGTATGCTTTGTGAATTTTGATTTTGCAGGCAAGTTCTTTTAGTGTTAAGTTTTTTTCTTTCCTACAAAGTTTTATCATCTTGCCAAGTAGTTTATAAATATTATTTCTCATATATTTTGCTTGTCTTTACGCATTGTTATTGTTCATTAAGATACATAATGATATTATTACGTATTCAATAGTATGAATACGTATCATATTATAAACTATTTTTTAAATTTGTCAAATATTTTATAATGTTGGAATGAATGTACGAGCACAAATAAATTTTTGGTTATCTTTAAATCAATCGACTTATGAAAAATTAGCAATTGAACTTTCAAAAGTTATGAAAAAGAAATATACAAGGGGCAGTATTAACGGAAAGCTTGTACGTGGGACACTGTCAGTAAAAGAATTTGAAGCGATTGCAAAAATTTTAGGTTACAAAATAGAATTTGTTGAGATTAATAAAAAAGGCTGACATTCGTCAGCCTTTAAAATTTGTGTGAGTAACTGCCTTTAGCTTTTGCTGTGGGCGTTGTGAGTAAATGTGATTTTATAAGTCTAAATATTGAATTCTTTATTAAGTGCTTGTATAAATGGAGATGAAGCCATTTTTCTTTCCATATCCATCATTGCAAAAGTATTATCAATATCTGCAATTCCTTCAGTTGTTTCTTTTGATACAGCTGTATCCTTGAGTTTTAGGCCGTTAAGAGCATCACCCCAAAAAGCTTTATCAATTTTAGTACCTGTTGGTTTTGCAAAGTTGATACCATATGCGCTTGCTGTTGTTGATGTCAACAAATCTTCGCCCAAATCTTTGACAAATTTGTTGTCATTTACTTGTTTTTGTTCTACTACCTTTTCTTCCTTTTGAACCTCTTTAGAATTTGGAAGTTCTTTTCCTATCCTAAGATTGTTTACATTTCTTTTTCCGTTAAATTCAATTGCCATCACATGACTCCTTATATTTACTCACATGATATCTATCGGTATGTTTTTAATTTTTCTTTAATAAAAAGATATAAATTCCGATATTTGTGTTACAAATGTTTACATTAATAAAGTTATTATTTAAAAATTATCAAAAGTTTTGGTCATTTTGCACAAAAAAAAGACCGGTAAGTCCGGTCTAAAATTTTGTGAGTAAATGTGATTTATTAGTCTTTATGAAATTCCAAATATATTATCTAATAATCCAAAATCAGGAGAATTAAATAAATTTTCTGCATTAGTTGTCGTTGTTAATTCATCAAGTGCAGTTGTTGCAGCTCCTACTTGTGATGCAATACTTGCATATTGTGCAACTGTTGGCATTTTAGGATTTTTAATCCCAGCCAGTGCATACATTTCAGCTAATTCAGCTCTATCAGTTTCAGGAATTTTGGCTGCTTCAATAAATCTGGGTTGAACCTGATCAAGTAATTTATTGCCAAATTCTCCTATAGCTTTATTGTCTGTTATATTGACTTCAACTTTTTCTTTCCCGACAGTATTTTGCGGTTTTATACCACCATTAACAAAAACATTGTTGTTAACATTTCCTTTTCCGTTAAATTCGATACCCATAATCGGTTTCTCCTTTTTACTCACATTCTCTTAATAATTTTTTCCTAGTTCAAGATTTTCCATCTCTATACTATTAAAAAGTATTTTGATATTTCAAAATTGCTTACAAGTTATATACTTTTTACATATTGTTACATTTATTTACATTATAAAAAATGTTGAAACATTATAAAATACACTAATAGTGGATTTTTAAGCTATATTTAGACAAGTGGGTAATAGATTATTGGGGAATATCTGATAATATTAAAATATGCAGAGATATTATTAAGAAAAGGAGAAGAAATGATTGAAGTTAATAGAAAACTAACCAGCAGAGAGCAAGAAGTTTTGTATTATCTTACAAAAAGTTTAACCAATAAGGAAATAGCCTCAACTTTGGATATAACACATCACACTATAAAGGCACATATAAGTGCTATATTACATAAGTTGGAATGTAAAAACAGAACGGAAGCTGCATTGTATGCAATGCAACACAATATGTTTGATAATTTATTTACTCATCGTCCAGACTTAGAACAGCCATAAATGCTTCTTGCGGAACTTCAACACGTCCAATAGATTTCATGCGTTTTTTGCCTTTTTTCTGTTTTTCCAACAATTTTCTTTTACGTGAAATATCGCCACCATAGCATTTATCAAGAACATTTTTGCGCATTGCTTTTATGTTTGTTCTTGCGATAACCCTTCCACCTATTGCAGCTTGAACGGGCACCTCAAACAATTGCCGTGGTATAATTTCTTTTAATTTAGCTGTTAATTTCTGACCTATATAAAAAGCATTATCTTCATGACATATTACAGAAAGAGCATCAACAACTTCTCCTGCAAGCATTATATCAAGTTTTACAAGTTTGGAGCGTTTGTAATCCTTAAATTCATAATCCATACTTGCATAGCCCTTTGATCTTGATTTAAGTTGATCATAAAAGTCCGTAATTACTTCACTTAAAGGAATTTCGTATTCCAAACTTGCCCTAACCTTGTCAAGATAAGCCATGTTTATAAAAATTCCTCTCTTTGATTGTGCTAAGTCCATTAAAGTTCCAACATAATCATTAGGTGTAATTATTTGTACTTTTACATATGGTTCTTCAATGTAATCACGATATTGTGGTGCAGGAAGATTTGCAGGGTTATCAATTGCAACCATTTCTCCGTTAGTCTTATAAACATGGTAAACAACGGATGGTGCTGTAGTCACAAGTGAAAGATTATATTCTCTTTCTAATCTTTCTTGAGCGATTTCCATATGCAGCATTCCTAAAAATCCGCATCTAAAACCAAAACCTAATGCACTGGATGTTTCCGGTTCAAATGTAATGCTGCTGTCGTTAAGTTTTAATTTTTCTAAAGCTTCTTTCAAATTATGGTAATCGTCATTATCAACAGGATACATCCCTGAAAAGACCATCGGAAGAGCTTCTTTATATCCCGGTAAAGGTTCTTCAGCAGGATTTTCAGTAGAGGTTATTGTATCTCCGACAAATCTTGTGAGTTCTTTTATCGAGCCTGCGAAATATCCAACATCACCGCACACAAGTTCATCTACTTGAACTCTTGTTGGTTTAAGGTATCCAAGTTCTACAATTTCGTACTCTTTGCCGGAAGCCATAAACTTGACTTTTTCGCCCAGTTTCATTTTTCCGTCAATAATCTTGAAAAAGCAAAGTGTTCCTAAATACTGGTCATAAGCACTGTCAAATACTAAAGCTCTTAAAGGTTTATCGGAAGTATCTACAGGCGGTGGAACAAAATCAACAACTGCTTCCAAAACTTCTTCAATTCCAATACCAGCTTTTGCGCTTACAGGAATAGCCATAGAAGCATCAATGCCAAGAACTTCTTCAATTTCTTCTTTCACACGTTCAACATCAGCTGATGGCAAATCAATTTTATTAATTACCGGAATTATTTCTAAATTTTGTTCAATTGCTAAATAAACGTTTGCAAGGGTTTGGGCCTCAACACCTTGTGTTGCGTCAACTATTAATAAAGCACCCTCACAGGCAGCCAACGAGCGTGAAACTTCATAAGAAAAATCTACGTGACCCGGGGTGTCAATCAAGTTCAATACATAATCTTTGCTGTTTTTTGCCTTATAGTTCATTCTTGCGGCGTTCAACTTGATTGTAATTCCGCGCTCACGTTCAATATCCATGGAATCCAGCAGTTGATCTTGCATATCTCGCTCGGCAACCGTACCGGTATATTCAAGCAAGCGATCTGCCAATGTGGATTTTCCGTGATCTATGTGGGCAATAATACAAAAATTTCTTACGTTTTCCTTATACTTCATATTTTCCATTATAAAAGAAAAACAAAGAACTTCAATATTATTCCTTTACATTTAGGCTAAAATCATCGATTGCTTCATAAATTGCAGATGTTCTTTCGATAATTGTGTTGATTAGTGTAATCGCATAATAGGCTTTTTCACCTTTTGCCATACAATTTTCAAGTACATCCGCGGCACAGTTCTGCAACTCGTTGATTTCACCAATTTCTAATAACCATTTTTCCAGCATATTCTTCATAATAATTCCTCTTTTTTATTTTAAATTATTTTTCTCATCGTGTCAAGTATTAAAAATGTGTTGATATCATTACATTTTTTAAAAGAATCACAGAAATAACTTATTTTATGATAGGATAAGACTATGTTAGAGTTATTTGTATCCGGATCAGAAAAAAACAGTGGCAAAACATTTGTAACAGCCGGACTTGCTGCAACTATGCAGAGTTTAGGCTATTCTACATGTGTATATAAACCTGTTCAAACAGGTGCGATTGAAAAAAACGGATTTATTCAAGCTCCTGATTTGGCAGTTGTTAAATTTATAGATCCATACATAAAAACATATTTTTCCTATTTGTTAAAAAATGATGCAATTCCACTTATATCTGCTGAATTAGAAAAAATTTCTATTAATAAAGAAGTTATTTTACAAGATTATGCAAGTATAAGACGTGATTTTGAATGTACTTTAGTTGATGGAACTATGGGACTTGCAACACCTTTGGCTGATGATTTTTTGGAACAGGATTTGGTTAAAATGCTCCAACTACCTGTATTGTTGATAGTATCTCCTACTGAGAATTCCGTAAATAATACTCTTGCAAATATTAATCAAGCTGTAAAATCCGGTGTCAAAATTCGTGGGGTTATAATTAATGATTGCCCTGAAGTTATACATGATTTAAATATTAAATCTATGCCCAAATTAATTGAAAAATACACGGATACAAAAATTTTAGGTGTTATGCCTCATGTAGAAAATTTGAAAGATATTAATCCTAATGACTTGATATCAAATGTTTTGACAGGAATTGATATTGAGAGTGTTTTTGATGTTAAAATTGCCAAACTTGAGCTATAAAATTTCATCTCCAAAATCAACAGTAGTGTCATGTTCTTTTATAATTTTATCTATTTCATCTCGGGCTTCAAGTTTTGAGGTAAGCTCTTTTTTTTCAAGACTATATTTTTTACAAAGTTTTTCGTAATAATATAGCTGTTTTTTGGTAGGAGTTTCTTTTGACATTTTGATTTCTCTTAAAAATTCGCGTTTCTTTTTTTCAAAAGCTTTCTGTGCCTGGATTATAGGCTCTTGCGATTTTTTATAGTCATAATATTTTTTGCATTCTTTTAAATATTTTTCAGTATCTTTAAGAAACTGTTCATCATCAAGTAGATTCTTTAAAAATTCAAATCGTGAGCTGTTTATTTTAAGGTAATATTTTTCGTCTTCAATAAATTTTTCCATAATTTCATCAGTGGAAAGTTCGGGAGATTTTTTGACTAATGCACGCAAAAAATTACACAAAGCGGACTTTTGTGTTTTTGATAAATCAAGATAAATCAGCTTTTTTATCTCGTACATACTACCTCAAAAAAGTATAACGAAGTATAACTTTCAGAATTTCACAAACCGGCGGATCATTATGCCCCCGTGCGGTCCTCATAAAACCGTGCGCATATTCCTAACGCGTAAACAAATCTTTGACCGAAAATTTGTGTGTTAATTCGGGCTTGCCAAATTTCAACAACTTTCTAACAATAGGATTTGTCTGGCGAGACAAACGAGTTTGTTCAAAAACTTCATTTCCTCTCATCTCTTGAGAATTCTCAATTACTCTTAAGTTTTGATCGTTTCTCTCATCCATAACGTAATTATACCTCGTTATATTTTATTAAAGAAATTTGTTAAGATAAAATTGCGTCTAAAGTATATAAACTTTATATATTGTTACAATTTTATTTATCAGCTATTTTGCATACAAGCAAAAAAATTCTCAATAAACATCTTAAAATATTTTATATGAAGGACAATAGCATAGAATTTCTCATAGAGCTTGGTAACAGAATAAAAACATTAAGACAATCAAGGAAATTAACACTTGAAGCTTTTTGTTACTTAAATGGCTTGGAGCCTTCTACAGTTATGAGAATTGAAAAAGCACTAACTACGGCGAAGGTTACAACTTTGCTGAAAATTGCTCAGGGTTTTGATATGTCATTACCGGAGCTTTTGAATATACCGCTTTCTTCACAGTGATTTATATAATCTGAAGTCTTTTCTTTTAATTTTTCAATGTATTCTAGCAATATATATAAAGAATTTTTAATATCATCCCATTCGGGAACTTCATTTTCATTGCCTGATGCACAATATAGTATGTTACAATAACTTTCAACTTCTACAATGCTTTCGTAAATTTCTTTGATTTTGTCTTCATTTGTTTCTAGCATAATTACCTCCAGTGTTTAAAAATCTTAACTTTTTGCATATATGCAAAAAACACTGCAATGATAACATTAAAATTGCATGTATGCAATATAATAAATCTAAATCTTTACAATTTTTGGGTAAAGCCATAAAATCACTAAGAAATAAACGTAAATGGAAAAAACAAACATTGGCTTTTTATGTTGGTCTCTCGCCTTCAACAATAAGTCGTATAGAAAGAGGTGAATGTGAACCAAGATATAATACGTTGAAAAATATAGCATCTGCTTTTGATTTAAAACTTGCAGAATTTATTAGTTATGTTGAAGATATAGAGAAAAATTTAATAAAATAATTTATTTTATGTTATAAAATTGTTATGGTAATTCAAGATATTGTAAAAATTTTAACTGACAGTGGAATAGAACCAAATGAGGCTAATATTGAAGTAAAAATGTTAATAGAGCATTTTGCCGGGTTCGGTGTCAAAGATATTATAATGGGCAAAAAACTTGATGCAGAAAAACTCAAAATTGTTGAAGAAAAAGCAAGGTTAAGAGCCAGAACTCATCAGCCTATCCAGCATATAATCGGATTTGCTGATTTTATGGGTGAAAAATTTATCGTTAATAATGATGTTCTTATTCCGCGTGATGAAACTGAAATATTAGTTCTTAAGGCTGTTGAAATTATTAATAAAAACAATTTTAAAATGGCATTGGATGTTGGAACTGGCTCAGGTTGTATAGCCTGTATGGTTGCAAAACTTTCTGATTGTCAAATTATAGGACTCGATATTTCAAAGGAAGCTTTGAATATAGCTTTGGACAATGCATCAAGATTGAATTTGTTTAATAAGGCTATTTTTAGAAAGTCGGATATTTTTTCAAATGTGAAGCCGGGTGAGAAATTTGATATTATTATATCTAATCCGCCTTATATTCCGTCGTCTGAAAAGTTTGATATTCAAGAAGAAGTTAAATTTGATCCTGAGCTTGCACTATTTACATCTGATGAAAAAGGTTTGGAATTTTATCAAAAAATTACAGAACAGGCTCCTGAAATATTAAACAAAGGTGGGTATCTTGTTTTTGAACTTGGAATAAATCAGGCTGAAGATGTCCGAAAAATCATGGAAGATAATGGTTTTTCAGATATTAATATCATAAAAGATCTTGCAAACATCGAGAGAGTTATTTTCGGAAAAATTTAAACACAATTTTCATAATAGAATTCGTTGGGTGCAGCAATTGGAATTTGAAATCCAAGTATATTTTTTTGAGTTATTGAACTTTCTGCAATAATTTTTCCGTGGTGTTTTTCTATGATTTTATTGACTAAATATAGACCTATTCCAGTGCCTATTTTGTCGTATTTTTGGTTATGATATGTGTGAATTTGAAATCTTTTTCGCATTTTTTCAGGAGTAATGTATCCGCTTCTGCTTTCAAATTTCACGGATATATTTGTATTATCTTCTTCAAGATAAATTTTCATTATTGAATTTTTAAAAGCAGAATTTAATGAATTAAACAATAACGTATGAATTACTTTTGTTAACCGAATTACGTCTCCCGAAATAATTGGATTTTTAATTTCAGGTATTACGACTACTTTTATGTTATTTTCTTGCAAAAAGCTTTTTGTTTTTTTAATGGCATTTTCTATTATTTGCATGATATTAAAATTAGAATAGTTTAATTCAGGAGCTTCAATATCAAATTTGTATGTAGATATTAATGTTGCTACCATTGCATACATATAATTGCAAGATTCTAAAGTTAAATTTAACATTTCTTGTTGTTCATTGTTTAATGAACCAAATTGTTCTTCAACCAACATTTCTAACACTCTTATTTGTGCTAAAATTGGTGTTTTTAAATCGTGAGTCAATACATCTACAAAACTTTTTTTCAAACTTTCCAAGTCTGTGTCATTTATCATTTCAGTGCTAAAATTTGCACAATTTAGTTGTATATCTTTAAACATAAATCCACCTTTCTGAAAGTATAATAATTTTATCCTGCAACAGGATAAAACTAAATTGCCCGGTTGGATATAAATAGTTTTACTAGTTAAATTTTTCCACATGGATATGTTATTATAATTCTATGAAGATTTTTTATATTGATACAGAAAAATATTTAATTGATATTGATTTCTTAAAATCTTTTGCAGACAGAAAATTTTTGTCAGAAGAAAAAGAAAAACAGCACTGTTTTGGAAGATTTTTGGTCAAATCAGTGGCAAAAGATTTTTATAAACTCTGTGATTTTCAGATAGAGACTGTAAATAAAAAACCTCGTTTTAAAAATAATAAATTACAGTTCAGTATCTCGCATTCGGAAAATATCGTTCTTGCAGCATTTGATGAAAATCCTATTGGTGCAGATATTGAGTTCATGAAAGAAAGAAATTTCAAAGAGCTTTTTGCGAGGTATAACTATAAGGGTGAAAATATTTCAAAAGAGCTGTTCTATAGATTTTGGACACAATATGAAGCAGGTATAAAACTTCAAGGTTCTCCTAAAACAAAAATAACTACAGAACTTGAAAACAATTTTATGCTTTCAGTTGTTGGAAATTTTGATGAAACATACGAAATTTATAAGCTTACACAAAGTGGTTTTAGCTGTGTCTAAAATCTATTTTGTATTTTAAATTATTTTTTTGACAATATCTCATTATATTATGTTTTAAGAAAAACCAATATTCGTTATCTTTTTCTATATAAATATTATTGTATTGTTCTGTATATTCTGGATATGTATGTTGAATAAAGTTTAGCACAGTTTCTTTATAAGGTTGTCTTAGATTTAAATTTTCAAACCAATATTCATTTATATAGTCTTTTGACGTTTCAATAATTTCTTCAAAATCGGTTATGTAAGGAAATATTGGAGATACAGAAAGAATTGTATATATTCCTTCATCATGTAATTTTTTCAAAGCTTTTAGCCTATCTTGAATTGGTGTTGTATTTTCACAACCTTTAACAAAATTTTCATCCAATGTATTGACTGAAATTACAACATTTGCTTTCATGTCTTTCAATATATCTAAATCTCTTAAAACGAGGTCTGATCTTGTGCAAACAGTTAAATTACAGCCAATTTCTTGAAGTCTTTCAAGTATGTATCTTGTATTTTTATATTCTTTCTCAATAGGGTTATATGGATCTGTCACTGTGCTCATCAAAATATTACGGTCTTTCACAGTACGTTTGGTTCTTACAATTCCATCCCAACGTTTTACGTCTATAAATTCGCCCCAGTTTTCATCAATATGATTTGTAAACTGCTGCATAAAGCAGGCATGACAAAACATACAACCACTTGCACATCCAGTATAAGGGTTTATTACGTAACTATAACCTCTATAGGAAGTTTTTGAAAATATATTACCAACAGGAATTTCTTTAATTTTTATCATAACAATATTATATATTTATATGTATTTTTGTCTATTAGTACATATATGTAATTTATTTAAATATAAAAAACATCAAAAATAAAGTATAGTTAATAAAAATTAATCTATAAATCATATTTCTAAATATAAATTTTTTGTTTATGTAATAATTTAAGTCTTGAAAAAGCTAAAAAATGAGTTATAATTATAGAGTAAACACGTTTTCTGGAGCATAATTTATGAAGTATTTATGGTTGTATGTTGTTGCCATTGTGGCATCGTTGGGTGGATTGTTGTCAGGTTTCGATACGGGTGTAATATCCGGTGCGCTTTTGTATATTAATGAAACTTGGGACTTAACAGATTACATACAGGGCTTTTTGGTAAGTTCTGTTTTAATTGGTGCAGTAATTGGTGCTGCGACCAATGGGATTTTGGCAGATATTTTTGGGCGTAAAAAAATTATTATAGCAACAGCAGTAATTTTTATTGTAGGTTCAGTTCTTTGTGGATTTGCACCTAATATTTATGTCCTTATTTTGTCAAGGATACTTGTAGGTTTAGCTGTTGGTATTGTCAACTTTGTTGTTCCTCTTTATTTATCAGAAGTTTCTCCAAAACAGTTGAGAGGAACTCTTGTTTCTTTATATCAATGGGCGATTACTGCCGGAATTTTATTCTCTTATGTAATTAATGCAGCATTTGCACAGGCGGTTTATAGCTGGCGATGGATGTTGTTTGCAGGTGTATTCCCAGGACTAGTTCTTCTTGTAGGTATGATGTTTTTAAGTGATACCCCGAGATGGCTTGTCAGCAAAAACAGAGATGAAGAAGCTAAAAAAGTTTTTAGTAAAATAGAACCTGATATTGATGCTGAGGAGGAAATCCGACAAATCAAAGAAACATTAAAGCCGGATGCAAATAATTCGAACGAAAAATTCAGGTTTAAAAAATGGATGATTATGCCTTTTGTTGTAGGTATTGGTATAATGTTTGCACAAATTTGCACCGGTATAAATACAATTATTTATTATGCTCCTACAATATTCAAAATAGCCGGTTTTGATTCAAATTTAAACGCTATTTATGCAACTACAGGCATAGGTATTGTAAACTTTTTGATGACAATAATTGCAATATTCTTTACGGATAGACTCGGAAGAAAACCACTGTTGTATTTTGGATTAACCGGTGTTATGTTGAGCCTTTTAGCACTTGGTTGTGCTTTCCAATTTGAAGCTGTTTTGGGTGCTAACTTAAAATGGGTTGCTGTTGGAAGTTTGGTTGCATACATAGTATGTTTTGCATTCAGCCTTGGTCCTATCGGTTGGATTTTGGTATCAGAAGTTTTCCCTCTTAAAATAAGAGGTCTTGCGATGAGTATATGTACAGTTTCAAACTTTGCCTTCAACTTTTTTGTTGTAGGAAGTTTTCCAATCTTAATTAATAGGTTGGGTGGTGCAATAACTTTCTGGGGCTTTGCTGCGGTATCTTTCCTTTGCATACTTTTTGTGTTCTTCTTTGTTCCTGAAACTAAGGGTATATCGTTGGAACAAATAGAATCAAACTGGCTCAAAGGAGTTAAACCGAGAGATTTCTAGTTATTTACCGTTAATGATAAATCTTTTAATCTTTTCTATAAAGGACATTTCACGATGTCCTTTTTTAACGGATACCATGGTATATGGTTCAGGTTGAATTGTTCTGTGATATTTTGCATCAGCAGGTCCGAAAAGCATTACATATGAAACTTTATGGGTGTCAGGAATTTCAAGTTGCTTACATAATTCAGGGAAAAATCTCAAAACTCCATATGCAATCCCGCACCAAACTGTTCCAACTCCCAAACTTTGTGCATATAGTTCAAAGTAACTCAATGCAATCATTGGGTCAACATCTTTGCATGGTGCATTAATTGGTGATGATACGACTAACATGTGAGGGGCACCTCTAAATACAATGTCGTTACCTTTCAATAGAGCTTTTTTATAACGTTCGAATTTCTTTAGCGTATTTCCAATGATAGGTTTTGAAACAACTTCAATAAGTTTCTTATTTGTATATTCTCTAAAATCATTCATTACTTCTATGTCATCTATAAATGAAAAGTGCAAATTATGATTATTTACACCTGTCGGAACCCAATTTAACATATCTTTTAATTTAGCCATAATCTCGGGTGATAAGTTTTCTTTTTTATAGTGTCTAAAACTTCTTCTGCTTTTAATTAAATTCAATATTTCATCAGGATTATGTTGCTTAACAGGTTCAGAATTTTCAGGAGATTTATCAAGAATAGATAAAGCACCGACAGGACAAATTGCAAGACAATGTTGACATTTCATGCATCTGTTTTCGCCACCTTTTGCTACTTGAGGAACTTTATTTTCATCAAATTCTATTGCCCCAACCATGCAATCACTAATACATTGTCCACAATGTATACACTTATCTTTATCAATTTTTAGGTTCATTTTAACCATATAAATACTCCTTTTTTTTTTGATTATAAAAGTAAATTTTTTAAAATGCAATATTACTCTTCACGTTTTTTGATATTTACTTTAAGGGCAAACGCGTAAGGTATTAAAATGAACGCTAACAAAGCAAATAATTCAAATACATCAACAAACGCCATGAGTCTTGATTGGACTATTAACTGTTTGTAAAAATAAGCATTTGCTTTGTGATGAGCATAAACACTTGACGCTGATGACATAAAAGTATGTACCATAGCAGCAAATTTTTGTTGGAAAATCAAGTTAAAGTTTGACAAATGTCTCACTAAGTATACCTGATGCATTTGAGAATGTCTTGCTACCAAAGTTGATGACATAGAAATAACAAATGCTGTTGCAACACATTTACATAAGCTATGTAAACTTGCACCATTAGATAGTTCTGTTTTGGGTAAAGTTCCGAGAACTAAAGAAGAAACAGGTATAAATACAAGAATTACACCAATACCCATAATGATATTTGGAATTGTTACGTATGCAAATGAAACTGACAAATTCAGATTCATAAACATTATTGTTGAAAGTCCTAAGAAGAAAAAGCCTGAAGATATTAAAAATCTGTTATCAACAACATTCATTAAAGGTCCAATAATTAAAAGCATTATTACGCATGAAATTACACGTGGTGCTAATGAAAAACCACTTATCGTAGCTGTATAGCCCATCATATTCTGCAAAAATTGTGGTAACAGAAGTATTGTGACATAAATTATGACATTTACTGATGAACCTAAAATAGTTCCTATAAAAAAGTTTTTATCTTTGAATATTCTAAGATTAATTAAAGAATATTTGCATTCAAGTTCCCAAACAATGAAAAATGCCATAGCACAGGCGGATATTCCTGCAAGCCAAGATATCCAAGCACAGTCAAACCAATTATACTGTTGCCCCTTGTCTAAAACCACCTGCATTGTCAAAAGCCAAATAACAAGAGCTATCATTCCCGGAAAATCAATTTTTTCAATTTTTTTTCTAAATTCAAGTTCAGGAATATTACAATGAACAAGAATAACAGATAATATCCCGATTGGAATATTTATATAATAAATCCATTGCCAAGCGGAATTATCTACAATAAAACCTCCAAAAGAAGGCCCTAGTATGGAAAATACCATTACAGCAAGTCCAAATAGTGACATTGCAAAGCCTCTTTTTTCAAAAGGGAAACTTGCAAGTAGTATGGCTTGCGAAATCGGCATCATAGGTCCACCACCTACACCTTGTATAAGTCTTCCCAAAACTAAGAAATTCAAATTAGGTGCTATTGCACAAATTAATGAGCCAACTGTAAAAATAGATATAAAAACTTTTAGAAAGTTTTTTCTACCCATGAGATTTTCTAACCAACCGGTCATGAGAATTAAACAAGCATTTGCAATCATGTAAGACGTAATAACCCAGTTTGCCTCATCAACGGTAGAACCAAAATATCCTGCAATATGTGGTATTGCAACGTTTGTAGCAGATGTTGCAAGCATTGCAAAAGCTGTAGGAAGAAGTATTGATACCGAAATCAACCATACAGGGGCTTTTTTTTCATTTACTTTTGCAACTTCTTCTGTCATTATTTAACCTTTACTTCCGGAACTACAGACATTCCAGGTACTATGTTGTATTTTGAAATATCTTCGGTGAATACAATTTTAACAGGAACCCTTTGAACGATTTTTACATAACTTCCGACTGCGTTTTCAGGTGGGAACAAGCTTGCTTTTGCGCCTGTCGCACGCTGAATACTGTCAACTTTGCCTGCAAATTTTTTACCTCTAAATGTATCAATTTTAATTTCAACAGGTTGTCCCGGTTTCATATCAGCAATTTGTGTTTCTTTAAAGTTCGCAACTATCCACATTTTTTCAGGAACAATTGCAAATAAAGGTTGAGCTACTTGAACATAATTCCCTTGTTCTACTGAACGATTAGTAATTAACCCATCTTGTGGAGCATATATTTTGGTATAAGATAGATTAAGCTCATCTTGTTCAACTTCTGCTTCAAGACGCTTAACTGTTGCTGCTGTTTCATCACGTTTTGCCTTTGATGCTTCAAATGCAGATTGTGCTGAACGTTGTTTTTCAAGTGATGCTTTGTGGTTAGATTTTGCCACATGCAAATTATTTTTGCTTGAATCATATTCTTGTTTTGAAGAAATACCTTCTTTGTACATAGAAGAATATCTTTCATAATCTTTTTCTGCAAAAATCAATTGAGATTGAGTTGCAGATATATCGTGTTCGGTTTTTGTCATATCTGCTTGGTATTTGGAGATTTCATTTTCCATAACTTTCAAGCTTGCTTGAGCTTCTTCCAATTTAGCTTTTGTTTGAGCAAGTTTTACCTCATAATCCTTCGGATCGATTTCTAATAATAAATCACCTTTTTTTACTAATTGGTTATCATCTATTAGAAGTTTTAAAACAGGTCCTTCAACTCTTGGTGCAATTGACACAATATGTCCTTCAATAAAAGCATCATCTGTTGATTGGTAAAAAATAGAATGAATTGTAATATATATACCAAATAATAAAAATATGATAGCTGTAATAGATGGTACCATGACCCTTTTTTTCATATATTCCGGACGAGTATCAATTTTACTGTTTTCGGCATTTGTTCCATGATGATCTATGTTTTCCATAATTTATTCTCCATAATAATTAAATTTGTAAATTAACTTTATCTTTCATATTTTCAAGCATTTGTCCCAAGATTCCTAAACACTTTTCCAAATCTTCTTTTGCAATTCCTTCCGTAACAATTTTTCTTATTTCAACTGTAACCGGATGTATTTTTTCTCTTAATTTGCGGCCTTTATCTGTGACAATTATTTTGTATATTTGCCGCCCGTTGGAATCAGGAATTCTTTTCACAAGATCTTTTTCTTCAAGAATATTTATTATTCTGCTAACATTTGGCCTGTCTTTGTAAGTGAGTTCTGAAATTTGTCTTTGGTATAATTCACCATTTTCAACCAGCAATGACAATATTAGGTATTGCTCGGGTGTTATGTCAAAGCCCTTTTCAGTGAACGTTTGCAAGCTCAATCCTCGGGATAATACTCCCGTTGCAACCAGCATTGCTCCTACTCTTTTTCTTAAGGGGTTATTTTTCATATTGTACTTTTTATTTTCTTGTAATAAAATATTCTTGTGTTATAATCATAACACAAGAAAAAATAAATGGAAGAGGAATATGAAGAAATTTTTAATTATACTATTAACCCTGACTATTGTTGTGCCTGCGGCATATGCACGTCAAAGTAAATCTGAAATAAAACATGAACAAAACAAAATACATTATCTAAATTTGTCATGGTGGGAAAAATATCAAGATCCTATTTTGATAGATAATATTAAAAAACTATACGAAGTAAACTATGATCTTAAAAATGCCGATTTAAAAGTCAAAGAAAATGAAAAATTAGTTAAGATTCAGTTTGCCAACGAATTGCCGATGTTGAGTTTTGATGGTTCATTGGGTAGACAATTTAGATCTTCAGATCAAAGATTCGGTGATCTATTAATACCTAGTTTTGCTCAATACAATTATCAGTTACCTTTAACAATGACTTATGAAGTTGATATTTGGGGGCAAAACAGACTCAAAACCAAAAGTGTTGAACAACAACTCGCAATTGTTAAACAGGCTGAAAGAGCTACATATATTACATTAACTTCTGATTTTACCGCAGATTATTTTAATTTAATCAAAACGGATAAATTTTTACAGATACAAAATGAATTAGTCAAAATTCAAGAAGATATTGTTGCAAAAACCATGAAAAAATATGATGCAGGTCTTTGCACCATTAATGAAGTTTTGGCTGAGCAAAAATTGTTGACACAATTAAAAGAAGAACAGAATAATTTGACTGAAAAAGAAGATGTGTTGTCAAATAGTTTGAGGGTATATCTATCTATGAAAGAAGGTGAACCTTCAAGAGCAAAATATGAGGATTTGATTTTATTAACAGGAATTCCTATGCAGTACGATACCACTGTAATAGAAAATAGACCTGATTATTTGCAAGAAGAAGCTAATATCAAAAGAATGGGATTTGATGTCAGAATTGCAAGAAAAGAATTCTTACCAAAATTTATTATATTTGGTCAAATAGGTTTAAATGCTTATGATTGGGGAAAATTATTTAATAGTTATTCTCAATTATTTAATGCCGGAATATTGCCTTCATTCGATTTATTTGCAGGCGGCAGAAAGATGGCTATGCTTAAGTTAAGAAAATATCAATATGAAGAAGCATTGAATAGCTATCAGAAGACAATTTTGGAATCCATAAAAGAAATTAATTTGGGTCTTGCCGGTTATAAAATTGCTATGGAAAATTACGATCAAAGTACTGAGCGTATGAAGATTCAAAGCAAGATTTATAAATTGATGGAAGATAAGCATGACATAGGTGCAGCTTCTGATATTGATGTTTTGTACAGCAGAGAAGCACATTTGTTGATGCAAAAAGAAGAAATATCAAATAAAATTAATTATTTAATTTCCACAATATCTCTATATAAAGCTGTTGGAGGAATTGATTTATATTCAATAAATGCTCCGGTAGCCAGAGAAGATATTTAAAATCTTAACTTAATAAAAGTATTTAATATCTGTCTTTTGTAGCATGTTCTGTGATATTATGTAACTGTGAAAGGAGATATGCTATGTACAGTGTTTATACCGAAAAAAATCATTCAAGTTTAACAAAAACTTTAATAGGTGAATTCAAGGATTATGATGAAGCAATGGATTGCGCTGAAAATGCTGTTGAAGGAAAACCTGAATTAAGATATATAGTTGAAGAAACAGATGGCCATTTTAACAGTTATGGTGAGTTGGTTACAACTATTGTTGCTGAAAGTTAATTGTTGAAAGTTTTATGAAAAAGATTTTATTTTTAATACTACTGTTATTTTGTACACTTAATAATTGTTTCGCGGTGGACGATTCGGTTATTGTTCGTGAGCAGACAATACAGGGAAAAATAGATGATGTAGGTTTAAAAATTTTAAATGCCAACAAAATCGATAAAAGAATTATATTTGTTTATGATAAGGCTGAAAAAAAATCCTTATTAAAATCTGCTGATGAAGTTACAAAGAGGCAGATAGTTTTGTATGAAAACGATATTAAATTTATTGATAATGAAGATGAACTTGCAGCATTTTTATCTAGGGGTATCTCAATTGCACTAAGGTCTTATGGTGGAATTTGGAACGGAGGCTTAAGTGCAATAGAAGTAAAAATTGCCCCTAAAATTTATGAAATTGTGGCAGATAAGCGTGCTGTCGATTTTATGGTTAATGCAGGATATGACCCGATTGGTTTAATAACATATATTCATAAAGCTTTCCCTCAAAAAAGATTTGATACTTTTTCCCATACAAATTTGACGTCCAAAAGATTAGCAATAATTTATGAATATATATATACAAAGTATCCATATTTTTTAGCTAATAACAAATATTTTGAGACAGATAGTTACCAAAATTTTCTTTTAACATCTCAATACAACAGGCGATTGCTTGAAAATAAAATTAAGGAAGGAACTCATGAAGAGCTTAAATATGAGTAAATTTTTTATATTGCTTATTACCTTGATTTTAGGTTCTAACTGTTATGCCATGTTGTGTGAAGATACTCTTGTAGAATCTACATTGAAAGATAATGAATTTGAACAACCTGTGGCACATTTAACTTATGATTATAGTGATACGAAAAAAATACCTGTAAAGCTTGCAATTTCTAAAAGGATTTCGTCTGAAAAAGAAGTTTATGAAGGTAAACCAATAGAATTTAAGGTGATTCAGGATGTTTACTATAAAGGTAAGCTTGTAATTTCGAAAGGAACAGTTGTACCTGCAAGAGTCGAGACTATTATAAAAAGCGGTATGAATGGAATACCTGCAAGTATTATCGTAGGAAATTTTGAGTTTGAGGGGATTCCAAAAGGGAAAATATCAAACAGCTATGAGGTTAAAGGTCAAGATAGGAGTCTTTGGGTGTTTCCTTTAAAATGGGCTCTAACATTTTTGCCTCCAACAGGTTCTTTGACTAATTTTATAAAAGGTGGACATGCAAAAATTAAAGAAAATAATACTGTTATAATATATTATTATCCTAATTGGGTATAATTAATTGGAAATGTAACAGAATATCCATAGATTTTACAAAAAGGTTTTTTTTATAATAAAATTGATATTAAGGGAAAGTGTATTATGAAAAAGATAATTTCTGCAAAAGAAGCAGTAAGTATGATAAAAGAAGGTTCATCAGTAATGATAGGAGGATTCTTAAGTTGTGGAACCCCGGACAAGCTTATTGATGAACTAATAGAGCAAAATGTTTCAAATCTGACTATGATTTGTAACGATACCTCCACTCCGGGTGCTGATAGAGGTAAATTGATTGAAAATAAACAAGTTAAAAAAGTTATAGCCTCACACATTGGCACAAATCCTGAAACAGGGAGACAAATGCATGATGGTGAAATTGAAGTTGAACTTGTACCAATGGGGACCTTAATAGAAAAAATCAGAGCAAAAGGTACCGGATTAGGTGGGGTATTGACGCCAACAGGGGTAGGGACAATTATTGAAGAAAATAAAGAAACAATGATTATAGATGGCAAGAAATATATTTTCGAAAAACCTCTTGGTGCTAATTTTGCCTTAATATATGGAACAAAAGTTGACAAATACGGAAATGTTTCATTTCACGGTACCACAAGAAACCATAACACAATCATGGCCACTGCAGCAGAAACGGTAATTGTTCAGGCAGACGAGCTTGTAGATTGTTTGGAGCCTAATGAGGTTGTTATTCCGGGTTTGTTTATAGATTATGTTGTTCCTTGTGAGGAGAAGTAAATGGTAGTAGCAATGCAAGAATTATCAAAAGATAAAATACGTGAAATTATCGCCAAAAGAGCCGCAAAAGAATTCAAAGACGGTGATGTGGTTACTCTCGGTATAGGGCTTCCTACTGCTGTTGCAGATTATGTTCCTGAAGGAATAAATGTAACTTTTCAATCTGAGAATGGATTATTAGGTGTAGGAAAAAGCCAAAAAGGTGAGAATATTGACAAAAGTATTATCAATGCCGGCGGCGGTTATGTAGAAGCTAAAAAAGGTGCAAGTTTTTATGATTCACAAATGGCATTTACTATGATGCGTGGGGGTCATATTGATGCAACAGTTTTAGGAGCTTTGCAGGTTGACGAAGAGGGAAATCTTGCAAGTTGGCTTATACCTGGTAAATTTGTTCCGGGTATGGGTGGTTCTATGGACTTGGTTGTGGGTGCAAAAAAGGTTATTGTCGCCATGGAACACACTTCCAAAGGTCAAATTAAAATATTGAAAAAATGTAATTTACCACTTACTGCATATAGGGAAGTTAACTTAATTATTACTGAACGTTGTGTATTTAAGGTCACTTCTGATGGATTACTTTTAACTGATATAAATCCTATGTTTACAATTGATGAAATAAAGGAATCAGTTACTGCAGATTTTAGGATAAGTGAAAATATAAGATACATGGAAATCTAAAAGTGACAGATTATAAAAAGTATTTAGACAATGGAATTTTAGATATAAGAGATGGCAATTATGCAGAAGGAATAAAAAAGATTAATCTATCTCTTGAAATTAAAAAAGATTGGGAAATACCTTATTTTTATCGTGCTGTTGCATACCAAGCACTTCAAGAATTTGATAACGCAATGCTTGATTATACAAAAGCAATTCAGTTGAATGCTCAAATGACGGATGCATACTACAATCGTGCGTATATTACTCTTACTCGTAAAGATATTCCAAAACCAAATATACAAATGGCTGTTTTTGATTTAGAAAAAGCTCTTGAACTTGACTCTAAATTTATAGACGCTTTATATGCTATGGCCGCAGCACAAAAAAAACTTGAAAATTATCATAAGGCTTTGGAATATTTGGAGAAACTTATACAAATAGAACCTGATGCCGTTAATGCAAAAGCTCTAAAAAAACTTATTTTACAAAAATACGTCCAAAATTAAATTATACCTTGAGCTATCATAGCATTTGCAACTTTCTTAAAGCCTGCAATATTTGCACCTGCAACATAATTTGTGCCTAAATTATATTCTTCTGCAGAATTTTTGACTGAAGAAAAGATGTTTTGCATAATTTTCTCAAGTTTCCTATCCACTTCTTCAAAAGTCCAAGAATATCGCATACTGTTTTGTGACATTTCTAAAGCAGAAACCGCAACACCACCGGCATTTGCAGCTTTCCCAGGTGCAAATAATATTCCTTTTGATAGGAGATATTCTGTTGCATCTTTTGTTGTCGGCATATTGGCACCTTCGCCGAGTGCAATTAATCCGTTTTCAACAAGAATTTTAGCAGCTTCTAAATTAATATCATTTTCTGTCGCACAAGGCAAAACAATATCTGTCTTAATAGTATATATTGAAGGAATTTTAGAATTATTCTCCAAATATTTTGCATCCGGTACATAATTCAAATATTCTTTAATTCTTCCTCTTTTTACTTCTTTAATTTGTTTCACAATATCAAGTCTAATACCTTTAAAATCAAGAATACAGCCGTTAGAATCACTCATTGCAATTACTTTTGCACCATAATTTTGAGCTTTTTCACAAGCATATATTGCAACATTACCTGAACCTGATATTGTAACTGTTTTGTTTTTTAAACTCAAAGTATTTGCTTTTAACATTTCTTCCATGAAGTAAATAAGGCCATATCCGGTTGCCTCTTTTCTGGCCAAAGATCCACCGTATTCAAGTCCTTTGCCGGTTAAAACACCGGCTTCGTAATCATTTTTTATACGACGATATTGACCGAAAAGGTACCCTATTTCACGTGCACCAACACCGATGTCACCAGCGGGAACATCAATATCTTGGCCTATGTGTTTTTGAAGTTCTGTCATAAAACTCTGACAAAAGCGCATTATTTCGTTATCAGATTTGCCTTTTGGATCAAAATCTGAACCTCCTTTTCCTCCTCCTATGGGAAATCCGGTAAGAGCATTTTTAAAAATTTGTTCGAACCCCAAAAATTTCATGATACTTTGGTTTACTGTAGGATGAAATCTTAAGCCACCCTTATAAGGTCCGATTGAACCGTTGAATTGTACTCTAAAACCTCTATTTACTATTACTTTTCCGCTATCGTCCATCCAAGGAATTCTGAAACTTATTATTCTTTCAGGTTCTACTATTCTTTCCAGTAAAGCTAAACTTTTAAATTCTTCTTCGTGTTCTTTAACATATGGAGCTATTGAACTAAGAACCTCATCAACTGCTTGTATAAATTGCGTTTCACCGCTATTTTTTTCTTTCACTTGATTTATAACTTCTAATACATAATTACTCATAATCGCTCCTATATAACAACATTTATTATAGGTTAATTAGGTAATATTAGCAATATAAAAATTATAGATTTAAAAGTTTTATAATGGAATGGGCGTTCATTCTTCTAATTTTACCTGTTATTGGATAATTTCGAAAAGCTCTGTCATGTAATCCTGCAATCGACCATAAAATATTAGAGTATCCACTTGCTGATGGGGCATCATATGCGTATTTGTCATTTAAATAAATTGCTATATTTATTGCTTTTTGGGGTGAGCTTGTCCACTCCAGAATTTTTTTTGCCCAATACATTCTTAGATATCCATGGATTATGCCATTTTTTAATAGTTGCATTTGTGCAAAGTTCCATAGTTTATCGTGAGTTTTTGCATTTTCAAAGTCTTTTTTTGTATATATGAACTTTCTTAAATCATTTTTGTGAAGATCAAGGGATTCTTTTGCCCAATTAGGAATACATTTAAGCGATTTGTAACTTTTACAATATAGACAGAAATTATCGGCTAATTCTTTTCTTATGATTAATTCTTCCAAAAAAGATTCTTTATTTTCATCGGATATCTTTGATTTTATGACTTCTAATGCAACTCTCTGACGTGATATAAATCCAAGGTTTAAATATTTTGATAAACCGGAAAGTATGTTTTTTGAAGGGTTATTTTTGAATTCTGCATAGTATTGTAATTTTTCTTTTATGAAATTATTTAAACACAAATCAGCTTCAGTTTTATAACATGTAATGTTTTCAAATTCTGTCAAAAATGGATAAATATTATTGTAAATTTTTCGACGTAAAGTTGCTGCATTATATTCTTGTTTATTGGATACGAATCTTGCCGGTGTTATGTTATGGCTATCTATTTCGTAAACTTTATATTTTACATTATTTAACCATTTTCGGTCTAAAATAGGGTTGAAATCTACTATTAAAATAGATGCTTTCAAATCATCTATATAATCTGGTAAATTATTACTTTCAACAATTTCAAAATCAATTTTAGCACTTGAAAATTCGGATTGTGCTTGTAAAAGTTGTCTGTCAATAAATTCTTGTTTAGGTTTGTGAATATAGTTATTTTTAGGATGAATAATTTTTAATTGTTTATTAAGCGTTTTAGATTTTTGGATGGCAAATTGCAGTGCAAAGTTGTCTTTTGCACGAATTTCTCTTTCGCAAAGATAAATAACAAGACCATCTTTTACATAATTTTGATTTAATTCAAAAATTCTTGCAGAATTTATTTCATTTTCAATTACAAAATTATTTGGAATGTAATTGAGCAGAGTATTTTTTATTATTCTTGACATAATCTTGTTATATCAAAAATAGCTTAACAAACATCACCTGAATTTCTTGTTTAGGGGAACAATTTGTATTATTACAAATCTTTTTTCTCTATAGTATTGTAATCACGAGCTGTATTTTTGTTTTTCCAAAGATTTTTAAAATATACATAAACCTCAGAAAGCAACAATACTACTACGAATAACCAAAATATGTTGTCAAAATCTCTTGTTAAAAATTTATGATTTATTTTTAACAAAGCACCAATCCAACCGATTATAACCCAAGAGACAATATACAAAGTGGGCAATTCAGAGCTCAAGTGTTTTATTACTCCCCATATTTTAAATTTCACGAAATAATTTGAAAAAATATGTGCTAAACTTATAGCCAACGCAATTATATTCATATAAACAGTCAAAATAATTGGATTTTGTTGGTGATATACAACGGGGTTCATCAATATAAACCACATATTTTTCCCTGCTGCATCAAATGCTGACCAAGCCAATAATAATAATGGCACAGATATGAACAATAAATATAAGTAGAATTTGTCAGGATTTATACATCGCTTAAGCAATTTGCCAAACAGCCAACCTGTTACAGGGTATATTATCCAATTGCAAAATGAAAAACATACATAACCGCTTGTAGTGAAGTTTTTTATTGGTATAAACAAACCTATAAATGAAAAATAAAAATTGTCAGGTGAAAGTTTTACAGAAATTTCATTTGTGCAAAAAGCTCCTACTGTAGTTATTAGAATTGTTATAACAAATATCATCCAATTTGACAGTTTATAGTGCTTGATGAATGCAAAGAATAAGAATGCAAGTCCTGCAAATTGAAGAATGTCACCGCTTAAAAGCATTAAGAACTTGTTATTTGACATAATACTACTAAACATCGGGTAGTTACCAAAAAGCATCCATGGTAGAATTTCTCTTAAAAAATTAAGTAAATATCCTGTAAGGAGTAATATTATTCCGCGTTTTAAGCAGCATTTGGCTGTATCATTCCTAGTGTAAGCTAAACCAAGCCCCATACTAAACATAAAAAATTGTGCGCCTAAAAGTCTAACAAGATTATGCGCAATAAAGGTTGCTGTCAAAGATGGGGTATTGGTAAATTTTATTACATAAAATACATGACATAATATCATTAAAATTATACAAACAGTTTTGCATAAATCAAAAGCCGGTTGGCGTCCATTATTTACTGTTTCATTACTAAAAAGATTTAGCATTGTGCCATATATCCCTAGATTACAATTTAGTTGTATGCAAATATTATGAAAAATTTTCTTAGTTAATCACTTGCTAATTTCATATTAACATAAAATTTGTAAAAATTCTTTTTTGCTATGAACAATTTTAATTATAAGAATCACATAATTATAAAACTAATTTTGTTATACCAAATAAATAGCGTTCAAATCTTGTAGTTTTTAAGCCTTTTGGCCTGCACTTCTAAGCTGATTGATAACAAGTTTAGTGTACTAAATACTCAATAATTTTGTCAACATGTCCTTTGACTTTAACTTTTCGCCATTCTTTTTCAATATTTCCGGCCTTATCAAGAATAAAGGTAGAACGTTCAATCCCCATGTATTTTCTTCCATACATGGATTTTTCCTTCCAAACCCCAAATTTTTCGCTCAAAATATGTTCAGGATCAGACAAAAGCGCAAAATTCAAACCCTGTTTTTCCTGAAAAGATTTGTGGCTTTTTATACTGTCAGGGCTAACCCCGATGACAGTTGCATATTGAGTTATACGATTCATATTATCTCTAAAATCGCATGCTTCTTGAGTGCAGCCTGAGGTGTTATCTTTTGGGTAAAAATACAAAACTACACGCTGACCTTTGTAGCTCTCCAAATCAAATAATTGTTCATTCCCATTAATATCAATACCGG